>JBIOJM010000431.1:0-7237 GCA_044450785.1 Isosphaerales bacterium
ACTGGGATTGCCTCGTCAGCCGATCTCCGCCCAACGGTCGAGTGGACGATCGTGAGACCCGTGCGGGTGATCCGCCGCAGCTCGTGGTGAACAAGCTGCTCGGGAGACGGGTTGGTCACCCCAACCCGGACCTTCAGGCTCGTGGCCAGCAGTCGCCGTGACGCCTCCCAGCGTGACGCACTTGAAGACGGGGCAAGGTCGTCGAGAAGCCGCCCCAGGCTCGCGATCAGGTGCGCCTCGAGCTGTTCGGGGGTCTTCCTGTCCGCTGGAGCAGGGTGCTGGGCATTGAAGGTGACGAGGTCCTCGGGCTTCTCGGGTTGCTGGCTGCCCTCCCTGGTCGACGCCCGGTCGTCGATGCCCAGGAGGAGGTGTCCCATGGCCGCGTAGACGGCGTTGCGCGAGGTCTGGTTGTAATTGTGCGGGAAGTCGAACACCTGAGCGCTGACGCGGTCGATCGAGCCGATCAGGGAGTAGACCCCCCGGATCGCGGGATAGGACCTGGTCATCGTCTTGGCGGTCCAATCACCGCTGGCACCCACGAGGATGAGCGGTCGAGGGGCGCAGAGCGCGGCAAACTCGACATTGTCGGTCATGTGGCGCAAGCCGGCGGCGTTCTCGCAGACGCATCCCCCTTGAAACGTGTCGGAGACCATCACCACCGGTGCCGAGACCTTGATGCGTTCGTCGAGGGCCGTGAGCAGGAAGGTCTGCGTACCCCCTCCCGATTCGCCCGTGCAACCGATCCGCTCCGCATCGACGTCGGAAAGGGAAGTCAGCCAGTCAAGAGCGCGGATACTGTTCCAGGTCTGGAGCGTGGGCAGGCTCAATCCCCAGCGCCGCAAGCGATCATTGAGAAACGCGTGGGTGAAGGGCTTGCTGTCGTTGTACCCGACCATATCGTAGAGGAACACGGCGCAGCCGAGCTTGGCCCAGCGGATGCAACGCTGCTGCACCTCGGGGTTGACGCGCCCATCCGCCCAGTGCCCGTGCGGGCACAAGATCCCCGGCACCTTGCCGCTCCGAGTGGCCGGGCGGTATAGGTTGCCGCTGAGCGTGAAGCCGGGAAAGGTTTCGAGCACGACTTTCTCGATCGTGTAATCGCCGCGGTCGAGCTTGCCGTAGATCTTGGGGTAAAGCGGGGTCCTGGGAAACATCGGCCACAGCCCGAGTGCGACTCGCATTTGCTCGCGCACATGCTCCGCCCGGTCGCGCCACGCCAGTGCGGTGGCCGGCGCCTGAAAATCCGCCCCTTGATCGTTGGTCCTGACGTGATTTCGGCGGTGGTCGGGGGTCGGTTCGATCGTGTCGATGCGCCCCCGGATCAAGTCGAGGACCGAGTCAGCGTTCTGATCCTTGGAGGATGACAGCCACAACAGCGCGGGAACCGGTAAGGCTCGTTTCGGTTTCTGCGAGGGTGCCGTCTTCTTTTGGTCCTTCGGCGCCGTCTTGTCCTTGGACGCTCCGGGGGTCGCGGAACGATCCGCGTTCTTGGGCGGTAGATCGGACACGACGACCTTGAGCGGCCGGCCCTTCGGCAAGTTCACCGTGCCCAGCGTCTGCCAGCGAGGATGGGGATCGCCCGAACAGACCTGGTGAACGAGCGTGAGTGTTCCATCCGCGGCGGTGAGACGCCACTCGTCCTGGGACGGAGCCCAGACCTGGACGGTCGCTTCGCCGTCGAACCCCGTGTCGACCCCCGAGGCCAGCTTCTGGAAATCGCTCGCGGTATAAAGCGCCGCCGTCACGGCATCATTGCCTCTTTCCGCCGCGATCAACGACGCGGGCCAAACCAGCCAAACCGCCATGGTCAGCGCGGAGCCGGTGCTCCGACTGCTCGAATATCGCCGGAGATTCACGGTTCAACTCCCAGGGTGAAAGGATGTCCGTGGCCGCGGATCAACTGGTCCCGACCAGACCGACTTCATGCACCATCCTACCGAGCGCCGATCAAACCGCCAGCACGTCGATCACGCGCGCGCATTTCAGGAGCGATTCGATCGACACCGGTTGGTCCGCGGGGAAGAGGCAATAGCTGGGATAGGGATCGGTTCCATCGATGATGATCTGCCGATGATTGGCCTGGCGGAATCCCTGGTCGCACGGCTGGTGGCCCGTGATGAAGAAATCGGCGTCAACCATCGAGGCGAAGCGGTCGGCGGTTTCAGGCGACGTGTCGCGCCCCCAGGTCAGCGCGTAGATGGTGCCGCGGCGCTTCATTGAGGACTCGGGCCACACGTCGACCTTGAGCAGGTCGAGATCGAGTGAGTCGAGGTCGGCCGCGTCGGGGATCGTGTGGCAGACGTAGGTGCGATTCTCGGTCCGAACAGCCAGGGGGAGGGCCGCGAACAAGCCTCGGTAAGACTCGAAAACCTCGCCGGAGGAAGCGCCGTATGCCGTCTCGATCCCGCGCCGAAAATTGGCGTTCAAGGACTCTCCGTCTTTGCCGATCGTACGGCCGGTCAGCTCGGAAAGCTCATGATTGCCCAGGATCAGGTGGGCGCGATCGGGGAACTGGCACTTGAGCGCGGCGACCACGTCCAGGAGCTGGTGCGATCGATCGCCCTTGTCATCCGGGTAAATGAGCGGCCCGTGGATCAGCTCCTGCAAGACGAGGTGGCGCCCGGGATGGTGATCGAGGTCGGCGATCGCCAGCACTTTCTTGAACGCGGAGAGGTTGCCGTGCAGGTCGCCGACGACCATCACCTCGGCGGCTCGATTCGGCGTGATGATTCCGCCCGAGCGGCCCGGCGTCGCGCGCATCAGGTCGGTCGCGCGGCGAATGGTGGAGAGCAGTTTGCGAGGATCGGGCATGGTCGCAGCCTTTCGGCCGTCCGGGCGCCGCAGCCGGCTCGCCAGTCTGGGAGTGGGGCCACTGGCGGAAAAGGCCGCGGGGCGTTACCAGTTCGCTTCCAGCGCGGTCTCCCAGTGCTGGTAAAGGGTTTCCAATCGGGTCTTCAATCCGATGTGCCGTTCTTGAGTGCCGACGGCCTTGACGGGATCGCGCCAGGTCGCGGGCTGGGCGAGCAGGTCCTCGAGCACCGCGACCTGGCTTTCGAGGTCTCCGATCTCGCGTTCGATGTCGACCGCCTTGCGATAAGCGAACTTTCGCCTGGTCTTTTCCATGCCCGCCTGAGGCGTCGAGCCGGGGCGCGGGCTGGCGCGGCTGGAAGACGGCGCGGGCTTGACCTGGCTTTTTTCCCCGCGTTCCTTCTCCTTCTGGACCAGGTGCTGATAGGTCTCATAATCGCCTTCGATCACGCGGGCCTGGCCTCCGTCGATGACGACGAGCCGGTCGGCGACCCGGTTGAGGAAGTAGCGGTCGTGGCTGACGACCAGGACGGTCCCCTCGAACTCGATGATCGAGCGCTCGAGCGCTTCCCTGGACCAGATGTCGAGGTGGTTGGTGGGCTCGTCCATGGCGAGGAGATTGGCGGAGGTCGCGCACAGCCGGGCCAGGGCAGCCTTGGCCTTCTCGCCGCCCGAGAGCTGGCCGACGGTCTGGAACACGATGTCGCGGGTCAGGCCGAACCGCGCCAGCAAGTCGCGGACGTCGCCTTCCACCCAGTCGGGATCGTCCTCGGGCCAGACGGCGCGAACGACGGTCGTGTCGGGGTCCAACGTCTGCAGGCCCTGGTCGTGATAACCAATCTGGACTTTGTGGCCGAGCTTGACTTCCCCGTGGTCGGGTTTCTCCTGACCGATCAAGATCTTGATCAGCGTGGTCTTGCCCGCGCCGTTGGGCCCGATCACGCCGACGCACTCCCCGCGGTCGACGGTCAGGCTCAGATCGCGGAACAAGGGCGTATCGAATGCCTTGGACAGCTTGCGGGCCTCGACGACGACATCGCCGGAGCGTTCGACTTGATCGAAACGCATGACGGGCCCGACGACGTCGCGCATGGTCTCGACCCGATCGCGCTGCAAGCGTTCCAGCTTTCGCTCGCGGTCGTGGGCCTGCTTGGCGCGCTGGCCGGCTCCATACTTGCGGATGTATGCCTCGAGCTGGGCGGCTTTCTCGTCCTGTCGCTCGGACTGGCGTTCGAGCACCTTGGCTTTCTCGGTCCGCAGCCGCCAGTACTGGCTGTAATTGCCGGGGTAGGCGGTGATGCGGCCCAGGTGGAGCTCCCAGATCTTGTTGACGACCTTGTCGAGGAAGTAGCGGTCGTGGCTCACGACGACCATGGCGATGGGCTGGCGGGCGAGGTAGTTTTCGAGCCATTCGGTGGTCGCGATGTCGAGGTGGTTGGAGGGCTCGTCCAGGAGCATCAAGTCGGGGCTCTCCAGCAGGAGCTTGGCCAGCATCATCCGCGACTGCTGGCCGCCGGAGAACGTCGCCGCCGGCCGGTTGAACTCAGGCTCGGTGAATCCGAGCCCCGTCAGCACCTCCTCCACCCGGTGATCGATCGAATACGCATCCTGGTGCTCGATCAAGCGATGGACCTCATCATAGCGGCGGCCTGCCCGTTCGCTATCGTTCGAGTCCTCCGCCTCGGCCATCTCCTGCGCGGCTTCCTCGAGCTCGTGTTGCAGGTCGATCAAGGACGCAAGCCCCGACTTGACGACCTCGATCAACGTCTCGCCGGGCTGGAAACCGGTCTCCTGCCTGAGCAGGCTCACCCGGATGCCGGGCCGAACGAAGAGCTGGCCGTAGTCGGGCTGATCCAGGCCCGCGAGGATCTGGATCAAGGTGGTCTTGCCGGCGCCGTTGGGCCCGACCAGGCCGATCCGCTCGCCGGCGCGGACCTCGAAAGCAAGCTCGCTGAAAATCGGGTCGCCGCTATATTGCCGGCCAAGTCCTGAAGCGGAGATGAGAATCATTTATGTAATTAATCTATTTCAGTTTGTCGCTAGAGAAGGTTGAATCGGATTCATCCTTCGCGCACCGAGCCCGAGCACGCCACTGTCTCTACATGCTCACTCAATTGTCGCCAAAGGGGTTCCCAGACAGCAAGCTCGGAGGCCCGGGTCTGGCTCATGTACGATGCACGCTCGACGTTCCAATAATAGACAAGTCTCTCGGGAGAATAATGCGCCAACAGGTCCGGCACATTGTGAATGTGGTCGGATTCGATGGCACATCGTTCGGCATTCCCAGACCATCCCAGAGCACGAATCCGGAGCAAGCCGGTCGTGAGGATTCCCGTCAAGATTTCCGTGATTTCCGTCGAGCAGGTCATGTTGGTTCACCGTCGCCCAACGTCCGCTTCTTGCGGAGCAGATGATGATAGTGCTGGGCGAAGCGGTGGGCTTCGTCGCGGACGTACTGGAGGAGCCGCAGCGCGAACGACCGGCGACTGAGCACGATCGGCTCGGACCGCCCTTGCACGAAGATCTCCTCCTCCCGCTTGGCCAGGGCGATCAAGGCCGGCGGAACGACCCGGAGCGATTCGAACGCGTCCAGGGCCGCGCTCAACTGACCCTTGCCGCCGTCGATCAGCCAGATGTCGGGAAAGGGCTCGTCGCGTTCTTGCAGCCCCTGGATCCGCCGCGTGACCACTTCGCGGATCGCCGCGAAGTCGTCGATGCCCGTCACGCTCTTGATCTGGTAACGGCGATAGGCCGGCTTGAACGGCAAGCCGTCGACGAATGACACCAGCGAGCCGACCATCTCGGTGCCGCTCAAGTGCGCGATATCCACCCCATCGATCGTGCGCGGAACTGAATCGAGCTTCAAGATCTGCTTCAAGCCCTTGAGCCCCTTGCGGGGATCGACGTAGAAAACCTCGGGCTGGGCATGTTTGGCCAGGTCGCCGCGCAGGTTGAGCGTTTCGAGCGCCTTGATCTCATCGCGGAGCCGGGCGGCCTTCTCGAATTCGAGGGCCTTGCTCGCCTCGCGCATCTCGTCATCCATCTCCTTGAGGAGGATCGGTTTCTTGCCGTCCAGGAACATCTGGAGACGCCGGATGCTGCTTCGATAGCTCTCGCGATCGATCCGAACGTTGCAGGGAGCGGTGCACTGATTGATCGAGAAGAGCAGGCACGGGCGAAACCACCGCCAGCGAGGGTCGTCTTGCTCGATGTCCAGCGCACAGGTCCGAAACTTGAAGATGCGCTGCAGGACCTGGATCGCGCCGCGCAGGCTCTTGGCCCGCGGGAACGGACCGTAGAGCTTCACGCCGCGATCGAGCGGCTCGCGGGTGAAGTTGACGCGCGGGAAATCCTCTCCCGTCGTGATCTGCAGGTAGGGGAAGCTCTTGTCATCCTTGAGGACCTGGTTGTACTTGGGCTGGATGTCCTTGACAAGCCTGGCCTCGGTGAGGAGCGCATCGACCTCGCTGTCGGCGGCCAGGAAATCGACGTCGGCCACCTCGGCGATCCAGTCGCAGATGCGACGGTCCGCGGAGGCGGTCTTGTGGAAGTAGGAGCTGGCGCGGCTGCGCAGATTCTTCGCCTTGCCGATGTAGATCACACGCCCCTGCGAGTCCTTCATCAAGTAGAGGCCCGGTGTTGTGGGGAACTGCTTGACTTTCTCGGCCGGTGCGATGGTCGCCGCTGGAGAATCCGACATGCCCGCCTCGAGGGGGTTCCAACCCGGCTGACGTCGTCGACGAACCCGCCCCAGCCCAGTTCCACTTTGAGTCGTCGCGGATGCATTCTCGCCTGGGTCGTCACGACGTCGTTTCGAAAGATGTCCTCCACGGTATTGTTCGATATCATGCGTTAATTGGTCAAGGCGTGTCGCCTCTTCAACGACGCATACCACGTATCTGATCGTCCGCGAGGATGTCTACCGGCAGATGTATGCCCTGACCGCCATCGACCGCTCGGACCGCTCGCTGTAACGGTTTATCATTGACTTTTCCCAACTCGAATCATAAGAAGATAGTGGCACTCTGTTCAGAAAAGCCCCTCGGACGACATGGGCCGGAAGGAGACACCCCATGAATTTTCCTTTGAGTGTATTGAAGACGATTCAGGCCATAGGCGTTCTGCTCCGTTACGACGGGGTGAAACGGATGAACTACATGCGGCTCCTGAAATTGCTCTATATCGCGGACCGTGAGAGCCTTAAAGAGACGGGGCGACCCGTCACGGGAGGGCCGGTGATCGCCATGGAGCGCGGCCCAGTGCTCAAAGAGGTCTACGACCTGATTCTGGGCCAACATCGAGAGATGTCCCTCTGGTCCCAGTTCTACCGCAAGGAAAGATATGACCTGCTCGAACTGGCGGAGCCAGACGTTGGACAACTGTCCAAGTACGAGATCGGCAAACTTCAGGAAGTCGCCAAGACCTACCA
>JBIOJM010000432.1:0-7227 GCA_044450785.1 Isosphaerales bacterium
CGCTCAATGTAACTGGTCCCATCGCGGTCTCATTCGCTCCGTTTGGGGTTCGGCGAGGGGTTACCGGCGACCGCCGCCGAGATGTGTGTAACGACGAGGGCGTTGCCCTGGGCTGATATGTTACGGCCCCTACGGGGCGAAGACGCAAAGGCGCAACCTCAAAACGCGCAAGCGAGGGGAACCGGCTGGGGATCCGTCGCTTGCGCGTCGGGTTAGTGTGAGTCGTCATCGACTTGCCAAGTGCGCAATCCATGAGCAAACCGCTCTAATAGCGCCGGGTTCTGTCCATGAATCGATCCTTAGGCGACTCCATCCAGGCCCGAAGTGGGGGAGAGAGGATCCAGACGGCCACGAATCCGGCCATCAGCAGCGTGACGGCCGCGACAATCAGGTTGATGGCCAAGGCGGTTACTCCGTGGATGAGACTTCGGGGACGTAAATGGATCTCACGTACCAGGCCAGCGCCCGGCGCTCGGCGTCGGAGAGCTTGGTATCCCACGGCGGCATGGCGGACCCGGTCACGCCTTGGGCGAGTGCCTGTAGGGCGCGGGCCCTGCCCGGTCTCACTTGACGGAAGTTCGTTGGCGGCGGTGCGAGGACGCGCGCCGACAACCCGTCGCCCCCGCCGCTCTGTCCGTGGCAGAGCATACAGTTCCTCGCATAAAGCGTTCTGGTCGCGTTCAAGTCGACCGGCGAAGGAGGAAGTGAGTCGTCGACGAGCGTGTCACGTGCGGGCAGAGATTGGACGTAAGTCACGAGCGCGCGCAAGTCGGCGCGGGACAGGTCGCTCCACCCGGGCATCGACGATCCGGGTACGCCTTGCCAGAGTACCACGCTGAGCCGGCGATCCGAGTAGACGGCCGAAGTGAGGTCGCGCGGCGCTGGGAGCAGGGCAGGCGCGGCCGGCCCGTCGCCGCCGCCCGCGGGCCCGTGGCAGCCCCGGCAGTTGTGCTCGAAGACGTACGCCCCCCGTCTGATCAATGCGATCCGCATGGTCAGGTCCGCCGGCGCCGCGAAAAGCGGGACAGGTCCGCTTTCGGGCGAGATTTCGCTCGAGTAGGAGCCCACCCCGCACCACTCGTCCGATTCCGGGTCAGCGCGTAAGGCGTTCGACCGCGTTCCTCCGCCGGCCAGGCGCGCGGCCCGTCCGAGTGAGTCGAGGTAGGCCACGAGGTCGAGTGCCTCGGGCGTGGGATTCCGCGCGGAGCCGTCGAAGAGCCATGGGTACGCCGGCATGACCGAGTCCGGGACGACGTCGCGCGGGTCCCAGAGGTGGGCGATCTGCCAGTCGCGCGACTTGCGGCCGGACTCGCGCCAGGTCGGGACCGATCCGGCGCGTCCCCCAGAGCTGTGGGAAGTCTTGGTCCGACTCCCAGGCTTGCGATGGCCGGCCAAACCGTCGGACGTCGTCATCCGTGAACCGGACGAGCTGGCTATGGCAGTAAGAGCAGCCCTCCCGGCCGTAAACCGCGCGCCCCCTCGCCTCGCGACCGAGCGTTTGCGGCAGGTCCGGCGGGCGGGAGGCGACGATCCGGCTCTCGAGCACCCTGTTGGGCCAGACGCCCAGAACGATGAATGAGAAGACGAAGAAGCCGACCCCCGCCAGGCCAGTCAGTACATAGGCATTTTGAAGCCACGCCAGGCCACGGACAGGTGAGGCTAAGGACCAAGGACCAGGGACCAAGGACCAACCGGCCGGCTCCCCGGCGGAATCGTCATCCGTCGTGAGGGTCTCGGCCAGCCGCCCAACCGGGCCCGTGGTCATTGACAGACTGAGCGCCAGGAACCCCGCCAGGGTCAGGAATCCCGTCAGCGACCGGACGACCCAGTAAATCCCCGATGCGCGGACCGACTCCATCCACGAGGTGTCAGTCGCCCACAACGCTCCCTGCATCAGGCCCGCCGCCGTCAGGTCGACCACCATCAAGAGGAGCCCGACCGTCGTCAACCAGAACGACCAGCCGGCCGCGCGCGAGTTGTAGCGGGCGCCGGGCGTGCGCTCCCAGACGTGGAGCATCCCGCCGATCGCCGCGAACGAGGCGAAGCCGATCATGGCGAGGTGGGCGTGGCCGATCACCCAATCTGTGAAGTGGACCAGCCGGTTGACCGGCATGACCGCCTGCATCGACCCCTGCAGGCTGACAACGAGGTAGAAGAGGATTCCCGCCCAGGTATAGCGCAGAGGCACGTCGCGGACCACCACCCCGGCCGCCCCGCGGAGCGACAGGAGCTGGTTCGTCACGTTCAGGACGACGTCCATGCCCAGGTAAATCGAGGCGACGATTGCGCCCACCTGGGCGTCCATCGGGATCGACGAAAACACGTAGTGGTGCGTGCCATTCAAGGGGTAGACGAAGAACAGCATCCAGAAGGCGACCATCGAGAGAAAGTGGCTGAAGATCGGCCGGCCGGTCACAACCGGGATCACGAAATAGGCGATCGACACCGCGATCGGCGTGATGTAGAGGCCGACCGCGTCGTGGATCCAGAGGCCGCTGTAGGTCGCCCCCCGGGCCCCCGGCACGACCTCGGGCACAAAGTTCCCGACCGGATAAGCCAGCAAGGTGAAGACAACCGCTCCGAGGATGTACCAGCCCGAGACGTACAGCTCGGACAGCCGGGCGCGGAGCAGGGGGATGACGAACTGGACGGCCATCAAGACGAGGCCGGCGATCGCGAAGACATCGGTGATCAGCGGGAATTCGGCCCACTCGACCCACTGGCCCCTCCCCGCCATGATCAAGACCCAGCCGGGGATGACGAACAGGAAGTTCCAGACGACGAACAAGGCCCAGCCGAGCGCCCGACTCGTCACCGGCCGGCCGGCCAGACGAGGCACGGCGTGGTAGAGGAACACCAAGAAGGCGTTGCCCAGCCAGCCGAAGAGGATGCCCTGGACATGGCCCGGCCGGAGCCGTCCCCAGGTCAGCCAGGCTTCCCCTCCGAGGAAATTCGGCGCATGGAGTTTCAGCGCCAGGGCGACGCCCAGCAGGCTGGTATAGACCAGCATGGCCAGCGCCACCAGGCCGTGCGCGCGGATCAACCGGTGTTCGGTCCCGGGTGTCTCGATCACGATGCCGCTGGAAGGGTGCATCTCTTCCAAATTCCTGTTCGGTCGAGTCGCGAAAGTCTGCAAACCGATCGCTCACCGTCCGCGGTAGGTCATGAGGTAATCCACGATCTGAGGTTCTTGCGCCGGAGTGACGGGCGCCCCGTAGGCCGTCACCATCTTGTGGACCACCTCGGACCACTTCTCGCGGGGGAAAGCGGGCTGGTTGGCCACCAGCCGGGGCGAGTGACAGAAGGTGCAGCGGGCCACGAACGCATCCCGGTGCGGACCCGCGGGAAGATCGGGCTCGTCGTGAATCAGGATGATGGCGCGGACTGGTGAGTCAGGCGGCGCGGGGGCGATTCTCGTCTCCGATGCGGCGGGCCTGGCCGCAATCGGAAGGCTGAAGTACGCCGCGAGACTCGTTAACAGGCCAAGGGCGACTGTCAACCAGATCGGCAGCCATCGAGCCGGGCCCGACGGGTCAGGGAATCGGACCATGACTCTCCTCCCGACGGCTCAGACGGCCGTCACGCGGATCTCCTCGATCATGTTGCGCATGTAGCCGCTGCGGTTCCACCGCGGTGAGGCCGGCATCTCCTCACCCGCGTTACTGACGGCCCGCACCATGAGCCGGTAGGCACCCCGCGTTTGGGGCGTCCACGTGGCCCGCCACCGGCGAAACGAATACCGGCCGAGGTCGGGGTCGAGGCTGGCTTGATCCCAGCGAGAGCCACCGTCGGTCGAGACCTGCACCAGCTTGATCCCGTGCCCGCCGTCGAAGGCGATCCCCTCCAGGCGACAGGGCCGGCGGACGTGGATTCGGCCATCCGGCTCGGGAAAAACGATGAACGAGCGCAGGTTCAACCGGTTGATCGGCACGGTTTCCTTGGCCAACGCATTGGGTGTCTCGGCGGCCTCGGGGTTGGTGGGAATCCTGTAAGCTTTGGCCATCCAGTAGCCGTCGAACCTTGCAGGCAGGGCGGTGATCTCCGAGAGCGCCTTGACCCAGTAGGTGGCGTACCAGCCCGGGACGACGAGCCGGACCGGGAAGCCGTTGAGCATGGGCAAAGTCGCGCCGTTCATTTCATAGGCGACGAGCGCCTCCGGGCTCAACGCGTGGTCGATGTCGAGCGTCTTCACGTAGTCGGGGACGGAGGGCAGGGGCCCCTCGTCCAGTCCGTTGAACTGGACCTGGACGGTCTTCGACTTCACGCCTGCCCGGCGCAGCAGGTCGGCAAGCCGGACCCCGGTCCAGCGGGCGTTGCCCATCGCCCCATTGCCCCACTGACTTCCGGGCACCCGGGGCTGGAAGAGGCTGCGCGAGTTGCCCGAGCACTGGTTGACGGCCACCACCGAGACGGGCTCCATGCGCTTCAGCTCGTCCAGTGACAGTTCGAGGGGCCGTAGCACATTGCCGGCGACCTTGAGCCGCCAGGTCCGGAGGTCAACCACCGTGGGGATGGCCTGCAGGTGCCAGCGGACATAGAACGCTTCGTTCGGAGTCAGGTCCTCGCGGAAGTAATGCCAGGGGGTTTCGAGGCAGGGTGGACGGTCGTTGACGACGCGGAGGGCGACTTTCTCGGGGAACCGAGCGACCGGCTGATCCGAGACGGAAAGGTCTGGAGGACGGGTCGAGCACCCCGCCGGAAGGATGCCGGCCAGGCCGGCTGTTCCCACCCGCCGCAGCCATTCGCGCCGGCTCGAGGACGAGCGTGGAGGTGCCGCCAGGGTTCGGTCCGCGCGACGACTTCGGGACATGTCTCTCTCCGAGGAGTTGAGGGCGCTGGCCCCGTTCGCGGCTTTTGGCATTGCACCTTTGCAAATTCGCCCCGAAAGGGGCAGTAACATATCAGCCCAGGGCGCCGCCCTGGGAACAGACAATCGACGCAAATCAGCAGAGCCCTGAAAGGGCGTGACAAAGACAGACCCACATTGTCCCACCTCTCCAACCCGTGAAACAAGGTGCAGACCAACGATTAATGAGCGTCAGGTTAATGACTTCACAGGGATCCCCCCCGCGTGCCGGAAGCCAAACACCGGCGGCTAGCGCCGTGCCGCTCAGATATCATGCGGCCTCCGATTCCGCCAACCTTTGAACATCTATCTTGCCGGTGACGGGGGCGGAGCTTTCTCTTCAGCGGTAGGGGGCTAGCCGCCGGTTTGCGTACCTGAAAATCAAGCGGAACCTATTAACCTGACGCTCAATAATGAAGAGTTCGAGCCAGCCGTTACGAGGTCCCGAAATGCCGCGCCCGGGGCAGGTTGCCCGGGTCGCGGAGGATGGTCGGTCGGGTCGGCAGTGGTAAACGTTCACTCCCCCGAAATGAGGGCAGCTTGGCTCAATTGCCCAGGACTGTTGGAATGTCGGCCAGGATGTCACGGATGTCTTTATCGGTCAGCTCGCCCTTGTAGGCGTGGTTGACCTTGACCTTGTGCCCGGTCCACATCAGGACCGTGATGTCCGCGTCCTTGGCGACCTCATAGTCGGGGGGGCCGTCGGGGCTCTCGCCGATGGTCAGGGGGACGTGCTTGATGCCGGCGTCGTCGGCCAGCTTCCGGAGCTGCTCAGCGGGCTTTTCGCCCTTTTTGGGTATCATCACGACGAAGCTCTTGAGCTTCTCGTTCTCACCGATCTTCGCATCGATCTTCTTGACCAAACTGGCCAAGGGCTCGGAGGTATTGCGGGTGAACACGCAAACCACCGGGCTTGATCCGTACCTTCACCGATAACAGAGGGACGTGCCCTTGTTCGGGCCGGTGATATCGTCAACCTGGAACGCGTTGACGGATTCACCGACCTTCAGGCCCGATTGGACGGCATCTCCCGCGATGCTGGTCCCCACCACGACGATGGAGACCACCACCGCGGAGATGCTTCTTGCGGATTTCAATCTCATCAGCATCTCCTTGGTATGGACCCGACCAGAGTCCTCCATTTTCATTCTGGGGACAAAAACTGCCCTGTCAAGGGGACTCCCGCGGCCGGCGAACCGCGTAACCCCCTGTCCGGACACGACGCCGCCAACCCACAATACAGGCAGGCGTATTTCAGCGGCTCACTTTACCTTTTGCCAGGCGGCACGACGCCCGGAGACGATGCGAGGTGTTCCATGGCCAAGTCACCCGAGGAGGGGATGGCGAGCTTGATTCAGAACCTGGAGGCGAAGACGGGGAAATCCATCGAGACCTGGGTGGCAATCGCCCGAGGATCGAAGCTGTCGAAGCACAAGGAAATCGTCGATTTTCTCAAGCAGAAACACGGGCTGACCCACGGCTACGCCAATCAGGTCGCACAGCGTGCCCTCGCGGCGGCGGATGCTCCCGCGGCGGGGAGCGCGGACCTGGTCGAGGTCCAGTATCAGGGGGCGAAGGCCGCGATGCGGCCCGTGTATGACCGGCTCGTGGCCGCCGTGCAGGCCTTTGGCCCGGACGTTGAGCTCGCACCCAAAAAGGCGTATGTGAGCTTGCGTCGCTCGAAGCAGTTCGGCTTGATTCAGCCGGCGACGGCGCGGGTCGATGTCGGGCTCATCCTCAAAGGCGTGCCCGCGGCGGGACGCCTGGAGGAGTCGGGCAGCTTCAACGCGATGTTCACTCACCGAGTGAGGGTCGGCAGCGTGGCGGAAGTGGACCGCGAGCTGATCGGCTGGCTGCGGCGTGCTTACGACGGGGCGTGAACTCGGCATGCCTCCCGTCCGAAACCGTCGAACGCCGACACGCCTCCTTGATGAACGCCCCCGTCACCTTGTTCAAGACCACCGACCGTGCGTATTCGCTCAACGCTATAGTTCGCAAAACAAGAAGTCAAGATGGCAGTCTATTGAAAAGTCACGAGCAAAGCCGTAGCCTATCATGATCGGCGATTCAGCGAGCGTCTTCGGGAACCCCCGACAAGGAGAATCGTTTGTCGAGCGTCGGCGAGCGGATCAAGCAAAGACGACTGGAAATCGGCTGGACGCAGGACCAACTCTGCACCAAGGCCGGGCTTTCCAAGAGCTTTTTGTCGGAATTGGAGAACGGGAAGCGTAGCGTCAGCGCTTCGAACTTGCTCGACATCGCCCGCACCCTCAACGTCTCTCTCGACTTTTTGATGACTGGCAAGGCGAGCGAAGAGAAGCCTACCGAGGTTTCGATTCCTTCGTCTTTGGCGAAGTTCGCCGCCGAGGGAGAACTATCAC
>JBIOJM010000433.1:0-7212 GCA_044450785.1 Isosphaerales bacterium
CGCCCGCTGACCGATGCGGCAAGTCCCAGAAACCGCCGAGAATCAGGGGTGGTCCCGGAGGAAACTGCCCAGCCTTGGATGACTCAGACTGCGTAACAGTTCGGGTCCAGTAACTTCGTAAGGATTCGGGTCCATTGACAGCTGTCGCAGGAACGACATGAACTCGGGGTTGTTCTTGAGGAGCTCGACTTCGACGTCGAACTCGTCTACTTCGGACAGAGCAAAGACGGATCCATCCGCTTTGCGCAGAACCACGAGCTCCTTCTTCGCGAGAGCAATGACCTCATCAAGCGAAGGATGACCATTAACCAGTTCGACGATCTTCATCGGTGCAGCTCTCCCGAAACAAGCTGGATCGCGAAGCACTCGGCGCTCAGAGTTCGTCAAGCCGATTCTGGTCTTTCTTCGGCTTCCCTCCACAGTAGTGTCGCCACATTAACAGGAGTACGAAACAGGTGGGAAGCAGGATGGCCGCGGAGCCAACCACGGAGTGCAGCCAGAAAAGGCTATCCCAGCTTGTCACGACACCGGCGAAATACAGGGCGAGGAAAGCAATCGATATGATGGCTTCGCCAAGTCGGACGTGAAAGGACTTCATCGAAATTGAGCACCAAAGCGGCGGTTGGTGTAAAATGCACCGATCGAGTTGATGGCATCGGGCGCTCCATACTCTAGGTGTCTGAAGCCGATTTGTGAACCTCCTGGGCAATTCGCGTCGAAACAGATCGTCGTGTGTCGGAACTTCAGGGTCTCGACGGCTATGCAAACTGAAGAGATTACGATTCGCGTGGAGTCAGACGCAGCTCGCGCTTACCGAGCAGCTCCGGAACATGAGCGCCGCAAGCTCGACGCCTTGCTGAGCCTGCACCTTCACGATGCGCTACGTCCTGAAAGGACGCTCCAGGAAATCATGCGTGACATCAGTCGCAAAGCTCAAGAACGCGGTCTGACGCCCGAGATCCTGGAATCCATCCTCCGTGAATCCTGAGCAATATATCGTTTTCGACACGAATGCGCTGGTCAGCGCGCTGTTGTTCGCGGAGTCGATTCCGGGCCGCGCGTTTTACGCTGCCCTGGACCGCGGGAAGGTCCTCTTATCGCAAACCACGCTCGCCGAGTTGAGCGAGGTGCTTGAGAGGGAGAAGTTCGATCGTTACGTCACCCGACATGATCGTGAGCAATTCTTGACGTCACTCGTTCATGATGCCACATTCGTTGAGGTCATCGAAGAGATCCGTGCCTGCCGCGATCCGAAAGACGACAAGTTTTTGGAGCTGGCGGTCAGTGGTTCGGCCACGTGTTTGGTCACCGGCGATGAGGACTTGCTGGTACTTCATCCGTTCCGTGGCATCCCAATCATGACGCCGGCACAATTTCTCGAGTGGCTCCCACGACAAAGCGCGATTGAGGAGTAGCGATACTGGGTCGAGATACAGGCACCTTTCAGTTTGTCTGCTGAAGCAGACGCATTACCTTCCGGCGGTGATACCCCCTCATTCCGGGAGGTCGGTGTCCCGGGACGCTGGGGCGAAGATTAGGCGGTCTCTCTCTCCGATTGCTCGTCCGGGTTCAGTCGGCCGCGGCCGGCATCGGCTCGCCCGCGCGATTCCCCGGTCGCGAAAAAGGCCGACCAACGCGAGGAGACAAGGAACGGGCCAGAAATAACTTCCCGGAATTCTCGCGGCCAAGGACCAAGTTGTGGCAAGGTCTCCTGACCTTGCCACTGGGCTGACCGCAGGTCTCCCGCCCCGAGCCCCGGCGGGAGACCTGCGGTCCAGCGGACGGCGGGGTCTGGAGACCCGCGCCGAACCGTCGCCAAGCTGAAATCGGGAGACATTCCCGGCCCATTCCCAAGCTCAGATCCGCGCCCGATCGCTCACCGCACATCCCCGCTCAAGACGAAGGCGGCCCAGAGGGCGGGATCACTCCGCTTTGCCCGAGCATCGGGTGGTGCGACGCGCCCGCCGTCCGGCAGCTTCACCGCGTTAGGGTCAATCCCGCGTTGCTTCGCCAGCTCCACGCCGCGAGCCCTCACCAAGCCGGGGTCGTTCAGGACGGTCAACTGGGCCTGCCGCAGCGCCTCCAGCTTGGGCATTTTCTTGGACCAGAGGTTGGTGTAGAACTGCTCCATCAACACGGTGGTGGCGGCATCGTTCACCTTCCACAGGCTGGCGACGACGGCACGGGCCCCCGTGGCCTGGAAGGAGCGCTGCAGGCCCATCACCCCCTGGCCGTACTCCAGCTTTCCCAAGCCGGTCTCGCAAGCGGAGAGCACGACCAGCTCGGTGCCGCGTAGGTCCAGGGCGTGCACCTCCTCGGCCGTCAGAATGCCGTCCTCGCGATCGGGCAGGCTGCCTTGTGCGCCAGGTCCCGCGTCCTCGGTCTTGCGGGCCGCTCCAGCCAGGGCCACGCCCGAGTGCAGCAACGGCGCCAGCGCTAACGATGCCGATTCCTCCGAGCTCCCGAAACCGGCCAGGCCGAAGCCGTCGGCCTTCAGGCCCGCCCGCTGGGCGGCGACTCGCGCCGGCGACTCAAAGAAACCGTGGGTGGCCAGATGCAAGTGCCGCCAGTGCCGGCCAAGCAGCAGCTTAACTGCCGCCTCGGTCGGTGCCGCGCCGGTCAAGACCATGGCGTGCTGCTGGGGGAAGGCCGTGTCGAAGAGCTGGCCGATGCGCCGCACTTCCGGCTCGGTGCCGGCCAGGGCCCCGAAGGCCGCCCGCTGGGTTTCCGCCAGGAGCACGCCAGGTGTCGGGGCCGACTCGCTCGGAGTCGCGCCGCCGGGGTCGGCCTGGTA
Source organism: Isosphaerales bacterium (assembly GCA_044450785.1). GTDB lineage: Bacteria > Planctomycetota > Planctomycetia > Isosphaerales > Isosphaeraceae > JBIOJM01. The sequence continues at coordinate 2,795 of JBIOJM010000433.1, forward strand.
GTCGATGCCGCCGATGGCCAGCAGACCGGCGGGTTCCTCCTCGGGGCTCTTGGGCTTGGCCTCGCTCGACGCGGCGAGCGTCTCGACCAGCCGGTGCGCCGAGCTGACGTAGCCGATCAATATGTCTTCGATCAGGTACGTGCCGGGCCGGCGCCCGGGCAGCGCCGCCAGGGGGAAGTACAGCAGCAGGCCGTCGGGCACAACCACCACGGTTGTGGCCCCTTCCAGGTACGGCTTGACCGGATCCCAGAAGCGGTGGCTCAGCTCGAGGGCAGCCGCCTGCATCGGCCCGGGCGTGCCCGCGACCAGCGCTTGTCGCCAGGCCCGAACCGCCTCGTCGATCGGTCGGGAAGCACCCAGGTGCAAGAGAACCGGGGCCTGACCCCGCCGCAGCACGAAGGCCACGAGCCGCCTCTCCCACCGCAATGGCCCTTTACCTCCCTCGGGCGGCCTGGCGTGGAAATAATTGACCAGGTCGATCAGGGCGGCCCCTTGGGGCAGCGCCGCGGCCACCTCGGCCGCTCCCAGCCGCCGGGTCTCTTGGACCTGCCGGAACGCGCCGCTCTTACGGGCCAAGTCGCTTTCCAGGTTCTCCTTGCGGTCACGGAGCGCGTCGAGCTGCTGGAGCCAGGCCTGGCGTCGCCCGGCGGGCGGGGTCGTGAAAGCCAGGTGGGCCAGGCGGGCGCGGGCCTGTTCTAGCTGCTCGAGTGTCTGTTTCAGCTCAGGCTGGTCGCGGGCCAGTCGGTCCGCATCCTGGCGGGCCTCGACGATGCCCTTCCAGGCCAGGACATGGCGATAGATCTCCTCGACCTTGACCCCGGCGTCGGGGGCGACGCTGAGGTAGCCGTCCAGAGCCCAGCCTTGCTCCGTGAGCAGGCGGATGCGCTGGCGTTCGCTGATAGTAACGAGCCCCTCCTGGGTCCACTGGGTCAGGAGGGTCAGTCCCTGACTGTAGGATCGCTCTGCTGCTGCGAGCTGACCTCGGGAGAGGTAAAACGATGCCAGGTTGATCAGGCATTTGGCATAGTTGGGGTGGTTCTGGCCCAGCGCCCGCTTCCAGATCTCCAGGGCGTCGAGATACAGCGGCTCGGCCGTCGCGTAGTCTCCCATGTCCCTGCGCAGCCCGGCCAGGTTGCTCGCGGTGTTGGCATAGTCGGGATGGTTCTGGCCCAACGCGCGCTTGTAGATCTCCAGGGCGCTGCGGTAGAGCGGCTCGGCCTTCCGGTATTCCCCAATGGCCCGGTACAGCTCGGCCAGGTTGTTCAGGCTTCGGGCATAGTCGGGGTGGTCCTCGCCCAGCGTGCGATTGTAGATCTCCAGGGCGTTGCGGTAGAGCGGCTCGGCCTTCGCGTATTCCCCCATGTCCTGGTACAGCGCGGCCAGGTTGTTCAGGGTGTTGGCGTAGGCGGGGTGGTTCTCGCCCAGCGCCCGCTTGCGGATCTCGAGGGCGTTGCGGCAGAGTGGCTCGGCCTTCGTGTAATCCCCCATGGCCCGGTACGACTCGGCCAAGTTATTCAAGCTTTGGGCAAAGTCGGGGTGGTTCTCGCCCAGCGCCCGCTTGCGGATCTCCAGGGCGCGGCGGTGGAGCGGCTCGGCCTTCGCATAGTTCCCCATCGCCTCGTAAAGCACGGCCAGGTTGTTCAAGCTTTGGGCAAAGTCGGGGTGGTTCTCGCCCAGCGCGCGCTTGTAGATCTCCAGGGCGTGGCGGAAGAGCGGCTCAGCCTTCGCATGATCTCCCATGTCCTTGTACATCAGTCCCATGTTGTTCAGGCTTCGGGCAAAGTCGGGGTGGTTCTCGCCCAGCGCGCGCTTGTAGATCTCCAGGGCGTGGCGGACGAGCGGCTCGGCCCTCGCATAATCCCCCAAAGCCTTATACGACGCGCCGAGGTTGATCAGGCTGGTGGCATAGACAGGATGGCTCTCGCCCAGCAACTCGCCTCGGATCTCCATGGACTTGCGCCACGGATCGATTCCCTCCGCATACTTCCCCTGGCTATAAAGTTCGCTCGCGAGCCGGTTCAGTCGATCCGCCTCCTGGAGCCGCTGACGCTGGGCGGGGTCGAGTGCCGCCCGCCGACCGAGGTCGGCCAAAGCCCGGCCAGCGTCGGCGATCCGCCAGTCCTTCTGGTCCGGCTGCCGCTGGCGAATGGCGAGCACTTCCGTGAGTGCTTTCCTGGCCGCCGCTCAGTCCTCGCGCGCCTCTTGCAACCTGGCGAGGCATTGAAGCGAACCGACGACGTCCTCGTGCAGCTCGCCCCGTACTTCGCGAGTGAAGGCGAGTTCCTTCACGGCCGCCGTTTCCGCGTCCTCCAGCTTGCCGGCCTGTACCAGCTTGATCACTTCCGCCCTGATCTGGTCGCGCTCCTGGATCCGCCGTGCCTGCTCGGCCTCGGAGAGCCTTGGTGTGGGGATCGGCCCAGGAGGTTGGCCCAGGGCCCAGGCGGACGCCGCGCCGAGAACGGCCGAGATCACCAGAGCGGTCGCAAGCGAGCCCCTCAAGAGCCGGGGTCCGAATACACGGGACTGAATCATCGGCCGGCCTTTCCAGGAAAACGGGCAATCCATGGCCCTTGCGACTCACGGAGCCTCACTCACCGCAGACTCGAAGGCATGGCTGATATCCTCGTCGAATTCGTCGCAGACGGCGCGGACCTTTTTCAAGACGCGGCTGGCGTTGACATAGACGGCATCGGGCTCGGTCTTCAGCTCCGCGGCGATCTCGGAGGCGGGGCGGTTCCGCAGCAGGCGCTGCTCGAAGCACGACCAGACTTTGGACGAGGTGCGAGCGCGGACCGTCTTGAGGGCGTGCTCGAGGATCTTCTCACGGTGGATCTTGACCCATTCCGCCGTCATCCTGGCGCTATCGGATGGGGTGGCACCGAGCATATCGGCGGCCCATCCGTCCAGGGCCTTCTGGTAGCTGGCCCGCCGCCGGGCCAGGTCGATGAGCGTGTTGTGCGCCACGCTGAACAGCCAGCTCCGGAATTTGCATTTCGCCCGGTCGTAGGTGTGAATCTTCGTGAGCAGCTTCACGAAGATGTCCTGAACGACGTCATTGGCCTCGGATGTCTTCAGGCCTTGCTTGTGCAGGTAGGCGAAAAGGATCGGCCGGTAGATGGAATCGAACTCGCGCCACCGCTCGGGATCCTGCCGGCAAACCCCGACGATGACCGAAACTCGTGTGTCCGTGCTTGACATGTGCTGACGTCCCGCGTTGAAGTGCGAGTGATGACCGTAGCCGGCAACTTCTTCCTTCGAGATGATACGCACGGTCGGGTGCTCCGAGCCAGCAGAAAATCCGAGGCTGCTCGCTGATCCCGACCTGGGTCGGCGGAGCGAAACGACGATCTCCCGGTGGTTCACCCCTCACCCCATCCCTCTCCCCAAAAAAGGGGCGAGGGCGACCGGTTAACCCCTTCACCGCGCCAGGTCAGGAAGCAGCGGGCTGTTTCGACTTCCCCTCGCCCCCGGCGGGGAGAGGGTGGCCGAAGGCCGGGTGAGGGGGTTCCGGCAGTGGCATTCAGCGTGACGCCATTTCCTCCTCACCGCGAGGCTCTGGAACAATCGATCGGCGATAACCTGACGCCCGCGGCGATTCGGGTGCAGCGTCCCGGGCGCGGTCTTGCCACGGAGGAATGGGATTGAAATCACTGGAGTTGCTCCATCAACTTCCGCTCAGTCGGTTTTCGCGACCTTGCCGTTCCAGACCGCCAGCACGTCGTCGCTTCCCCGGCGGGGAATGCCGTTCTCGCTCATGAGCGGCTCGGTCGCTTCGAGCATCGCCTTGCGGCGGAAGACCAGGGTCTGGGCGTAGTCCTCGGCGAACCGGAACGTGAGGTATTCGTCCTGGCACGACCGGATCAGCTCGACCAAGTGAGCAAGGTTCTTGATCTTGGTCCCGTTGACCTCGCTGACGACCTGACCGAACGGGTCGGCGTAGCCCTTGGTCATCCGGGAGCGGAGCAAGGGTGCCGTGACCACGACCAGCTCTTCGCCGGGGAACCGCGCCCGGTCGGAGCGCCGGGTCGTGAGCGGGCTGTTGCGGCCGCCCAACATGGGATTGTACTGGAAATAGTAGGAGATCGCGTTCGAAACCACCGGCGAGAAGACCAGAGGGCCGCAGACGAAGTAAGACGGGTAGCCGCCATCATAGCCGCGGAGCAACTGGTCAGGCTCACGACTGACCGGCAGAGCCACCTCGATCGCCTTGCCGGCCCGGAGAACGCTCACCGGCACGGTCCCATTCCGGACGAGCTTCGGGACCTGCGACATGAACGAATGGCGTTCGGTCAACTCCCGGACCTTGGCTTTGAACTTCTGCACCGATTTGTCGCGCATGCGTCGGGAGCGAGACGAGAGATGAAACCCCAGGAAGTCATACCCTTTCCCGTAGGTTGTCATCTTCGTCTTCTCGGAAC
>JBIOJM010000434.1:0-7198 GCA_044450785.1 Isosphaerales bacterium
ATTCCCCGGTCCATTCGGTCCAGATACGCTCCTGTGAGCGGTACGGCGCTAGCCGCCGGTGACCCGGTCGCTCGTCGATCGCCAAACACCGGTGGCTAGCGCCATTCCGCTCAGATTCCCCGGTCCATTCGGTCCAGATACGCTCCTGTGAGCGGTACGGCGCTAGCCGCCGGTGACCCGGTCGCTCGTCGATCGCCAAACACCGGTGGCTAGCGCCATTCCGCTCAGATTCCCCGGTCTATTCAGTCGTGAGACGCTCCTGTGAGCGGTACGGCGCTAACTTTCGCTGCCATGCGTGAGACATCTCAACGACCGATGAATTCTTCCGTGGGTTTCCGGGTGTTCGGTGGTTAAACAAACATCGCCGCCAGTCTTCTATGCGTCTTTTGCATGAGCGCACTTTACCCTTACCGGTCTTAGTATCCCATCGCCGCCCCGTCTTTCCTCGGGTCGGAGCCGCCGATCAACACACCGCGCTCCAGGTCGATGCGAATCGCCTGGTAGCCGCCGAAGGTGCCGGGGGCCTCGCCCAACCGATGGCCCTTGGCCTCGAGCCGGTGCCGTGCAAGTGCGGAGATTCCCGACTCGAGGGCGACCTCGCCGCCCCCCTTGGCCGGCTGGCCGGTCGGCTCCGACGAGCCGAAGTGCCGGAACCGAGGCGCGTCACCGGCCTCCTGCACGTCCATGCCGAAGTCGATCAGGTTGCAGATCACCTGCGCATGGCCTTGGGCCTGCATGTCACCCCCCATCAGTCCGAAGCTCAGCCACGGCTTCCCGTCCTTGGTGATGAACCCCGGGATGATCGTGTGGAACGGCCGCTTCCGCGGCTCGAGCCGGTTCAGATGGTTCGGGTCGAGCGCGAACAGACAACCGCGGTTCTGCAGCACGAAACCCAGGTCGGCCGGCACGTGATGCGACCCGAATCCGTGAAAGTTGCTCTGGATCAGGCTGACGCAGTTGAAGTCGCGATCGACCACCGTCAGATAGATGGTGTCGGCCTGCATCGGGTCACCCGCGGTGGGTCGAAGATTGGCCTGTTCGACTTTCAGCTCAGCCCGGCGCCGGGCGGCGTACCGCTTGGAGATCAAGGTTGCCACGGGAATCCGGGCAAAATCGGGGTCGGCGTAGAACTTGCCCCGATCCTCGTAGGCCAGCTTCTTGGCCTCGATCATCAAGTGCAGCGCCTCGGCTGACTGCGGGCCCAGGCTCTTGAGGTCAAACGGCTCGAGCAGGTTCAGCATCTCGAGCACGGCGATCCCCTGGCCGTTGGGAGGCAGCTCCCAGATGTCGTAGCCTCGATAGTTGGTCGAGACGGGATCGACAAAGGTGCTCGTATGCCCGGCAAAATCCGGCTGAGAGAACAGGCCCCCGGCCGACTGGGAGTACTGGACGATGGCGTCGGCGATTGGGCCCAGGTAGAACGCGTTGCGACCGTCTCGGGCGATCGACCGGAGCGAGCGGGCCAGCCCTGGATTGCGGAAGATCGACCCGGGCAGGGGAGCGTGGCCCCCGGGAAGGAAGCAGGCGGCCGAGCTGGGGATCGACTTGAGGCTCGACTCGGCGCCGCGCCAGTCGGCGGCGATGATCTCGCTGACCGGGAAACCGGTTTCGGCGTAAGCGATCGCCGGCGCGAGCAGCTCGGGCCACGGCTTGGTGCCGAAGCGGGCGCGGAGCTGGTCCCAGCCATCGACGCAGCCGGGAACCGACCAGCTCAAGGGACCGTGGGTGGGAATCGCGGCCAACCCCTTGGCCGCAAAGAGATCGATCGTGGCGGCGGCCGGAGCGCGGCCGCTGGCGTTCAAGCCGATGAGCTGCTTCGTCTTGGCATCCCAGACGATGGCGAAGAGGTCGCCGCCCAGGCCGCACGACATCGGCTCGACCACGCCCAGGACCGCGTTGGCCGCGATCGCGGCATCGACGGCGTTGCCCCCTTGCTGCAAGATGCGGATGGCGGTCGCGGTCGCCAGCGGCTGACTGGTCGCGGCCATCCCCTGACGGGCCATCACGGCCGAGCGGGTCTTGTGCGGCGGTCCGGCCGGCCGGTCGCCGGCCGACGCCAGCCGCTGCCCCCCCACGCCCAGCCAAGCCAGGACCGCCCAGGCGATCATCAGGAAACACGACGCGATATCCAACCGATGGGTCATGACCAGGGCCTTTCCAAAGCGTGAAGGGTGAAGAAAAGAAGGGTTTTACTCATCCATCATCCTTCATCCTTCATCCTTTTTCTTTTGATTGCCGCCAATCGATCGATGGCGTCGCGAAACGGCAAGGACGACTGTGCGCCCGGCACGCTGACCGCCAGCGCTCCGGCGGCGTTCGCCCAGGCGACCACCGCCTCGTCGATCCCTCGCCCTTCCGCCACAGCGGCCGCCAACGCCCCATTGAAGGCATCGCCAGCGCCGACCGTGTCGACCGCTTCAACCCGGGGTGCGGGGATAATGCGCCACGGCTTGGCACAGAACATTTGGCAGCCGCGCGATCCCAAGGTGATCAACACGACCGCGGGTCCCATCTGGGCCAAGCGAAGACTCAAACCCCGCCAATCGGGCTCAGTCTCCCCCTCTGCTTTCATTCCCGCCAGCGCCAGGGCCTCGACGCGATTCGGCGTGATCACCATGGCCGCTGAAAGAAGCTCCCTCAGCTCGGGCTCCGCGAGCGCCGGCGCGGGTGCCGGATTCAGGATCGTGAACATCTCCGCATCGAAGCCGCGCCGCAGGGCCCGGATCACGGTCGGCACGGGGACCTCCAGGCTCACGAGCAGCACGTCGTCCTTGCGAAACACGGACGCAGGCAGTTGGTCGATGTCGTTCGGGGTGAGCTTGTGGTTCGCGCCCGGAGCGACGCCAATCATATTCTCGCCGTCTTCGCCGACATAGATCAGGGCCACGCCCGACGCCACTCCCTCGACGATCCGCGCGTGGCTGACGTCGATCCCCTCGCGCTGATAAAGCTCGAGGGCTTCCTTGCCCAGGGTGTCCGCGCCGACGGCGGTCACGAAAACGACCTCGGCGCCGGCGCGGCGGGCCGCGACCGCCTGGTTGGCCCCTTTGCCGCCGCGCGTGGTGGTAAACGTGCTGCCCAGAACCGTCTGGCCAGGCGCCGGCAGCCGAGGCACCCGGACGGTCATATCAGTGTTACTCGATCCGACAACGACCACGCGCGGCATGGATGCCGGAGCTCCTTCCCTTCAAGTTTCTTCTTGGCGTCCTTGGCGTCTTGGCGGTTGATCCGGTGTCCCGGGCGTCTTGGCGGCCTCAAAGATAATCTTCGCGAATCGGGTGGAACACGTCGATCGCAACGGCCGGTTGATCCAGGGCCCGGACGCCGTGGACGACGCCGCCGGGAATGCGCCACATGTCGCCAGGGCCGAGTAGACGAGTCACGCCTCCCACGGTGAACTCGAGCTTTCCCTCGAGCAAGATGCCCATCTGCTCATGCGGATGCGAATGGTCGGTCACGACCGATCCGGGCTCGAGTCGGACGACCGAGAGCATCAGGTTCGTCCCGGCGGCCGTGCGGATCTCGACACCCGGAAAGATCTGGTGCCTCGACCCGGCCCCAGCCGGGATGAAATAGGCTAGGGCGGCGTGCGGTTGCCCTTGATCAAGGCTGGCGGGCGGCCCGGTCATTCGAGGTGTCCGTAACGTGCCGCGATCCACTCGCCGGTGTCGTTGATGAACTCCTCGCGAGTACCGTGAAAGACCTTTTGGAGCGTGTCGTCGAGCTTGTCGCCGCCCTCGAGCATTCCGCTCACGAACGCAGGGAAGTAGCGGCGGTTCACCTCGATCGACATCATTGACTCCACAAGCGCGAATCCGACAGCGCGGAGGCTGTCAGCCGTGATCTGATCAGTCCCACCCAGGGCTTCGTTGACCCTGTTCGCCCAGCCCTGTTGGTAGTTCGCGAGCGCGGTCTGACGGAGTTGGTGGTAATGAGCGCTCCGCGGCTCGACCTGGGCCGCTAAATAGCTGCCGATGCCCACCGCCAGCCAGCGCGGGGGGTTGGTGCCGGCCGATTCCACGGCGGACCTCCCCAGTGCCTCGGCGAGCAGGCCGTTCAGCGTTCGATCGGCAAGGACGCCTTCCCCCGGCCCTTCCTCTCCACGCTTCGTCCGCGCCCGCCGCTTGCCCGCCCCCGGTTCCTCTTTCCGACCGCCCAGGGGATCGACGACAGCCACGTATGGCTGGGGGACGTTGAGCCGCCCGATTGATGCTTCGTCGGTCTCGACATCATGGTTCTCCACCGAGCGGACGAACTCGATGAAGTCGTTCCGACTCGCGAAGACATAGATGCCGACTTTCTCGACCCAGTTCCCAGCCGCCGCGCCGAGAATCCTCCTGATGTGCCCGTACTGCGTTTCCATCACCTTGAGCGTGCTCCCGGCCCGGTCGCGGGGCAAGTTGCTGAACATGACAAAATGCCCGCCGGGTACAACGTCAGGCTTCAGCTTGGAATTGGCCTGCTTCCACCGTCGGAGGCCGGCAGCCTCGACCTCCTTGTCACGTTCCGCTTGAGGTAGCTTGGCGACCTGGGCACGTCGAACCTGCTCGGTGCTCGCCGCATACGAATCGATGGGTTTCTTGGGGTCGAGTCCCCTATCGAGCTTCGCTCCCTCCTTCACCCACCGTTCGACCTTGGCGATTGCCTCGTCCGAAAGAACCTGGTTGGCCCCTTGGGGCATCCGCGGAGTTTCCAGTCCCTTGATCCGCGAGACCAGCGAGCTCTCCTCGGGGTTCCCGGGCGAGACGACCTTGTGCTCGGGAGTCCCCTTCTCGAGATTCGCGTATGTCGACAGATCCAGTTTCCCCTTCTTGAGACCCACCCCATCACCGCTATGGCAACGCACACAGTTCGCGACGAAAATCGGCGCGATATCTTGTGAAAACCTCAACTGGCCGGTGTCGCCTCTCTTTGTCTTGGTCGCGGCATTCTTGGTTTTCCCCGTCGAGTCGGCCTTCTTGGTCGTATCTTTCTCAGCTTGACGGCTCTTCTTGCGGGCCGATTTCGACTTGGACGTGCGCCGAGGCATGGCCTCGTCGTCACCGGGGACCTGACCGAACGCGCCCGGGTCAGGCACGGGATCTTGGCCTCCATAGTCCTGGCTTGTGAACGGATTGGCCAGGCAGGGCGAGGAGGTGAACAACTGTAACCCGACCGGGACAAGCCCGACCGCGGCGAGCAGGAGCACCCGGGTCAAACCAGGCGACCGCAGAATCTGGGACATGATCGCATCCCCGTACGCACGTCGGAACCGCGAGACTGGATCACATCATTGTTCACCACGCTGCGCGCTTTGACAAGACGCGGAACACGAACGATGAAGTTGGTCCTTGGTCCTTGGTCCTTGGTCCTTGGTCCCTTAGATTCTTTCCCCTGAACTTCTCCGCAAGATGCGGAGAAGTTGTACACCGCGATGTTCAGTAGCGCTTTGGTTGCGGCTCTGCCGCGTTGGGAACTGCGCGAGAATAACTTGCCGGAAAAGTCGTCTTTCGCTCCGCGAAAGAAGGTGCGTTCGCGGAGCGAAAGGCGACACATATTTCCGCGCAGCGCCTTAGTGTCCAGCCTCTAAGTCAGAGACCAACGACTAAGGACTAAGGACTAAGGACTAAGGACTAAGGGAATCTCCGAAGAGGTTGAGCGGCTTGCGACCAGGTCGGTTTGTGTTAGCCGCAGCTCGTAGGACCCAGGTGCCAGCGATTTGGGAAGGTCGACGAGATAATTCACGTAATAGTCATGACGACGACGTCGGCAAACATCCTGGCCGGCTCCCAGCTCGTGTTCCCACTGGATCGGTCCGCCGCCGGCCGCTCGGATCTCGATGCGGGATGATACCCGCGAAACGAAGCCATCGTCTTTTGTTTCGAACCGCAAACCGGTCATCTCGCAGTAGATCAAGAGGGGTTGGCCGGCTTTGACCGAATTCTCGTTCAGCGGCTCGAACGAGCCAAAGCCGGACACTTTGCGGCAGAGCCGCAGTTCGCTGATTCCGAGTGAATCGCAATCTTCGAGTGCGGAGAAGCCCACGGGGCCGGTTGGGGGAACGTCAGCGGCCGGCGGCTGATCTCGCTCCGGCTGTTCTGGCGTTCTCTCCTTGTCCTTCTCCTTCAGCGTGGCCGGTGCCGGTGGCGGAGCCGTCGCCGCGTCGTTCCTGGTGCTCGTGTGTTCACTTCCAGAAGGGCGAGGCTCCGTCCGAGCCGCTTTGGCGATTGGCACGCTGAGAGGCTCGCGCTCCCGGGATTGTGCAAGGTTTTTTAGCACGGGAATCCTGTCCTCGGGCGCGGCAGGCGGCGTCGCTTGGTCGTCGCGCGATTCACGCTGCTGTCGCCTCACAGCGGCGAGGCGCCTGTTCGCGGCATCGAGCATCGGAGTGGCTGGGGCCGCGGCTGTGCCATCAGCCGGCGTTGTCGCGGTCCCACCGCGCGGTTCGTCTGACGCCGGGATGGATCGGGACGCGATCGGGGCCGCCGCGAGCTCGACGGGGGCGACCGCACTCTGGTCCTTGGGCGGAGTGATGGCGGGCGGAGGGGAAGGCACGATCGGAGTGGTCACGAGCGGAGTAGCGGTCCCTGGCGACACTCCGGCCATCGGCGGCGTTTCGTTCACTGCCGGCGCAACCACCTGTCCTTGCCCGGGTCCGCTGATTGCGACCGGGCGATCGCCTGGATTGGGCGTTCCGGGCGAAGCAGGCTCGGGGGGCGATACCGGCGCCGTTCGAACCATCGCCGTCCTCAGGCAACCGGTTGAGATGGCCGAGCAGACGATCCCGATCGAAAGGAAGAGGGCTCGCCGGATCTGGCGATCGCGCGGCATCGGACGACCCCTGATTCGAGCCCGGAAGCATCGCTCCCGCGCTCCGGTTGACCCGCTGACCCGCGGGATGAAGCGACCGAAACCCCAGACGTGGATGTCGCAATCATTTACCTCAAGTTCCGTAATCCGGCAAGCTCAACCTGCCAAAAGCGCGTCGGGGCCCGACACGCGACACCATGTGAAACTCCTTGGCTGGAGGAATGGGCTCGGGGATTCGGTCGCGGGGTGTGATCCTGCTGATCTCGTTTCGTGCTGGAGTCGCGCCTTCAGACGGAATCCGAAGCCCCCGAAGGGGTGCGGCATTGCCGTAGCCTGGCGGCGTAAGCCCCAGGATCAAATCACGGCCGCGCGTGGATTCCCAAGCCCCCGGAGGGGGGCAGCATTGCAG
>JBIOJM010000435.1:0-7121 GCA_044450785.1 Isosphaerales bacterium
CACCGCAGGTCCCCACGCCGCCGCCCCCCCAGCGGAGGAACGAGGCGTCCCGGGAGATCGACCCGGCGGCCGAGAAATACGAGGTACTTAAGCTCCAGATCCATATGCAACTGGTCGACCGGCTCGACATGAATCGCGTCGCCGAGATGGATCCCAAGACGCTGCGCAACGAGATCCGGGGCGTCGTCGAGCAGCTCTGCGATACCGAGAACCCCCTCTTGAACCGCAATGAGCGGCAGCGGCTGGTGAACGAGGTCCTCGACGAGACGTTCGGATTCGGCCCGCTCGAGCTGCTGCTCAAGGACGACAAGATCGGCGACATCATGATCAACGGTCCCAAAAACGTTTACATTGAGAAGGAGGGGAGGATCAGTAAGTCGGAAGTCGTCTTTCGAGACAACGACCACCTTCTCCAGATCATCGACCGGGTTGTGTCCCGCGTGGGCCGCCGGGTCGACGAGACCTCGCCGATGGTGGACGCCCGGCTTCCCAACGGATCCCGGTTCAACGCCATCATCCCCCCGCTCGCCCTCGACGGGCCGGTGGTCACGATCCGGATGTTCGGCTCGAAACCCCTTACCCAGGAAGACTTGCTGCGCTACAAGGCGTTCACGTCCGAGATGCTCGCGCTCATGGAAGCCGCCATGAAGGCAAGGCTGAACGTCATCATCTCGGGAGGTACCGGCTCGGGCAAGACGACGCTTCTGAACACGCTTTCGAGCTTCATCCAGCCCGAACATCGCGTGATCACGATCGAGGATGCGGCCGAGCTGCAATTGCAGCAGGATCACGTGGTGCGCCTGGAGACGCGTCCGTGCAACATCGAGGGCCGGGGCGCGGTCACGGCGACCGACCTCGTCCGGAACGCCCTGCGGATGCGGCCCGACCGGATCATCATCGGCGAATGCCGCGGGGCCGAGACTCTGGACATGATCCAGGCCATGAACACGGGCCATGAGGGCTCGATGACCACTGTCCACGCCAATACGCCGCGCGACGCACTCTCGCGCTTGGAAACCATGATCAGCATGGCGGGGCTGGAGCTGCCCATCCGCGCCCTGCGCGCTCAGTTTGCGTCGGCCGTTGACCTGATCATCCAGGTCAGCCGGTTGCAAGGGGGCGCCCGCAAGGTGACGAGCATTTCCGAGGTGATCGGCATGGAGGGTGAAACGATCATCATGCAAGAGATCTTCGCATTCAGGCAAATCGGCGTCGACCCGACCGGCCGCGCCCATGGCGAGTTCATTGCGACCGGGATTCGGCCCAGCTTCATGGATCGCCTGGAGCAGGCGGGCTGCCACCTTCCTTACGACCTTTTCACCAACCGCGTGCTGCTGCAAGACTAATCCGATTGCCTCGCCCGTTGATCGAGCGGGCTTTGCGTGGAGCCAGCGTGATGAACGACCCAACAGTTCTGCCGATGATCGTCGGCATCGGAGTGATCGTTTTGATTGTAGGAATAGGCCTGGTGGTGTTCAGGTCGTCTGGGACGGCGGCTGAGGATCGGCTTGCCGTTCTTACCGGTGGGCCCCGCACTCGCCGATCCAAGAAGAAGTCCCTCTCCGCCGGAATCCTGGCGCGGCCCGCCGCGATCGACCTCGGCCGTCCTTCCTGGTGGACCAGGGTGATCCCCAACGCGGAGAACCTCAACCTGCTTTACGAACAGGCCGACGTGCACTTCCCCTTCAAACGGTTCATGACCATCGTGGCCGTGTTCGCCACGCTGGGGGCCGGCTTCGGCATCGTGTTCCGACTACCGATCTACGCCGCTCCTGTCGGGGCCCTCTTCATGGGCGCACTGCCGTTCTTCTGGTTGATTCGCCGCAGGCGGATCCGGATCAGGCAATTCGTCGACAAGATGCCGGAGGCCGTCGAGCTGATCAGCCGCGCCCTCCGGGCCGGGCACGGTCTGGCCGCCGGGCTGCACCTGGTGTCCGAAGAGATGAATGGCCCGATCGCCGTTGAGTTCAACCGGGTCTTCGAGGAGCAGAACTTGGGCATTCCGATCGAGCTGGCCCTGCGGAATATGGCCGATCGAATCCCGGTCATGGACGTCCGGTTCTTCGCGATCGCGGTGATCATCCAGCGGTCGACGGGCGGCGACCTGGCCGAAGTGCTCGACAAGATCGGACGTTTGATCCGGCAGCGATTCGAGCTGCGGGGCCTGGTGAGGGGCCTGACCGCGGAAGGCCGGCTCTCGGGTGTCGTGCTCCTGGGAATGCCGCCGGCCCTTCTCGCTTTTCTCTGTTGTATGAACTATGAGTATGTCAGTTCACTTTTTACGACCCCGATCGGCGTCAAGCTCCTGAGCATTACGGCCTTCAGTCAACTGGTCGGCGCCTTTGTGATCAAGAAGATCGTTGCGATCAAGGTGTGAGGTGATGATGTCGCTCAACATCGAAACGATAATGCCGTTCGCCGTCTTTCTGGCGATGACTCTGGGAGCATGGTCCCTGCTCGGCTTGGCCGCCGGACGGCCGGGGTCCGCCGACGACCGGCTGCACCGTCTGCTCGATCCCCATGCCGCGATTGCCGGCGAGGCAAGCCAGGCAAAGCGGCAGGAAGAGTTTCAAGCCAGGGTCACGGCGGCCACCGGCAAGCTCGGCAAGGCGCTCCGCCCCTCCGACGCGCAGGAGCTGGGCAAGATCCGGATCAAGCTCTTGAACGCGGGCTTTCGCCAGGAGCAGGCCGTGGCCGTCTACTACGGGATCAAGCTCATCGGGCTCCTCTTGGGACTGGGCGTGGCGTTCCCGGCTCTCTACCTCCGCTTCGGCATGTCGCAAACAACGTACCTTTCCGCGGCGGCTGCCGGCGGGCTGGCGTTTTACCTGCCCGATTTCATCGTCGGGCGCAAGATGAAGCGGCGCGGCGAGTCGATCTTCCTGGGCCTGCCCGATGCGCTCGACCTGATGGTCGTCTGCGTCGAAGCGGGGCTGGGACTGGATGCGGCGTTGCGCCGCGTCACGACCGAGCTGGCTCAATCCTGTCCCGTGATCTGTGAAGAGTTCGCCATCGCCAACTTTCAGCTCCAGATGGGGCGGGCGCGCAGGGACGTGCTCCGAGACCTCGGGACGCGGACCGGCGTCGACGACGTTCGGTCGCTGGCCGCGGTGATCGTCCAGGCCGAGAAGTTCGGCTCGAGCATCGCCTCCGCCCTGCGCGTCCAATCCGATGCCATGCGGCTGCGCCGCCGCCAACTGGCCGAGGAACGCGCGGCCAAGACCTCCGTGAAAATCATGATTCCACTAGTCCTGTTCATTTTCCCAGGCGTGTTCGTCGTGTTGGTCGGTCCCGCCGCGCTTCGAATGGCCGGCATGTTCTCCGGTCACTGAGTCTGCGTTAGCCCAGGCTGGATTCCAGGCCGGCCGGCGGCGTCCCGATTGCCGCGCGATCCTGGAAAGAAGGCCCTCAATGTACAAGTTTCCCATTGCCATCGCTCATGACATCCGCCCGGAACGACGCAGCTCGAAGGCGTTGCGGACGGCCACCGTCGTTCTCCTGGGTCTCGTATTGGCAGCGCCGGTGCAAGAGGGCGTTTCGCTTTGCATCGGCCAATGGCGCGAGGTCATGGGGACGAGCACCGAGGTTCGGACCCCGATTCTGGATTCGGTTCACGACCGCCTGCAAGATGCGCACCAATCGGTGGCGAACTCCATATCGAATCAGTTCCAAACCGTTCCGTGGGCCCCCAGTCTCGTGCTGACTGTCGCCGCCGTCGTCGTGGCCGTGGGCGTCGTCATCTTGAAGTATTAGGAACGACCTCTCCTCAGGTCGCCGGCCGGACCGGCGGCTCGGGGTTGACAGCCGCCGGGCTCTGGATGATGCTGAATCGAAATACGCAAGCCGAAGTGGCGGAATGGCAGACGCGCCGGACTCAAAATCCGGTCCCCGCAAGGGGGTGTGGGTTCAAGTCCCACCTTCGGTACTCTTGCGCTTGCAGCGGCCCATGACATCTGACTTTGTGCCACCGGCCGGTGGGCGTGTTGTGGAAAGATACGATGCGCCACGCGTCGTCTTGTCTCGCCACGACGAAAGTCATCAGGCCATTCGGAGCGACCTTGTCTTCGGTCTCGCCGGGAAACAGGACTGCACCGGCGGCCGAAAACGGGACGGTTAAGCGGAAGTCGATGAAGAGCCCGGGGGAGGCTGGTTATGCCGCAGCGATGGTTCGTGTCCGGAGGGCTTACGCTACTCGGTCTGGCGTTGGGCACAGCAGCGTTCGCGGAGGATGACGCGAAGGGCAAGATCGAAGCAACTATCAAGGCCAAGAATGAGGCGATCCTCAAGAAGCTCGAAAAACCGATTCCGCTGAGGGTCAAGGGTCTCCCGCTCGGGGAAGTCCTCAGTTATGTCACGAAGGCGACCACCAACGCGGGTGACACCGGCGTCCCGATCTACGTCGATCCCGCGGCACTCGTGAAAGCCCAGGTACTGATCACGACGCCGGTCACCTACGAGTCGAAAGAAGGGGAGCCATTGAATGTTTCACTGGCGACCGTGCTGGGTCGTCTGGGGCTCAGGTACCGTGTCGAGAATGGGTTGCTGAGAATCTCATGGACAAGGTACCGCCTCATCGACCGCGATCCGCAAACGAAAGTCATCCTGGACAGGCTCGAAGAGAAGATCGATCTGACCTTCGAGAAAACCTCGCTGGAAGACGTACTCAAGCACATCAAGAAAGCGACCAGCAAGGGCCGGGACGGGAAGGGTATCCCGATTTATGTTGACCCCGTGGGACTCCTGGAGGCCGAGAAGACGCTAACGACGCCCATCTCGTTCACTGCGAAGGGTGAGCCGCTAAAGTCATCCCTTGAGCGGCTGCTCAGATCGATTGGCCTGACCTATGTGGTCAAGGACGGGTTTCTGACGGTCACATCGCGATCGTCCGAAGATCCGATGCCCGCTGGAGGCACGCCGCGACCGGAGGGCACACGGGCCCCGAACTGAGCTGGGGCCGTCTCTTGGATGCCATAGGCGGCTCACATGCTTGGCGTTGTTTTTGTCCCTCTGCTACGGGAAGGCCAACCTCGGCCAGCCGATCGCCTCGCCCCACAGCCACGGAGCGGCCGCGAGCCGGACCGACGAGCGGGCTCAATCCCTGAGAGTGGTCAAACTCGAAATCGCTCATCTGGAAGCAGCCGAGCACGCGAAGAATCACCTCTGGATTTGACATGAGCGCAGTCATGACCTATCAAACTATAGAGGCGCTTCTCAGAGTCGGGCGGGGAATCAGTTTATGCTTGCAAAGCGCAATATGAGGACTTGGGTGGGTTCGAGGGATCGCCGCGATGGGGTGGCGACAGTGGAATTTGCGTGTTGCTTGCCGCTCCTCGTGCTGATCCTGGCCGGGCTGTGGGAGGTCGGCCGTTTCACTGAAGTGCAGCAGGTCCTTTGGAATGCCGGCCGTGAAGCCGCGCGTGACGCTTCCCTGGGGCAGGATAACCTTCAGACGGTCGCTACGAACCTTCTCACCTACCTCCAGGGTGCCGAACAAACAGCCTTCGGCAAAGGCCATTCGACCAGCATGATTGCTCCGGTGGTCACCTTGCCCGCGAACACCTCCGGTTACACTTGCTGGGACAATACCGCCAACAAGGAGCTCTTCACGATGACCTTCACTGACCTCACCACTCCCAGCATCACGGACCCTACGGCCATGAGCCAGCTCGATCTGTACCAGATCGGTGTTCAAGTTCCCTTCGCCAGCATCGGCTGGAGCCCGTTGGTCCCGATCGGGGGCATGAGCCGGCTCAGCGTTACCGTGGTCTGGACGTCGTTGGTCGATACACCATTTCAGATCGCACCGGACCTCCCGGCTCAGTAGGCCCTTGCGGCGCCCTTAGGCGGACGAACCATGATTATCCGTGAGCTTGGCCTCGCTCGACGACGCGGTACCGTGGCGGTTGAGACCGCCTTGGTCTTGATCCTCATGACATCGTTGGTATTCGGCGTTTTCGAGTTTAGCCGGCTCTTGATGGACTGGAACTTGCTCAACAACGCTGCCAGGGAAGGTTGCCGTTACGCCATCGCCAACAACACGAGTGCCACGATCAGCACGGACGTTCAAACCATCGTAGCCACGTTCATGGCGGGTCAATCCACCAGTTTCAGCAACTTTACCGTCACCGTGAGCGGAACCCACCAGGGTGTCACGACTCCGGTCAACAACCTGACCGCGGGTGATCTGGTCACCGTTTCGGTGTCCGGAACTTACAAATTTCTGAACATTATTCCATTTGTGAAGATGCCAACCTCCTTTTCCATAAGCAGCTCGGTCATCATGGGGTGCGAGGGAGGTGTATAAAGGCCTGGAAAAGGTCGAGTCCTGTTCTGCCACGATGAACCTGCAACCAAACCACGAATCTTGACTGGCGACTCATCCCGGGGACATTCGATCATGCGGCGACACACACACTCAATCGCGGACGGGCCGGCTCCAGGTCGGGGGATCATCCTGCCGATGCTCGCACTCGTAATCGTGGTCATGGTCGCATTTTTGGCGCTCGCGATCGACCTGGGAATGTTGGCGATTGCAAAGACGCAGGTGCAGCAGGCTGCCGACCTTGCCGCGCTCACCGCGATGCGTACCTTGAATGGAAAGGCAAGCATCAACTACAACCAGACTGCAGCCACAACCAATGCGCAGAATGTCGTGACCTACAACCAAACCTTGGGGCAGGCCCTTCAATCGTCACAAGTGCAGCTCACCTTCGGCTCGTACGACTACAACCAGACCGCGAAGACGTTTCAGGCCAAGTTTCCGCCCACAAGCGGCTCGCCGACGACCGCGATTTCGGCGACGATCACCTCGAACAGCCTGCCGGCCGCGTTCAGCTCGATTTTGAAAACCCAATTGCTCCCGAAAGTCTCGGCTACGGCACAAGCCGTACACCGCCCGCGCGACATCGCCCTGGTCATGGACCTCTCCGGCTCGATGCGTTTCGGCACCTGCCTCGGGTTCGACTTTTATACCACCTCCCGCACCTCCAACAATCCCGACACCCTCATCCCGACATTCGGCCATTATTCGTCGAGCAGCGCCGCCATGCAGGGACCCAGCACCAATCAAACGTCATCGGCTGACAATTACACGATCTCGCCGAGCAACACCACGGCGCCGA
>JBIOJM010000436.1:0-7117 GCA_044450785.1 Isosphaerales bacterium
GGTGTAAGGCTCTCCTGCGCGGCATGCTCAACCACTGGCTCGGCTCCCCTCCCGACAGCCGGGTCGCGACGATACGCGGCACACGGAAAATAGCGATCAGTTGTCGGTTGCCAGTTGTCCGTACGAAGCCAGCGGCAGGCGATATGCGGGTTGTGCCGCCTACACGACCATTGATGCGAAACCGACGTCTTTTCGCTCCACGCCCCACGCGCCGCTTTCCATGAGGTTCACGGTCATGACTTCCGTCATCTCTCCTCCGTCCTCCGCCCATCCGAGTGTTCTGCATGATTACTTCCGTCCTCCGCCCATCCGAGTGGTCTCCGCAATTACTTCCGTCTTCCGCCCTCCGTCTTCCGCCCTTCCGCCGGCCGTCTCCAACTTGACATTTGATCACACAAAATCAAGGTCCGCACACTTGGAACCGGATTTCGACGACTCATTCGACGGATCTATCATGTTCCAAATCAGTTACGGCAAGAACACGGACCATCGAGATCGGTGATTTTGAGCGGGTTTGAGCGGACGTTTGGGGACTTTTGACCGGTGAAGGCCGTTCGTCCTCCGCCCTCGGTCCTCCGTCCTCCGCCCTGAGTATTGCCCCCCAACTCCGTGTCCATGACATATCCATTGCTTCCGAGAGAAACCGCGAAATACGCCTGATCACCCTCACCATGACGAATCGGCCGGAAAAAATGCCGTCACGCGCTAAGTAACAATCTGATAGCACATTGCGTCGCGAGTACGTTCGGACGAAGCAAAAATCCGTTGGACGTAACTCCAGTTCCCGTAAGGCGGTGACACCTGGGAGCGGTTTTTCCCCAACACACTCGTGTGCGCCATCGTTCTCGGTGTTTCCCTCATGGCCGTTAGAACTCAGCCCTCGTTGGGCGCAGACTCAGGTGGTCGCTCCGCTGCTGTGGGAGGACGTTTGCTTCTGACCGAGGGATAGTTGTCTGGTGCGACCGCGAGCAGGCCTACGGTGCTTCGGTTGTGGAGCTGCACCTGCCGAGAAGCGGACAGGTCCGATCTTGCGAGGCGGGACAGGGCCAATTTCGACAGGTTGACAGCTTGAGCCAAAAGTGGGTGCATCCCCCTTGAGTGCGCCAGAACTTCAGGGCGCCTCCGTTGCGGGCACCTCCCGGGCTCGATCGGGATTCCCGAATCGCTCCACAAGCCGATGCCGGTCGGTATCGCGTCGGCGATCGGTCCGACCCATGTTCACCCGGCTCTCTGGACCCGGCGCGTCCACGGTGCCGGCGTCGCGCGCCGATCCGTCCCATCCTCGGGCAGTTCCTCGCCTGCGTCCGCTTCGCGCTCCCCAGTCCACGAATCGGATCCGCCCCAACTCGACGCCTCATAGACTCGCCGTCCCCGCCAACATTCCGAAAGCATTTTCAAGCGGGACAAGCACCGTCGCGTCCTGTCAATGACACGAGATCGCAAAGCCGCCGTAAGAAACGGCGACATGCCCGAGCTGATCGCCGACGAGCAGATGGGTCTTGAGCCGGATAACCCCGAAAAATGGCACGATCCGCCGGTCTGAGGCCAACCGGATGACGCCATGACGCCATTTTCGGCCCCTGACGCGTGAGTGTGCGGTCTTCGACCTCGCCGGGACATTCGCGCCTCCGTGAACCGACCGCGCTCCACACACCCCTCACCACGCACCACGCCGGCTTCACTGCCTACTGCCTACTGTCTACTGCCTACTGACGAGGCGACAGAGAATTCGGTGTCCCGAAGGGGACTGAACGCTTAGATCGCCGAGCCGGGCGCGCCCGAACCATGACCGGACCGCGAGCGGGAAAATGAACCCGATTGCGAATCGCCAAGACGTCGTGCTAACGTCATGGCTTGACGTGACGTGAGCCGATCCGGCGGAACGCGGATTCGATCGGTTGGGCGCGCCGAGACAGATTTCAGTAACCAAGAGGAGCCTGATCGTGATCGCACAGCGCTGGCGGGTGGTGGTGGTTCGCCTTGGCCTGGTCCTGCTGGCAGGTGGGTTCATGCTGACGGGAGGTGTGCGCGGCGCGCGGGCCGGGCTCGACGAATACGTCAAAAAGCCCGACCCCGCGTTTGCGTGGAGCGTGGCCGGTACCAGCACCACGCCGGCAGGGACGATCACCAGCCTCAGGCTGACCTCGCAAGTATGGCAGGGGATTACGTGGAAGCACGACCTGAGAGTCTACGAGCCGCGCGAGATCGCCTATCCGGACGCGATGCTCCTCTTCATCACGGGAGGAGACAATGACCGGCAGGCGAACGACGGCGACCACAAGCAAGCGTTCGGTCTGGCCCAGCTTTGTGGAGCGCGGGTCGCCGTCCTCCCCCAGGTGCCGAATCAGCCCCTGCTCGATGGCAAGACCGAGGACAAGCTGATCGCGGAGACGTTTGTCCGTTACCTCCAGACGAAAGACGAGAACTGGCCGCTGCTCTTCCCCATGGTCAAGAGTGCGGTCCGGGCCATGGATGCCGTGCAGGCATGGGCCAAGGAACAGGGTCGACCGCCGGTGGCGAAGTTTGTCGTGACCGGGGGCTCGAAGCGGGGGTGGACGACTTGGTTGACCGGCGCGGTCGACGACCGCGTCGTCGCGATCGCGCCGATGGTGATCGTCATGCTCAACCTCGGCAAGCAAGGGCCCAACCAGCTCAAGGTCTGGGGCCAGTACAGCGAGCAGATCCACGATTACGTCGAGCGCGGGCTGATGGAGAGGGTCGCGACGCCCGAGGGCACGAAACTCTGGCAGATGGTCGACCCGCTCACGTACCGGGACCGGCTGACCAAGCCCAAGCTGCTGATCAACGGTACCAACGACCGATACTGGACGCTCGACGCACTCGACCTGTACTGGAACGAGCTGCAGGGACCGAAGTACCTGATGGAGCTGCCCAACGCCGGCCACGACCTGAAGGCCAACCGCGACTGGGCGTTGAGCGGCCTGGGGGCATTCTTCCACCACGTCATGACGAACCGCCCGCTTCCGCAGTTCACCTGGGACCTGGCTCGCGGCGCGGGGGGCGAATCCGTCTTGACGATCCACGCGACTCCAGCCCCGGTGGTCGCCAGGATCTGGACCGCGCGCTCGGCGAGCCGCGACTTCCGCGAGTCGCAGTGGGAATCAGCACCCCTGAAGGGCGCCGAGACGATGACCCGCCTCGTGCAGCCGGTCTCGAGCGGGCATCTCGCACTCTTCGGCGAGCTGGAATACCAGATCGACGGGATCCCCTATCACCTCACAACAACGTTTCTGCAGCCGGGCGCCCCTCCGCCGGAGACCGGCGCGACGAAGCCCTGAGCTCGAAGGCTGTGAAATCCTGCTCCCTCTTGCTGCTGGGGTTGCCTGCATAGAGAATCTTGTTCGGGATGCATATCACCGGCTCGAGTCTTGCGCGTCTGCCAGGAGATGACGATGCCAAAGCGGTTGACGTCGCGGCTCGGTCTCGTCGCGGGCCTCGCCTTGCTGGTCGGGCTCACCCCAGACACCGGCAGCGCCCAGACGCTCGAGCCGATTGTCTACACGGTCAAGGTTAGCGCGCCGGACAAGCACGTTGCCGAGGTCGAGGCCGTCGTTCCCACGGGAAAGCGCCCGTCGATCGAGATGATGATGGCGGTCTGGTCTCCCGGATTCTATCGAGTTCAGGATTACGCGAAACAAGTCGAGGACCTGTCGGCGCGAACTCCAGACGGCATGGCACTGGAAGTGGAGCACCCGGAGAAAAACCGGTGGCGGATTCAGACCGGCGGCGGACTGAAGGTTGTCGTGTCCTACCGGCTCACCTGCAGACAAGCGTCGGTGACGACCAACTACGTCGGCGACGACCTGGGCGTGTTGAACGGAGCGGCGACGTTCATCACGCTCGCCGAGCAGGCTCGCCGTCCGCACGAAGTCCGGCTCGAGCTGCCGGCGAAGTGGAAGCGGTCGATGACCGCGCTCGATCCTGCGCCGGATGGATTGCCGAACCACTATCGAGCCCCTGACTACGACACCCTGGTCGATTCGCCGATCGTCGCCGGAGATCCCTCTGTCCATGAGTTTGAAGTCGACGGCAGCAAGCACTTCCTGGTGGACGCCGGCGACCTCGGTTCGTGGGATGGTGTGAAGGCCGCACAGGAGCTGAACAAGATCGTGCAGGGGACTCGCCGGTTCTGGGGTTTTCTTCCGTTCAAGACCTATTACTTTCTCAACGTGTTCCGCCGGGGGGGCGGAGGGCTCGAGCACAAGAACTCGACGTTGTTGACCGCGAGCCCCCCGCGCGCCGCGACTTCCCAGGCGAATTTCCGCTGGCTCAGCTTCGTGAGCCACGAGTACTTTCATTCGTTCAACGTCAAGCGACTGCGTCCCATC
This sequence comes from Isosphaerales bacterium, assembly GCA_044450785.1. GTDB lineage: Bacteria > Planctomycetota > Planctomycetia > Isosphaerales > Isosphaeraceae > JBIOJM01. The sequence goes on from JBIOJM010000436.1 coordinate 4,350, forward strand.
GAGCTGGGGCCATTCGATTATGAGCACCCGCCGCGCACGGGCAGCCTCTGGATTCCCGAGGGACTCACAACCTACTTCGGCGACCTGATCGTCGTTCGGGCAGGCCTCGGTACAACCGAAGACTATCTGGCCTCGATGTCGTCACACATCGGTCAACTCCAAAACTCACCCGGGCGGTTGGTTCAAACCCTCGAGCAGTCTTCCCTGGACGTGTGGAGCTCCGGCACTTCGGGAGTGGGCCGAAGTAGGGCAACCTCGGTCAGCTACTACGTCAAGGGGCCCGTCGTGGGGTTCCTCCTGGACGCCAAGATCCGGCGCGTGACCGGGGGCAAGAAGAGCCTGGATGACGTCATGAGGCTTGCCTACAAGCGGTATGCGGGAGAGCACGGGTTCACGCCCGACCAATTCCGGATGACCGCCGAAGAGGTAGCGGGCGCCGATCTCAAAGACTGGTTTCGAAGAGCGCTCTCATCAACCGAGGAGCTGGATTACACGGAGGCGCTCGACTGGTTCGGCTTGCGGTTCGTGCCGATCGAGGAACCGACGAAGAAGGACGAGGCGGGCAAGAAGGACGAGACGGCCAAGAAGGACGAGCCGAGCAGGAAATGGAGGCTGGAAGTCCGCGCGAATGCCACCGAAGCTCAAAAGGTGCACCTTCGTCGTTTGTTAGAACCCGCCGAAGGCACATAGGGCTCTGCAGAACGTGAACCTGTGAGTCACACAGAACCCCGTCGAGAAAGCGTCCGCCCCCTTGATTTTCGCCCCCAAGGACGGACCGTTGTTCTTTACGCGTCATGGCTGGAAGCCGATCGACGTGCGATCGCTCCTGAAGATGGCCGCGCGTCTCAGACGATTATCGCTAGGGATGCGGTTCCTGGCGATGCTGCCCGAATCGGCAGGTGAACAGGGCTCGCGCCCCTGGTCATCGACCCGTTTGGCAACTGCTCTGACGAGGGGGTTTTGCCCCGTCAGGGGGGTTCATCGACCCAGAGCGAGCAACGGCGCGATGCGTTCGCGGTAGAGCTTCGAGTCCGGTTTCGCGAACAAGAAATCGCACCAATCCTCGGGCATTGCGTTGCGGAACGAGTCGAACCCGGCGACCATCAACTTGGTCTGGAAGCGGCCGCGCTGGAGGTTAAAGACGAAGGGACGAAAGCCGTGCCTCGTCAGGAGTTCAAAGAGGGCTTCGGCCGAGTCGCCCGCCTGTCGGAGTAATGGGACGCTGACCTCGGAGAGGATGGCCACGTCGGGCCGGTCCAGGAACTCCTCGATCCCGCTCAGGGCCTTGACCTCGTGGCCTTCGACGTCGATCTTGACGACCGTCGGCTTCGACGGATCGAGGCGCTCGAGGTAAGGGCGTCCGATCACGGTCCGGACTTTGTAGCTCCGGCCTGAGCCATCGTGATTGACCGCCAGCGAGCCGAGGCCCGTGAAGCGGGACGGCACGACGAGGCTCATCTCGGCCTCTCGGTTCGAGAGTGCGAACGGGACCGCCTCGATGTTCGAAGTGCCGTTCAACTCGAGATGCCGCTTCAGCCGGGCAAATACCTCGGGATTGGGCTCGAATGCGAACCCCTTCCCCTCGGGACCAATCAGCGCGCTGGCCATCAATGTGGTCATCCCGATGTTCGCCCCGATATCGAGGTACTGGTCCCCCCTGCGCAGGATCGCGGGGAACAGGTATTCGAGATCCTCCTGGATGTAGGATCCGATGAAATAGGTCCTGCGTTCGGGAAAAGCTCTGAGGTCGAGAACAACTTTGTAGCCAAAGCGCCCGATCCGGACTGGCCCATGTTCACCGGATGGCCACAAGGAATCGATCGCTTCATTGTCGGCGAACCCGCCGCCGCCGATGGATTGGTACAAGCGATCCCACCACCAAGCGAACTTTCGAACTCCCGTGGGCATCCGGCGCATCAGAAACGCGAGGGCTTTTAGCCTGACCGGGAGCTGATCGGTTCGAGCCATACTCGGTGTCCCTGGGCTGAGCGACTGTCGGGTAATCCTCGGGAAAATGGCCGGAATTTAGGGCCACGATTTCGGTCGCTCTTGCGCCGTCGGTTACCTTGTGACAAACATGATACCATACCGAACGTGAACCACACCAGTCGGCCGGTCGGCTCACGCACCCGGCGCGGCCAATTCCGGTGAAGTCGTCTCCCAGATCACCGTTTCGAGATGGCACCCGCAGTCGTTGGGGATCGTGTCGGCGAGCCGCTCCACGGGTGCGGGGATGTCGTCGATGTAATGGCCCGGGTGCGAGTTGACGACCTCAACGCGGCTCGGGCGGCCCTGACGCGACGGTTGAGGAATCGGCCGGCGGAGTTGTCGTGCGAAACGGGCTCGTCTGGGACGGAGGCGATGGCGGTTGGGCGGGTATCGTCTGTATGTGGCAGCCCTGGCTGCCGCCCCGGCGGCGGGTGCGTGTTCGTTGATCTGGCAGCCGAGGGCACGTTCGAGTCCTGCCAGGGCCTTGCCCAGCTCCGCCTCGACCTGTGCAATCTGGAGCTGGACCTGGAGGACCTCCCGTAAAGCCGAGAGCACCGTCGCGTAATCGACGTTGCTCTTGGCATAGTCGCTCCGGGTGAGCTCCAGGGATTGGCGAGTGCGGGGCAGGATGCTGTCGCGGAGCAGCGTACTGGGGCGCGACGCTCGGGATGGGAAAGACGGCGTTTGAGGCAACCGGGTCGTCAAGGGTGGTCACCTGGGGAATCCGCTGCTCGAGCGCCTGGACGTTATGATAGGCAGCCTGGACCGTCCGGTTCTCA
>JBIOJM010000437.1:0-7076 GCA_044450785.1 Isosphaerales bacterium
GCGGGGTCGGGAGACCCGCGCCGAGCGCGTCAGCGGCGGGGTCGGGAGACCCGCGCCGAGCGCGTCAGCGGCGGGGTCGGGAGACCCGCGCCGAGCGCGTCAGCGGCGGGGTCGGGAGACCCGCGGTCGGGTCAGCGGCGGGGTCGGGAGACCCGCGCCGAGCGCGTCAGTGGTCAGTCGTCACTACTTCTTCTTTTCCTCAGCCAAGAGCCATCGCACGTCCTGGAGCACAGTCTCGCCCTTGAGGAACTCGAGGTTGTAAATCTCGCGCTCGTGGCCATGGGGATCGAGCAGAAAGATCCGTGACGGGTGGTCGAGGACACCTGTTGAGTCGCTCTTGACCCACATTCCCCACGCGGTGATGGCCGGCTCGACCGTTGCCGGGGGACCGGTCAGGAAGTGCCAGGCGGACGCGTCGGCTCCGAAGAGCCGGGCATAGCGGCCCAGAACCTCGGGCGTGTCGCGCTTCGGGTCGAGCGTGATCGAGACGAACGCGACCGACGTTCCCCACAGCTTGGCCTCTTGAAGGCTCTTCTGAATCCCGGTAAGCGCTTGAGTCGTCGCCGGGCAGACGCCATTGCAGGTTGTGTAGACGAACGACACGAGTACGACCTTGCCTCGCAACGACGCGATGTCGAATCGCTTGCCGGCCGAGTCGATCAGGACCGTGGGCGGTGCCGGACCAATGTCGGCCAGCGTCGGACGGGGGCCCGCTGTCATGAGCACGAGCGCCAGAAGCCACGAGCTGAACAAGGGCGACTCCGTGGTTGACGGATACACCGTGTGGGCGCGACCCCGCGGAAACACGGCTCAGGGTACGGGGACCTCTTGGGATGGGTTCGCGCCAATGACGATCAAGACATCCTTCGTATCATAGAGATTCCCCGCCCGCGCGCCGACCTCGCCCCGGTCGATTCAGACTTGATCGCTCCCGCCCCCGCCGTCGCGGCCATTGGCCCTGGCCCGCGCCGCCACGCGCATTGCCACGCCGAAGAGCCAGCTCCCGACCGAGCCTTCGACCCGGATCGAGCCGGCCTTCCGAACCAGCACGAGAAACGTCGCCTGGAACGCGTCCTCGGCGTCGTGCGGGTCGGCCAGGATGCGGCGGCAGACCGAGAGCACCATCTGCCCATGCCGCTGGACCAGGACGGTGAAGGCCGACTCGGAGACCGCGTCGCGGCAGGCGACGAACCGTTCCAGGAGCTGCCGGTCCGAGAGGCCGGTGCATGTCCCCGCGGTGAACAGCGTCTGGATCTGCTGTAGAATCGCACTCGAGCTGCGTCTGGCCATCGGCGTTCCTCTCTCGACCTCGGCCACTCATCCCTTACTATGCACTCGAGAGGGCAAGCCGTTCCAACTATTTGGGAGAATGCCGGCAGCCTTGACGGAAGTCACAAGCTGAAAGGCGGGATCCCGTCCGTCAGATCAGGGCCAGTGACGTGTCGCGACGTCCGAGGATCGGTTCGGGCTCGATTGCCAGCCGTCGGCGAATCCGGACCGTTAGACAGGAGAATCGAGAGCGATTTCGTTAGAATGGCTTCCGGCGAATGCTCGAAGCTGGTCTGGAGATGACGATGTCCACAGCACCGAGTCCGGTCAGCGACATGCTCGTAACGGTCAAATCCCGCGAGGTACAGCGAGGCCTGCTGGCGGAGATGAGGGGTGATCAAAATTCAGCCGTACGTCATTTTCTGGCAGCCGGGCACTTGGAACTGGTGCTCGCTGCCGATTACGATGAGACGGGCGACTCCGATCTGGCGCTTCGAAGCCGCCTGAGCGCCGCGTCTTGTCTCTGGCGCGCGGGACAAGGAGAGCCCGCTCGTGGACTGATCGATCAGTTGAGACAAACCCAGCCCGACCACTCAACGTTGATCCAAAAGGTGCTCGATGACCTGGGGGCAAACGTGCCGGTTTTGGCCCAATGACGAGTGGTCCGGGTCGTGGGAAGTCCGTGAGCCGCGGCGAGACCGGAGGTTCACAGAGATTCGAACACCGCCAGCGACCTGTCGCGCCGGCCCAGGATCGGCTCGGGATCGATTGCCAGCCAGCGGTGGAGCAGGGTGGCGTAGACGTCGCGGAAGTCGATCGTGCAGCGAGGGTCGCCGCCGTCGTCCAGGTTGGCCAGGTTGGGCGGGGGTCCGATCAAGCCCCCTTTGACTGGCTTGCCGGCCAGCAGGACCGGGGCGGCGGCGCCGTGGTCGGTCCCATTCGTCGCGTTCTCCTTCAACCTGCGGCCGAATTCGGAAAACAGCAGGATCACAACCCGTTCGTCGAGCCGGCTCGTCTTCAGGCACTTCAGGAACCCAGTCACTCCTTGCGACACCTGGCGCAGCAATTCCTGGTGAGTGTAGCGCTGGGCGGCGTGCGTATCGAATCCGCCCTGGGCGGTATAGTAGACCCGCAACGGTAAGTCCGCCTCGATCAAACGGCGAATGGTGTCCAGGCGGCCTTCGAGCGTCTCGGGTGATGCGGGTGCGGTCCGCTCGGCGGGGATTGCCGCCAGGCGAGCGGCCAGTTCGCGCGCCGTCACGAATTGCCGGCGCACCTGGTTGAGCACGGTATCACCGGCTTCCGCCGCGTCGGGTAGCCCGGCCAGGCCGGCCCCGGGCGCGAGACGATAGTCCGCCACGCTGGCCAACGACTGGGTCACCACCTTCCGCCCCTGAATTGCCAGCGGCACGGCTTCCGGCCCGACGTGACAAAGCCCCAGTGCCGGGCCAAGGTCGGCGGCCTTGCCCAGCCAGCCCGCGGGCGGCGCGGGGCCGAGCACGCCGGTCTGCCAGATCTCCATCGAGCGGAAGTGCGAGCGATTCGGGTTCGGATAGCCGACTCCTTGAATCACGGCCGAGTCGCCCGAATCCCAGAGCGAGCGCAGCTCCTTGAGGGCAGGGTGCAGGCCCATGTGGTCGTCGAGCTTCAAAACCTTGTCCGGCTCGATCCGCAGCGTCGGCCGGCTCTTGTGATAGATGTCGTCGGCATGAGGGACGACCGTGTTCAGACCGTCGTTGCCGCCGGTCAGCTCGATCACGACCAGGATCGGAAAATCCGCACGCGGCTCGGCGGCATCGGCCACCTGTCGCCACAGACCCGGCACCGGCGATCCCAGCGACAGCAGTCCCGTCCCCAGGCCGAGACCGGCTGATCGAGTCAAAAGATCGCGGCGTGATATCATGTGATTTTCCTGTTCATCCAACCTGGGCCTCGGGAAGTGAGAGCAACTGCCGGGTGATTTGCGGGTGGTTCGGGAATCGATGCTCGCAGAGCGCTCGACCCGCCGGTGAGAGTGGTGATCCGAGCACCAGGATCGCCAGGGCCTCCAGCCAGCTCTCGGGCGTCTTGAAGCCCGATCGCCCGGCGAGTCGATGAGCATGGTTCGCCTGTGACAACGGCTCGGTGATCCAGGCCGCGAAGTTGGCCCGCGCCAGCACTTCCTGACCGTTCAGCCAGGCCAGTCCGCCCGGCCAGCCGGCCACGCCCGGCGGAAAAAACAACCGCTGGCCCATCTTCGTCAGGTGGATTTCCAGGTCGACAAAGTCCGGCGGCGGATCGAGCAACTCGGAGGCGAGGATCGCACCGATAGCGAAATCGACTGGACTTTTCACCCGGCGTGTTCGGCATTCCTCCGAGTGGAAGAGCCGGGAGCGCAGCACGAGCTCGATACCGTTGGCGACGTCGACGTCCCCCTCGACTCGCATCGCATCGGCCAGGGGGGCCAGCAGGCCGGGTGATGGTTCGTCGGTGTTGGAGATGAACGTACGGTAGAGCCGCCGGGCGATGTGGGTGGCTGCGGCCGATTGACGGCACGCGATCCGTACCACGTCGTCCACGCCCCACTTGCCGGTCTCGCCCAGGATCGTCTTGGGCCCGGCGTCGAAGTCGCCCGGGTCGAACTGGTCGCGATGTTGCTGGGAATCAACTTCGACCCAACCCGCGAGGGCCCGCGCGACCTCGCGGACGTCGCGCTCGGAGTAATGCCCCTCGCCCAGGGCGAAGAGCTCGAGGAACTCGCGCGCCAGGTTCTCGTTGGGCTGGACCTTGGTGCTATTCAAGCCATCGAGCCAGCGGCGCATGGCACCGTCGCCGAGCATCCGGCGGTGCAGCTTGCTGATCGGTGCCCGCCAGAGCGCGCGCTGGGCGCGGTTCTGATCGAGCATCAGCTCGGGCACGTTGACCTTGGCCTGGCTGGTGGCGTAGTGACTGTGCCAGGCCAGGGTCATGGCCTCGGCCAGGGGAAACGGCGTGAAGATCAGCCGGTAGAGCCAGAGCATCTGGACCCGTTCGATGGACGGCCGGCGCTGGGCCGACTCCTCCATGACGGCAACGATGCCGTCGTACTCTGAAACGGATTGACCGCTCGGGCCCTGAAGCTCGCCGTCGAGGATCCGGCGAAGCGCGGACTCGAATCCTTCACGCAGGTCGCGCTCGAGCTGGCCCCAGGTCGCCCCGAAGCCGGCTCGTCGGTGCAAGTGCGCCACCCGCGCCGCGTCCCACGGTGCGCGGGGACCGGGCCGGTACGGCTCCCAGGCGCGGCGGGGATCTTCCACGAGCGTTTCTTCTTTCTTACGAGCGATCATGGCTGCCGCTCCTTGAGCGTGATCGTGCCCAGGTCGCGGTTCTCGCCGGGCACGAGCGGCGGCACGGTTGCAAGGCCCTCGAGGTTGCCACCCCTGACACTGAGACCATAGCGTGCCCCCGCGATCAGATGCTCGAACTGGAACTTGCCTTGCACGCGGCATTTCTCAAAGAAATTGGACCAGCCCTCGTTCGGGAAGAGCTGCACGTTAATCAGGGCGTCCTCGCGGTCGAACACGTCGGTCGATTTCAGCTCAGTTTGCTCCTTATCCAGAAAGACGTAGGGCAAGACCTGGCCGCCCATCGCGGGCGAGCCTCCGGGTTTGACGATCGCTCCGTGGACCCGCGCCGTCGGTTCGAGCCGGACCTCGATCGGTCCCTTGGCGCGGGGGTCGAATTTCAGCTCGGCGACGGCCCCCAGGCGCCGCTTGAACTGGAGGAAGAAAACCCGGTACGTCTTGTTCGGGTCGGCGCCCTTGAGTCGGAAGACGCCGTCCTCGAACGGTTGGGCCTTGTCCCATCTGTCGATCAACTTGGCGTCGATTCCCTTGCAGAATCCTGTGATCTCACGAACGACCTGGCCGTCGGGGCCGATCGCTTTCGCCTCCAGGGTGACACCCTTCCGCACTTCGATCGCCGCCGGCTTGGGCTCGCCCTCCTTGGGTACGTCGATGGCCGCCCAACCTTGAGGATAGACGGTCCCCCGATAACTCTCCCTGAGGAGGACACGGACGTAATTCTCATCCGGCGTCTCGACGGCCAGAAAGCCTTGGCCCGCCAAGGTGGTGATGGCGAAACGGCCATCTTTATCGGTCAGGACCGTGTTGCGGAATTCATATCCTCTGGTGTTGTTGGGGTTGCCCCGCTTCGGTTGATAGACGACGGCGGCACTGGCGATCGGCTGTCTGGTGCCGGCATCCGTGACCTGTCCGTGCACGATGCGTCCCTTTTCCAGGGCATAGTCCTTCTCGATGAACTTCGCACCGGCCGGCCAACCCTCCTTCATGCCGCTTTGGGACAGGTAACCAGAATCCGCCGGCGGGTAGACGTTCATGATGTAATGCCGTTCCGCTTGATGACCAGAGACCCGGTAGTGGCCATCGGCATCGGTCCGGGTTTGGAAGGGCATACCGCCATGCGATCTCATCGGGATCACCTCGACGAGCATGCCGGCCAGCGGCTTGCCGGTCTCTTTATCGGTCACTCGGCCCTGGACCGGCCGGGCTGGCTCGAGCGCATGAGTGAAATCAGGGGAAACCGGCACGATCTCGAACGAGCGCAGTCCGTCCGGGACCGCGCCGTCGCTCGTCGTGTTGACGGTGACCTCATCGACGGCGAAATCCGGGTGCCAGAAGGCGAGGGCGGCATAGGCCCCGGACGGCACGCCTTCGAACGTGAAACGACCGTCGGCATCGGTTTTTCGTGGCTGAGGCCAGTAAGGTGGAATCTCGTCGTCCGTCTGAGTCAGACCGAGGTGCATACCCGCTCTGGGCTTGTCCTCTGGAAAACCCGTGAAACCGGTGAGGGTAACGCGCGCACCGGCCGCAGGCATGCCGCTGGGGGTGAGCAGACGGCCGCGGATCACGACCTCGGGGGCGAGCTTGAGTGTCACCTCCGTCACGTCCGCATTGACCGCTTCCGAAACCATCCCGGCACGAGGGGCTCTTGCCAGCAGGTTGATAACCCAGCCATTGTAGCGAACATAGCGATCGGGATCAACATCGGCGCTGAGGGAAAACCGGCCGTTCGAATCGCTAACCGCTCTGGCGATGACATCCGTTTTATTCAGCCGGGAGTGTCCCACATCCTTGGGCATCGCGACGAACGAGACGGGAGGCTTACGCTGGCCGACCCAGAAGACCGTGGCCCCCGAGAACGGTTTGCCGTCAGGCCCGAGAACCGTGCCCCGGATCGTGCGCGTCTTCGTGGCCGCCTGGTTGCTCACAGGGTCTGTCTTTGATGCGATCACCTTTTCTGTCTCGTCCTTCTGGGCGCGTTGACCCTTCGACACCGCGGGCCGGCTCTGAGCCAGCGCCAGCGCCGAGGCGGCCAACACCATGGCTAACCCACTGGCGCAAGCCCAGCGTTTGCCGACGATCGGGCTGCTCCGCCGCTCATCCAGGATGTGCTGAATCCGGCCGAAGAGTCCGCGACGGCTCGATACCGCCGCCAGGGCCAGGGGCGCGCCACGCTGGGGGACCAGGCCCAGCAGCGACTCGGCATAATCCGCGGCCGGCAGGCCGGTGCCGAGCACCCAGTCGTCGCACGCCAGCTCGCTGAGCTGGCCCAGGCGACGCCTGGCCCACCAGGCCAGCGGGTGCCAGGGCAGAGCTGCGATCAGCAATTCGCCGAGCAGGCTCGACCACTGGTCGCGCCGGGCCCAGTGGGCCAGCTCGTGGCAGAAAACGCCGGCCCAGTCGACACTCTTTCCCAACGATGCGGTTTCGCCCCCCCACCCCAACCCGCCCCCCCCAGGGGGGGGGTGGTTGACCGGCCGGCGGCCC
>JBIOJM010000438.1:0-7047 GCA_044450785.1 Isosphaerales bacterium
CCCAAGAGCACTGGCCACCCCCGATCGAGCCCCCCGCCGCCCTGTGAGCGCCTTCATGCTGAGCGCGTGGGGGCCTCGGTGGTGGACGGCGCTCTCTCGGGCGTCAGAACGGTCTTCCCGCGTCAAGCGGTTCGGCGATGGAGGCCAGGTTTTCAAACCGGGTCAAGTGCTTGAGGAAGGTGAGCTTGACGCTCTCGGTCGGCCCGTTCCGGTTCTTGGCGACGATCAGCTCGGCGATTCCCGGCTGGTCGTTGGCATCGTAGTACTCGGGTCGGTGGAGCAGCAAAACGATGTCGGCGTCCTGTTCGATTGCCCCTGACTCACGCAGGTCGGCCATTCGCGGCCGTTTGTCCTCGCGATTCTCGACGGCCCGGTTCAGTTGCGACAGGGCGATCACCGGAACTTTCAGCTCGCGAGCCAACGTCTTCAGCCGCCGGCTGATCTTGGCGATCTGCTCCTGCCTGCTGTCACGCGAGTCCTCCGAGTCGATCAGTTGGATGTAATCGACCACGATCAGGCCGATCTCCTTGCGCATCCGCTGGCGCCGCGCGCTGGCGGTGATTTGGAGCATCGTCCGCGCCGGTGTGTCGTCGATCAAGATCAGCCCGCCGCCGCACAGCTCGCTGTATGCCCTGCTGAGCTCCTTCATCTGGGGATACGCCAGGCCCTTGCCGGTCCTCAGCTTATGGCCGTCGACCTGAGAGCGAGCGCACAAAAGGCGCTCGGCGATTTCCAGATATCCCATTTCCAGGCTGACGAACAGGAGGGGAAGTTTGAGATTGACCGCGACATGATCGCAAATATTGAGCGCCAGCGCGGTTTTGCCCATGCTCGGCCGTGAGGCCACGATGATCAATTGGCCCGGCTGGAAACCCCAGGTAATCTCGTCGAGATCGATCAGTCCGGTGGCCACGCCGGTGACGGCGTGCGTGGAATCGGCCCGCTTCGAGATCCGTTCCATCGCCTGGTTGAGAACGTCGTTGATCTGAAGGGTCTCTCCCTTGATCTGATCCTCGGCGATGCCGAATACCTTGCGCTCGGCCGATTCGAGAAGCTCCTGCGCAGTGAACTGGTTGGAATACCCGTCGCGAATGATCTCGGTCGCACTCTCGATCAACTGGCGGTTGGTCGCCTTTTCCTTGACGATGCCGGCATAGTACTTGCCATTGGCAGCGTGCGGGACGCTTTCGACGATTTCGGTCAGGATGTCGTCCCCGCCGACCTGCTCGAATTGACCGCGCTTGCTCAACTCTTCGGAGAGAGTGACCGCGTCGATGCCCTTGCCCTTGTCGTACAAATCGCGGATCGCCGCGTAGATCACCTGGTGCGCGTCGCGGTAGAAATCCTCGACACGGAGGAACGAGACGACTTCATGGAGCACCTCGTTGTCGAGCAGGATGCTCCCAAGGGCGCTGCGCTCGGCTTCCAGGTTCTGCGGCGGCAGCCGGTCGACCGGCGAGCCGCCGCCCCCCTTCGCGGTTCCGCGTGCCGGCCCGTTGGGGTTTCCGTTGCCTGAACCCGGGAATTCACCTGCCATGGATCATCACACTCCGCATTCTTCCCTACGGCCGTGCCCTCTGCGCCTCCCGACCATGCCCGTAGGGCGGTGAGGGGCTTGAGACGGGTCATTCATTACGGGGGCCGGACGCCGCGAACATCAACCATGATATTCTACTCGAATCAGGCGCTTCGAGCAGAGAATCCTCGCGGATTCTGTTCGAGGGGAATGGATGTGGACTATCGTTCAGACCGGAGTTTCCTCGGTGTGCGTCGGCACGACCCAGAGCTTCACTTCGCCTTTGATATCGGCAGCCAGGTGGACCTGGATCGTATAGAGGCCGAGCTCCTTGAGCGGCCCTTCGATTCGGACGTGCTCCGTCTGGATCGGAAAGCCCTCCTTTCGGAGCGCCTCGGCGATTTGATCGGCGTTGACCGAGCCGTAAAGATGGCCCTCGGCGTTGGCATTGGCTTCGATCGTCAGCGAGCGCTGGGCGATCTGAGCGGCCAGGCTCAGCAGGTCGGCGCGGTGTGCTTCCTCAAGAGCCTTGAGCCGCTGGCGATGCTTCTCGACCATCCGAAGATTGTTCTGCGTGGCGAACGTCGCCAGCCCCTGCGGGACCAAATAGTTGCGCGCGAAGCCGGGACGCACCTTGACGAGATCGCCTGGCTGGCCGAGCTGGGGGATCGCCTGAGTCAAAATCAGCTCAATGTAGCCATGCTTGGCGCGACTCGGATGGTTCTTGCGACGCTCGACCCCGGGTTGTCGTGGGGGTTGTTCTCTGCCGGTCTTAACGTCGGCCGGCCCCCCTGACCTGGGCTGGGCCTGTGTCTTCTGGGTCGCGGCCTTGGGTTTGGAGTGAGTGGTCTTGGTCTTGGTCGGCTTGGCCATGAAAGTCCCAATCTACTAAATGTCCGTCGGAAGAGCGAGGCTGGGCTGATGAGAAGTTGGTCTTGTACACGCTGCGCGTTCTTCCTTCTGCATCCCTCTCGCGAGGCGGGAAGAGTTGTTTTCGATCTTCCCTCAGAACGGGACATCGTCTTCGGCCGCATCCTCGGCCTCGACCGGCTCATTGTGCACGGACGCGCTCGCCGAAGGGAAGCCCGAGCCGGCGGGGCCATTTGCCGGCGCGCGCGGCTCACTCGATCCGGCACTCGCCCGGTCCGGTGTCGATCCCCCCCGCCGCGCCGCCGGGTCCCGAGCCGTCTCTCGCGCCCCGGCCAGATCGTCCTCGCCGCCGGCGCCACCCGAATCAGCGCGACGGCCGTCGAGGAACTGCACGCGATCGGCGGTCACCAGGATCTTCGACCGCTTTTCGCCCGTGTTCTTGTCGTCCCAGGTGTCCATCTTCAAAGAGCCTTCAACGTGGATCGAACTCCCCTTGCGCAAGAACTGGCAGCAATTCTCGGCCTGGCGATCCCACACCGTCACGCCAATGAAGAGCGTTTCTTCACGGCGCTCGCCGTCGCGGCCCAACCACGTTCGCGTGGTGGCCAGGCGAAGCTCGGTCACCGCCGTCCCGCTCGGAGTCCGCCGCAGTTCAGGGTCGAACGTCAGACGACCCATCAGAAAAACCTTGTTCAAGTCGGCCATTGCCTCGATCCTCCCCGCAACGATCGCTGCACCTCGGCCGCGGGCGTCGGCTGAACGACGTTCCCGCGGATCATTCGGCTGCATGGCGTCGTCACGGCCGTTCAAAACCTTCACGCCGGATAGTAGACGGTTGTCCCCCAGCACGGACGTTAGCACATTTGCTCTCGATCGACAAGAGTCCAGATCCCGGCAAGGCGGGATGTTGAGGCTCCGCGATCTCGCCAAACACCGGCGGCTAGCGCCCTGCCGCTCAGACAGATCCCGCCAAGGCGGGACGTCGAAGGGAGGGCCGGCTCATTCGTCCCGGCGGCGACGCCGTGGCCGCTCCTCCAAATCGTCGTCGCGAGCGTTCTCCGTTTCGACATTGGGTGTCGACGTCATCGCCTGGCTCACCAGGTGGTCGGCCAGCTTGGGATGCACCTTCAGCACGAGCTCGCGAAGGATGACGTCGCTCAACCGGCAGTCGGCGACGATGTCCTTGAGGTTCTCGCCTCCGGTCCGAAAGTAGGTCAGCAAGTATGTCCCTTTTTTGTGGCCGCTGATCGAATACGCCAGCCGGCGCTCGTCCCACTGGCGGCTGGCCACGATCTCGGAGTGGTGCTTCGTCAAAATGTCATGGACATGTTTGACCGTGTCCTCCCACGCAGCGACCGCCTTCGCGCTGTCGAGCAGAAACATTCCCTCGTACGTGTGCTCTAGCAAGGCTCCTCCATCAGTGGTCAGTGGTCCTTTAGAAGAATCGTCAAAGTCCTGAAGCCGGCTTCTCCCTCTCTCGGTCGAAAACCGGAGCCTGTTATCTTAACCGGCAACCCGCAACTGACAACAGGCGACTTCCTTGAACTAGCCACTAGCCGCTGGCCACTGGCCCATTGAACCGATTCATGGCGGCGTCGATCCCCTGGGTCACCCAGACGGCGACGGCCTGGCTCGCGAGGATCAAGGCATCATCGATCAAGGGTCGCTCGGAATTTCGGAATCGGGTCAGGACGAAGTCGACGGCATCGGCGTCCAGATTCTCGCCGATCCCGATGCGGAGGCGGGGGTACTGGTCGGTCCCGAGGTGGGCGGCGATGTCGCGCAAGCCTTTTTGACCGCCGTCGGAACCTGCCGGCCGAAGCCGAAGCTTGCCCAGTGGCAAGCTCAAATCGTCGCACACGACCAGGAGGTCGGCCATCGGCAGCTTGAAGAACCGCACGGCCTGACCGACCGAGCGACCGCTCAAGTTCATGAATGTCTCGGGCTTCAAGAGCAGAACGCGGCGGAAGTCGATCTCGACCTCGGCGAGCAACCCTTCGAACTTGCGGGCGAATGTGGCGTTCGACCCTCCTCGGGCCAGGCGATCGACCAGCTCGAAGCCGATGTTGTGCCGTGTCCCTTTATACTTGCTGCCTGGGTTGCCCAGGCCGACCACCAGCTTCATCGTCGCCAAAGCCGCGGCTCCCGGCGAGCCCCTCCGGGTTCGTCCTCGCAGTCACGATCGTGCGGGCCGAGGCAGGCGCCCCCCGATCAGAACCACGATTCGATTCACTCTTCCTTCTCTTTTTCCTTGCGCTCGGCCTTGATGACCTCGGGCTGTGTCGGCTCCGCAACCTCGGCCTCTGGGACCTCCTCCACCTCGACCGCCCGGAGCACGACGTGAGCCAGAAGCAGGTCCGGGTCCGCGTTAACCTTGACATCCGGCGGCAGGGTCAGGTCGCGCACATGAACGCCGTCATCGACCTGGAGATGGCTGACATCCATCTTGAGCGAATCGGGAATCGAGCCCGCGCGGCAAGTGATCTTGAGGCTGTGGACCAGGTGTTCGAAGATGCCACCGGCCGCGATACCGGCGGCCACGCCGCGCGACTCGAGCGCAACCTCGGTCTCGATCATTTCCTCGGCGCTGACCCGAGCGAAGTCCAGGTGCAGGACTTCCTTGCCCAGATGATCCCACTGGACGTCGCGAATCAAGACCGTCTCGGCCGTGCCGCTTACGTCCAAGTCGGCAAGGCGACCTGGTGTCTTGATCAGCCGCCAGACGTCGTCCCGCGTCAGTGTGACCGGCACGACCGCTTGCTTGTGCCCGTAGATGACCCCGGGAATCAACCCCTGCCGGCGCAGCCGCCGCGCCACCCGAGTGCCGGTCCCCTTGTTCTTCTGTGGGTCACGCGGCTCGACCCGAATCTTTGCTGCGTCCGGCATCCTGTACTCGTCGTGGTCAGTGGTCAGTGAAGAAATACCCCGGTGACCGTAGTGAGGAAATATTATGAGGCTTCCGGCGATTTTGTTCAAGACCCTGACCGGGAAGCAAACAACGAGATCATTGTTGGAGCGCCGGTTTGGCTCAAGAAGCGTTACGGGGCAATCCTTCAGGAGCAGATCGCCGCCACGCTCGACGACCCGGCGCAGATCGACGACGAGATCCGCGATCTGTTCGAAGCCATCCGACCAAAAAACCGAGGTGCCTTGTAAGGTTTGCGGCTTGAATGCGTAAAGTGGAGTAGCGGTCTGGGTCACTTTGGAATCGGGGGCCTTCTGATGGCAGAGAATGAGCGCTGCCCGAGCTGTGGCGAGGAACTGCCCGCCAACACGCCGCAAGGCCTCTGCCCTGCGTGTTTGCTGCGCCAGGGGATGGAGAGCGAGGCCACGAGCTCGCCTGACCGCGGCGAGTCTGGGCCGACGGCTGCACCCAGCGACCATAACAGTACCCGGTGCACACCGCGCCCCTTGCCATGGAGCAGCACCCGCACCTCTTCGCCGGAGACCTCGGAGTCCGGGTCGATCGGGCAGCGTAGCGGGCTGGTTTTCAGCGTGGCGATCTTTGCCCGGAGGTTGCGCGCCCAGCGCAGGGCCGTCGCCGGAGACCCCGACTGGCCGAGAATCCAGCGGGCCGCGAGTTCGATATCCCGTGCTGCCCGAGGCTGGATCAACGACTTGGTACGTCATGGACGGGGCTTGGCCCGGCGGAGATCCTTTTCGAGCGCATCGAACACATCATCCATCGTTCGGCCCTCACCTCGATCAACCGAGGCGAGGCTCTCCTTGACGGCCTGGACGGTCTCTAACCGCTCGGCAAGCGCAAAGAGCCTCTGGTAGGACGCGGCGTCCTGGACGACCAGTTCGGCCTTGCCGTTAATCGTCAGCACGACCGGGTTCCCGGTTTCCTTCAACCGGCGGAGGAACTCCGAGGTCTTCCGCTTAAAGTCGGTGAGGGGATGAATGTCCTGACTGAGATTCATGAGGGGCCTCCGCGAATCACATCGTCAAAGCATCGAATTCAATGTTACTCGATCCAGGTGACTTTGCCAAGCAAAGACGCGCAGAGGAGACGTGCGAACCAGATTCTACCAGTGCCTGTTCCGCATCGACGACGGCAGGAGCCTGGGGGTGTTTCATGACTTCACGCTCGACTATCCCACCAGGCTCAAGATTGGCCTGTGCGCCTCCAACCTCTCGAAGAAACCGCTCACGGCCGAATTCGAGTCGTTCGTTCTGATCGACGACAAGCTGACACTGAACGAGGGATTTGGCAACTAAGGAATGGTCTGCCAGTCCTCGAACTGGCCCTGGTCGCGGACGAAGTCGCCTTGCCATGCGCCGGCGGTCGCCTGGAAGAAACCGGCCGGCCAGCCGCGGTCTTCCGGTGTTTCGGGCTTCCCGACGTGGGCCTTGGGCCGGAGTACGACAATGACCTCGTAATCGGCGTTCGGCGCGTCGACAGGAATGTCCAGGTGGAGGACCCCGTCGGCGCCGGACTGAGACTGAACGCAGACGGTTTGCATGGATCGGTCTCCGCGTATTGTTTCGAACTCAGGCGAAACCTCTCCCGGCGGGTTAAGCCAAAAGATCATTTGATTCGGGTGCAGTTCGTTTGGCTACTGGCATTTTCACGCTGCCCGAGGTAATTCCATCGGTTGGTCCGTCCGGATCTGAACCGCTTGACGGTCATGGAGTTGTTCCTGATATCGCTGGTAGGC
>JBIOJM010000439.1:0-6939 GCA_044450785.1 Isosphaerales bacterium
CCCCCCTGACCCCCCCTTGCGAAGGGGGGGAAAGAGGATGGCGTGTTCGTAGCGGGGGATCGCGCGCAACAAAACCGGGATGAACACTCAGCCGGTGCAAGCCCAACTTTTCATCAGGCCAGGGCCAGGGGGGGTGGCCCCGGCACGAGCAATCACGGAGTCGTCAAAGGGGCTTCGCACCCGCCTCGCCGCATCTCTTAGCCCCGTTGCCAAGGATGGGAAAGCTATTCACGATGTCCGAGGCGTCCGCCTACACCCCCCTGCCCCCCCCTTCGCAAGGGGGGGAAAGGGATCGCTCGGCCGCGCCGTCTTTCGATCGCGCGCAACAATAACACCCGTCTCCCATCCGCGGCTTCAGTCAAGTCAACACGGATGTTTCATCACCCTAGCCTGCCGCTGTGGCACAGGTCGGCCGTCGGCCTGTGCCACACGTTTCACACCCTCGGTCCGGCCTGGCGCACTTCGTCCGGGGCCTGGCCGGCGTGCAGGGCGAAGTTGTCGCGGAACCGGAGGGCGAGATGACCCGCGGCCCGGTCATAGGCTTGCGGGTCGGTCCAGGTGGTGCGCGGCAGCAGCAGCTCGCGGGGCACGCCGGGACAGGACGATGGGACCTGGAGATTCCAGCGCGGATCCTCCACCGCCGGCACGAGAGACAGGGCCCCGTCATGGATCGCGTCGATGATGGCGCGGGTATAGGCCAGCTTGATCCTCGACCCGACGCCGTGGGGCCCCCCCGTCCATCCCGTGTTCAGCAGCCAGGCGCGGGTCTGGTGGCGGCGGACCTTCTCGGCCAGCAGCTCCGCGTATCGGGCCGGGTGCAGAACCAGGAACGCCGCGCCGAAGCACGCCGAAAACGTGACCTGCGGCTCCATGACTCCCACCTCCGTACCCGCGATCTTGGCCGTGTAGCCGCTCAAGAAATGGTACATCGCCTGGGGCGCGGTCAGACGGCTCACCGGCGGCAGGACGCCAAAGGCGTCGCAGGTCAGGAAGATCATGTTCCTGGGGTGGCCCCCCAGGCAAGGAACGAGCGCATTGTCGATGTGCTCGATCGGGTAGCACGCCCGGGTGTTTTCCGTGAGGGATCGATCCTCGTACTGGGCGGCTCGTGACTCCACGTCGAAGACGACGTTCTCCAGCACCGCCCCGAAGCGGACAGCTCGAAAGATCTGGGGCTCTTGCGCCTCGCTCAAGCCGAGGCACTTGGCGTAGCAACCCCCCTCGATGTTGAAAATCCCCTGGTCGCTCCAGCAGTGTTCGTCGTCGCCGATCAGCGGGCGGCGCGGGTCGGACGAGAGGGTTGTCTTTCCCGTTCCCGACAAGCCGAAGAATAGCGTCGAGTCCCCGTCGATCCCCTCATTGGCGCTGCAATGCATCGAGAGCACGCCGCTCTGAGGCATCCAGTAGTTCATGGCGGTGAAGACGCCCTTCTTCATCTCACCGGCGTAGTTGGTCCCGAGGACGACCATCTCACGGCGCTCGAGGTTGAGCATGACGCTGGTCGAGGAGTTGACGCCCGGGACCTCGCGGTCGGCGGCCTGGTCGCCGGCGTTCAAGATGACGAGATCGGGCTCTCCGAACCCCTCCAGCTCGTCGGGCGTTGGGCGGATCAACAGGTTGTGCATGAACAGGGCGTGGTACGCCCGGGCGCAGATGACGCGGACTTTGATCTTGTAGGCGCTGTCCCACCCCGCGTAGCCGTCGACGACGTAGACCGTCGGCCGCCCCTCGAGAAAAGCCAGAGCTTGCCGCCGGCAGGCCACGAAGCTCTGGTCGCTCGCGGGGATGTTCACGCTGCCCCACCAGACTTGGGCGGAGCTGGCGGGATTGTCGACGATGCGCTTGTCCGTGGGGCTGCGGCCGGTCTTGGTCCCCGAGAACGTGGCCAGGGCCCCGCTCGAGAGAATGGCCGCTCCTTCGCGAGCCACCGCGTGCTCGTAGAGCAACGCCGGCGGGGCGTTGCGCAATACGTCCGCCGTCTTGATGTCGATCGTGTGTGCTTCGAGGCCGATGGCCATGGAGACCTCCGAATCAGCAGCCGGTGCTTTCCTGCATCATAGTTGATAATCCCCTGGCGCGCAAACTCGGATTGGCCTCGATTCGATCCTTTCTTTCCCAGCCGGTTTTGCGTAGATTGCTGGTTCCATGGATGACCGAACTCGACCGTGACGCGGCGACCCGCCGGGTGATGCGAGACCCGCGCCGATCCAAGAAATCAGCACAGACATGCTCATAATCGATGGTCATGCTCACATTTACAGTGACGACGAGCGGGTCTATCCCACGATCGCCCGGCCGCTCCGCCCGCGCGCGGGGACTGGGACGGTCGCCCAGCTCGACCGCCAGCGGAAGGCCGCACTGGTCCGTCACGTCGTGGTGATCCAGGCGACCACGTGTTACGGTTGGGACAACCGGTTCTTGGTCGATACCGCTCGGGCCAACCCCGATTGGATGACCGGCATCTGCACGCTCGACCCGGACAACCCGCACAGCCCGGAATTGCTGGAAGTCTATGCGCAGGGCCACAACATCCGCGGGCTTCGAAGCTACCAGGCTGCGGATGGCCGGCTGGTTCACCCCGGCGTCGACCGGCTCTGGGATGCGGCGCGGCGGCTGGGTATCGTCGTCAACGTCCGTGTGAACCGCGACAAGACCGCGGAGCTGGCGGCGCTACTGGGCCGATACTCGGATCTGAAGGTCGTTCTCGACCACTGTCTGTATCTGGCCGCCGGGCCGGAGCACGAACCCATTCTGAAAGACGTGCTCGAGCTGGCGCGGCACGCAAATCTGCATGCCAAGCTCTCTTTCCTCGCCACCGGCAGCAAGGGGCCTTACCCCTTCGAGGACATGCACGACGCCTGCCGCCGGATCATCCGTGCCTATGGGCCGGACCGCTGCCTCTGGGGGAGTGCCTTCCCGTGCGAGCTGTGGTGCCCGAAGGCGACCTACGCCCAGCACATCCGTCTCTTCACCCACGAGCTCGGCCTCGACGCTCGCACGCAGGAATCGATCCTGGGCAAGACGGCCCGCCACCTCTACTTCGAGCCGAAGACAACCGTACCCGCCCCGACGAAAGGCACGCGATGAGACGGCGCCATTTCCTCATGACAACCAGTCTGGCCGCGGGCGCCGCCCTTGGCGCGCCGCCCGAGCTGCAACCGCCTGGACGAGCCCAGGGACGCCCGGAGATCCGGATCACGGACATCAAGACCTTCCTGGTCGGCCTGGGCCGGAACCACGTCTTCGTCAAGGTCGAGACCGACCAGGGAATCCATGGTATCGGCGAGGCCTACTCCTGCGGGCCGGACCAAGCCACCGTGGCGGCCATCAGCGACTTCAAGGACTGGCTGGTCGGTCAAGACCCTCGTAACATCGAGTACCTCTGCGCGACGATGGTCAACTTCAGCCGGTTCCCGGGCGGCTCGGTGCTGGGCGCGGCGATCAGCGGGATCGAGCACGCGCTCTGGGACATTTCGGGCAAGGCGGCTGGATTACCCGTCTACCGGCTCCTGGGTGGCAAGTGCCGCGAGAAGGTCCGGGTTTACCAGGGCGCGGGCGGCGCCGAGCCGAGCCAGCTCGCCGAAAACGCCAAGGCCGCGGTCGAGAAATACGGCTACACGGCCGTCAAGATCGCGCCGCACCCGCCGGGCATGCACGCCGCGCCCTACAATGCCGTGACCCGAGCGGCCGGCCAGCGCATCCGCGCGGTCCGAGAGGCCCTGGGTCCGGACAGGGACATCGCCGTGGACATTCACGCCCAGTTCTTCGAACCCAGCCGCGCCGTTCGGGTGGCGAAGGCCATCGAGCCCTACCAGCCTCTCTGGCTCGAAGAGCCGATCCGGCCCGAGAACGTCGATGCCCTGGCCAAGCTGGCCTCGCAGGTTGCGGTCCCTCTAGCCAGCGGCGAGTGCAATTACACCAAGTACGAATTCCAGCGCATCCTGCATGCCCAGGCGCTCGACATCATCCAGCCCGACATTTGCCTGTGTGGCGGCATGCTGGAGATGAAGAAGATCGCCGCCATGGCCGAGGCACACTACGTCGTGGTTGCCCCCCATAACCCCATGGGACCAGTGGCCAACGTCGTCAACGCCCACTTCGCCGCCTCCACGCCGAACTTCCTGATCCTCGAGTACACTCCCGATGACACCCCACCCCGCCGGGACCTGGTCCGCGAGCCCCTGGTCCTCAAGGATGGCTACCTCCCAATCCCCGACAAACCTGGGTGGGGCATCGAGCTCAATGAAGAGGCGTTCCGCCATTACCCACCCAAGCCCTGGCGCCGCGGGTTCGGTTACCGGGTGGACGGCTCCGTGGATTTTATCTGATGATGAGGCACGTCGCGATTCTCGGCGCTGGTGGCATGGGGACGGCGCTCGCCTTGCTCTTTTCCAAGGCGGTCGCCGACGTCCGGCTCTGGTCGCGTGATCCCGATCACGCCGAGCAATTCGCGCGCACGCGCGTCAACCTTCGGCATTTGCCGGGGATCAACGTTCCCGAATCGGTCCGGATCACGGCCGGGGGAGTCGAGGCCGCCGCCGGCGCCGACCTGATCGTGGCGGCGGTCCCCACTCCCTATCTGCGGGCCACCCTGGCGGGGCTGGCCCCCGATCTGCCCGCGGGCATCCCGGTCCTGAGCGTGGTCAAGGGCATTGAATACGGCAGCTTCGCGCGGCCGAGCCAGATCATCCAGGAGACGCTGGGACCGCGTCCTGTCGCCGTGCTCAGCGGGCCGAGCCACGCCGAGGAGCTGGCGCGCGGTCTACCCGCTTCCGTCGTGGTCTCCGGTCAGTTCGAACCGCTCAATCAGCAGGTCCGCGCCGTGCTCTCCCAGGAGGTGTTCCGCGTCTACACGAGCACCGACGCCCTGGGTGTCGAGCTGGCCGGCGCCTTGAAGAACATCCTGGGGATCGCCGCGGGGATCTGCGATGGGCTGGCTTTCGGTGACAACGCCAAGGCGGCGCTCCTCACGCGCGGACTCGTCGAGATCGCCCGGCTCGGGGTTCACCTCGGGGCCCGGCTGGAAACCTTCTACGGACTGGCCGGAGTGGGCGACGTCGTCACGACCTGTTACAGTCCCTACGGTCGCAATCGCTCCGTCGGCGAGCGGATCGGCAGAGGAGAAACGATCGAGCACGTGCTGGCGGAGATGGTTGACGTCGCGGAAGGGGTGCCGACCACGCGCAGCGTTCATTCGCTGGCGGCCCGGCAGGGTGTGGAGATGCCGATCACCTCCGAGCTTTATCAGGTCCTCTTCGAGGGGAAGCCGCCCCGGACGGCCGTGGTCGACCTCATGGTTCGTCACCCCAAGGCTGAATTCGCATGGTGAGTCCGCGACCCGACTCGTGTGCCGTCGCCTTCAAGGAATGGGCCGGCGTGTGCGACGCCCTGATCCAGGGACGTCAGTCCCTGATCGTCCGCAAGGGGGGGATCAGCGAGGGCGCCGGCCCCGGAACTTTCGTTCCCGAGCATTCCGAGTTTTGGCTCTATCCGACGTGGGTCCATCAGGCTGAACAAGGGCTGCGCGGGTCGGGCGGAACTGGACCTCCGGCTCACCCGGTTGATCCCGGCGGCGCGATCTCGATCCGTGCTCTGGTTCGTGTCGGCCCGATCGGCTACGTCGAGAGCGAGGAAACGCTGCCTGAGCTCGAGGAATTCCACATTTTCACGGCCGAGACGATTGTCAAGCGATTCCGCTATCGTCAGCCGGGGCTCTGGGTCTTGGGCGCTCGAGTCTGGCGGCATGACCCGGGCTTTGTCGTCGCCGCGAGCCCCGAGCATGCCGGCTGCAAGACGTGGGTCAACCTTGACGAGCCTCTGCCCACGACCGCGCTCTCCCCCGTGCTCGATGAGGCCGAATGGACCGCGGTCTGCCGGCGCCTGCGGGCCATCCTGGAGGGCGGCTGACGGCCAGGCCGCGGGCCGAAACGGCTCGGGATCGCGAGTACGTAAAAGGTGCCAGCCACCAAATATGAGAAACTTACAGAATTTAGAGAGGCAATGACCACGAAATCAGTTCATCGCACACAGTGTATTTTACCCAATTTTGGTGGCTGGCACCTTTTCTGAGTCCCGATGAAATCGTGACCAGCCACCCGACGATTACTCTCGCCCAAGTGCATGCGGCTCTGGCATATTACTACGATCACAAGCAGGAAATCGACGCCGACATCGAGGAAGGGAAGCGTTTCGTCGAGGAGCTGAAGGCGAAGTCCCCGCCGTCAAAGCTCCAGAAACTCCTTGAGTCCAGGAAAGCCGATGGCTCGGACGATTCGCTTCCACCTGGATGAGTGTTGCGATCCGGCCATCGCCGATGGCCTTCGCCGTCGCAACGTCGACGTGACCACCTCGCAGGAAGCCGGGCTCATCGAAGCCGACGATGATCAGCAAGCCGCTTACGGGCTTACCGAGAACCGGGTGGTGTTTACTCACGACGCCGATTTTCTTCGTGATGGTGAGAACCCGTGTGTCTTCGTTAGTGGCGGGTCTGCTACGGCAAGGTCAGCCACGCCTGCCCTTGGCGATACAGGAGCGGATCTTCGGTGTACTGCTCCCAGACCCCCAGCAGCGTGGCGTGCAAGGGGAGCAACTCTGCCGCCACTTTCCTGCTCGTGCCGGCGTCGATCAGCCGCCGGCACTCCAGGAAGCGCAGCCAGGCGGGCATGGCCTGAAACAGGGCCGCCGCGGAGTGGTACAGCCCGTTCATCAGGCCCATCATTCCAGCGAGGTGAACGTCGAGCGTGACCCGCTCAGGGCAAAGTGGGTGGGCCGGCCGGGGCGGTTTCGGCAGTTTGCGTTTGGGGTGCAGTGCCTGCTCCAGCATGCTTGGGCGCGGATCGAGGTCGCCCTCGTCCCGCCGCACGAAATAGCGATACAGCTCGTGCCTTACCAGTTCCCCCCGTGGGAAGGGCACTCCTTCCTCGCGGCGTAGATAGCCGG
>JBIOJM010000440.1:0-6898 GCA_044450785.1 Isosphaerales bacterium
AATTCAAGGAGCCGGGTCAGGGAAAGAAACGGTTCTCTGACAAAAACCTGCACCAGAAGCTGGGACTGCACCAGCTTCAACGAAAGTAGCGACAACAGTTCGTGGGCGAACGTGTGAAGCAGTAAATGAGTAAAGCCTTGTCCGAAAGCCGGGTGCGGGAAAACCGCACGCCCGGTTTGATGAGCGGGGTGTGGAAACGGAGCATGGCGCGGCTAGTGAGGCACCGGCAACCGAAAGGGCCGGACACAGATAGGCCAAGCCTAAAACCACCGCGCCACACCTCGACTCTACAAATCCGCGGCCTTGGGTTCCGGGGGACACCTACTTAATTCCGCGGCCTTCCCTTGGGGCCGGGTTTCTGCCGTCTCAGGATCCTGCCCAGGTCTTGTTCGAGCGTCGCCAGAAACGCCTCTTCTCCCAGCGGCCGGCCGGTACCCTCGTGGACACGCCGGAGTTTTACGTCCTCTTCGCAAGTCACCTGGGCGAGGAAGGTACGCCAGTTGGGGGCCAACTGGAACAGAGGCTTCGCCCGATGTACTTGGCGCCGGTGCTCTTGAGCATCCGGATGTCGTCGTCGAGGTCGCCCCGGCCGTTCAGCAGTCCCTCCGTCGATATCGCCCGGCAGAGGTAGTTGTCCAGCACATCCTGCGACATCGTCCGGTCGAAATGATAGTCGCGGGGCTTCGAGTTCCCATGCGAAGGGGACTATTGCTGATGGGCAAGTATGAACTCCACGACCGGCTTCGGGTCCCTCGGGGTGGTCGGGTAATGGCCCTTGCCTTCGTCGACGATGACGCGCATCCGGCCGCCGAGTTCCTTGTATCGTTTCTCGGCGATGCGAGTCTGGTCATCGAGCCATGGGTCGAGGCTGCCGCAGGCGTGGATGAGCGGCACCCCTGCCTTGGCCAGGGAGTCCAGGTGATCGAGCGGAGGCGCCTTCGACATGATGCTGCGGAGGGCCGGATTCTCGCCGTAGATGCAGGAGACCTTGTCCGAGTTCTCGATGGCCCAGGCGTAGGCTTCACCGGCCGCCGTCCCGGCACCTTCCATTACCGGCTTCCCGGAGAAGCCGTGGTCGACGAGCAGCTTGTAGGTCGCGTCCCACTGTTGCCGCACCGGGCCGGCCTGCGCGACGAGAGGGGCGACAACGATGTGAAAGCCCTTGGCCAGCAAGGCCTGATCGACCGCCGCATCCCGACCGATTGGGTCCGCCCGGAACACCCAGGGCTTACTTGGGGCGGCGGCCTTCGGCACGATCACTGCCATCCCCGCCAGGCCCCATTGGCTGCCGGTCTTGGCGTCGTAGCGGTCGTAACACTCCGCGAACCCCGGACCGCGGCAGGTGACATAGGTCTTCTCTTCCTTGAGGTAGCGGTACGAGTTCGCGAGGCTGTAATAGTAGGACTTCGTGAAGTTCTCGCCAGCAAATGCGGGCCGATCGCCGCTCGTGCGGGTGTGCTCCACGATCCAGTCCGCGATCGGTCTGGGATCGCGCAGGCTGTGGGGATGATGGGCCGGGCCGTCCTTGATCATCACAGTGATCCGGCCACCCAGCTTGTGGTAGCGGTCCTCGATGGCCAGGGTATGCCGCTCCAGGAGAAAATCCTGGCTGCCGCAGACGTTCATCAGCGAGACGTCATTCCCGGCCAATTCACCGAGTTTTGCGAACTCGCCGGGCCTGATCGCGGGATTGTCGGCGTAGATGCACGAGACCTTATCGGGATGGGCCGTTGCCCACTCGTAGGCGTTGACTCCGCCCTTGCTCATGCCGACGAACGCCGGCTTCTTGGACAGTCCGTGCTTCTCGGTCAGGTAGGCGTACCAGGCGTCCCATTGCTTGCCGGGATCAGGCGTGATGAAGGCGACATGGAAACCCCGCCTGAGCAGCTCGACCTCGGCCTGCGGCTCGTGGTCCCAGTAACAGCCTTGCCAGGACCATGGGTTGCCGGGTACCGCCTGCTTCGGGACAATCACGATGCACCGCCGCCGGCCCTTTTCCGGGGCCTTGACTCCGAAGCCTTCGCTCTCATGCCTCTTGAATGGCGTGATGGCCAGGCCGTCCTCCTCCATCACGAAGTCGAAACGGTCGAACCCATCGTGCCAGGTGGACTTTTCGCCCTCGAACCGGGTGTAACCGTCCGCTGCCTGAGTGACCGTCGGGTTCCAGAGGATCGTCGCAACGAGAAGCATCGCGAGGTAGAAACGTGTATGATGATTCATCGTATTATGCGTGTTGATTCGGGGCATCGGCGTGGCAGCAGAGGTCGATCACCACGCTGCTAGCCAGAATCAAGACGTCGTCCTCGCGGTCGGTAATTTCGACACCGTAGCTGTCGGTCCAGGAGAAGTACTTCTTCGAGACCGTCGCGACCTCGCGGCCGTGCCGTCGAAAGGTGTATTCATAGTCGAACAAGCTGCCCGTTGCCTCGAGATCGTCCGGGCCGGGGACGTCCACCGTGAACTTGCAGAACGCAAAGGTGAAGACGTGCTTGCTCACAGTCGCGACGACCTGCCCGCTGCGCACAATGTCGTACGACGGGCCCCACGACACGAGCCTTTGGCGTATCTCGGCGAGTTCGTTGCCGGCCATGTCCAGGAAGACGAGGCGCTTCCGTAGCACGACAAAAGCCTTGCCGTCCACCAAGTACACGTCGCGCCCGTTCTGATCAAGGATGCGGTAGTCGTCACCCCAGCAGAACAGCTTTTGCTTCATCGCGTAACGCATGCCGACGCCTCAAGAATGGGTCGAACACAGAGGTACACCGGCGTGACCACGAGGTCTCCCGGCTCGTTCGGTGGCTCGGAACGACCGGCTCCCTCCGGCTTGTGTCGGTAAGCCCAGTGCGCAGAAAGAATAACGCCGCTCGCGATCTTTCACAAGCGGCGTTCGTTTGGAGGCGGCGGAAATTACACCCGAGGTCGCCGGCCATCATGGATTTGGCCCGGGGGTGTTGAAGTTTGGGCCGCGGATTGGAGGCTCGGGGACGGAAACAGGGACGCGATCAGTTTGCCCAGGAGCCTGAGCAGCGGATTGCTCTCAATACCAATCGCGTCCCTGTTTCCGTCCCCGCCGCGACCGAGAATGCCGCGACTCGTAACCGACCGCCGATCGAACGCACCTTCTACGGTGCGGCGCAGCAGAACGTGCACGATCATACGCCAAAACCCGTGCTGGCCCATTCATCGCCGCGCGCCGCCGTTTGTGCCGGTTTTGAAGGAGAGTTGCTCAAACCGCACGGTGAAGGGCGCATTGCCGGAGTTGATGGCATCGAGGCCGACCTGGAGCTTGGCGGTCCGGACGCCGCGGATCGGCTCCAGTTCCGACCAGTACCTCCCGTCGCTGCTGGTGAATCCGCGTATGGTGCCGCCGCGGCGCGCGAGCCGGAGATAAGTCGTGCCGGTGGTGAGCGGACCGTTGTGACCGACCACGCCCCTGCCGCCGATGTGCTGCTCGAATATGGCAAACGGACTGAAAGATCCCTGGTCGTAGACGACCCCGCGCTCTAACCGGATGAAATTGTCACCGCCGTCGCAGATGACGATTCCACCCCCGACGAACGGGATCCCTCCCGCTCGGTTACAAATGCTCCCCGGCCTGAAGTCCCCCTCAACCCGGACCTCGACTTCGAAGTCTCCCTCCACGTCCCGCACGACGCGCGGGGCATTGTACTTGCCGATGTCAGCGTTCAGGTCATGCAGAGTAGGGGGGACTGTGATCGTCAGTGTGGTGCGTTCGCCGTTCATCTGACAATCCCCGTCGGGGTCGATGGCCAGGCCCCACCCGGCGATCTCGCGTGCGCGAAGATCGACCGCCGGGCCGCTCTGGCCGAGAATCGCCGACGTGCTGCCCGCGGGTGGTGCAGGCGGCGCCGCGGCCGCCCGATTCGGACCGGCGCCGGGGGCCCGCGCCGCGGGCGCGGTGATCGCTGCGGGGGCGGGTTGCGCTGCAACGGCGATGCGGGAGCGATCCTTTCCGTCGGCTGCGACGTTCCCTCCCTCGCGGTCTGCGGTGTTTTTGCCCGAGCGCGAGCCTGAGAAGAGGTGAAAAGGGAAAAAAAGAGCGGTAACCGCCGCAATCGCCAGAATCGCGATCACGGCCAGTCCTCCGCCGTTCGACCGGCGGCGAGATCCAGTCATCTCCAATCGCGCAGGGAGCGGCTGTTTCGAAATGGGGGGCCTGAGCGCGGGTGGCAGCTCAACGGGTGGCGCTTCCGGTCGCGCATCCGTCACGAGGTCTTCGAGGTCAAGATCGGGATCGAACCACAATCCCTCGTGCTGCCGGGGGCGGGCGAAAACCGACGGATCGGGCTTGCTGCCGCGCGGCCCCGCCTGCTTGAGCGACTTCTCGTTAAAGGCCAAGAGCTCGCGCGGCGATTTCCCCGGCGCGGAGCCGCGCCCGTCGTTGGCCGCGATCGCGGTCTTCGACGCTTCCAAAAGCGCGATCATTTCGGTCATCGAGCTCGGGCGCTCGTCCGGCCGCTTGGCCACCATCTTGAGATAGGCAGCCTCGAGCACGGCGGGTACATCAGGCCGAGTGGTGCGCAAGGGGGGCGTGGGGCGCTCGACGCGGGCCGTCAGACGCGTCGGCGCAGTTTCCCCCGGAAACGGCTCCTCGCCAGTCAGCAGAAAGTAGAGCGTGCAGCCCAGGCTGTAGATGTCAGCCCGATGGTCGACACCTTGGGAGCCTTGGGCCTGCTCCGGGGCCAGATAACCGGGCGTCCCCGTGTCCGTACCGCTTCCGGTCAGCCGGCCGCCGGTGTCCCGGGTGATCGGTTTGCTCGGCTCGATGATCCGGGCCAATCCCACGCCGGTCACGCGCAGCGTCCGGGCCTTTTTGTCGAGCATGAGCTTGCTCGGTTTGATGTGGTGGTGGCAGATTCCCTGGGCATGGGCGGCTGCGAGACCCCGCGCGGCCTGGATCAAGCACTCGATCGCCAAATTGGCCTGCATCGGCCCGCGCTCGCGCACAATTTGGCCGAGGTCGCGACCCGCGACATAATCCATCACGATGAACGGAACGCCGCCGTCTAGGTCGGCATCGAATGCGGCCACGAGGTTGGGGTGATTGAGCTGTCCTGCCGCCTCGAGGTCCCGGCGAACGCGCATCACCGCGTTCTGGTCGCTTGCGAGCGCAGCAGGCAGGATCTTGAGGGCACCGACGCACCCGACTTGGCGGTGGCGAGCCTTGAAGACGGAGCCGATTCCCCCTTGGCCGAGCTCGTCCAGGATCAGGTAGTTGCCGATCAAAAGGCTGCGGCTCTTGTTCTGACAGAGAGCGGCCGCCTGGTGACGGGTGAGTTTGCCGGCGTTGATCAAGCGGCGCGACAGGCCGGCAACTCCCGCGGCGGGATCGACGGTAAGCGCCTTGAGCTCCGCCGCGTTGGCGAGGCCCAGCTCGGTCACCGCGCATACGAATTCTTCGAGCGAGACGACGATCGAGGGGTTCGCAGCGTCGCTGTCCGCGTGGCGGGCGCCCCCCGCATCCTCTTCGGGGTCCACCAGCGTGAACGTCACAACCTCCTGGGAGTTTCCCGCCGTCTTCGAGCCAGCGCCCGCGACCGCGTCGCCCGCATCGTCTTCCAGGACCAGCTCGAACGTCACAAGCTCCTGGGAATTTCGCGCTGTCTTCGAGCCAGCGCCCGCGACCGCGTTGCCCGGATCGTCTTCCGGGACCAGCTCAAACGTCACAATCTCCTCGGCGCGTCGCCCCCTGTTGGATCCAGCGCCCTTGGCGTCGTCGCCCGCCGCCATCTTGAGTCCTCCCAACAAAGCTATGCCGCCCTTCGAGAGGTATGGAACGCACACAGCATACACAAAACGGAAAGGACAGGCATTGAGAAATGATCGGCGAACCGCGCCGATGGCTTGCAGGCGGAAAAGGCCGGGACGGCCGACGGCGTGCTCGATGCGATCCGCGCTTCAAGTTCTTCGAGCCGGTTCTCGATCCATGCTTTACGGTCGTGCGGCCCTTCGCCCAGCAAGAACGCGCGGTGCACGCAGCGCGACACGCAGTGGTACCAGCGGGCCACCGAAGTATCAATCAGTTGAGAGCGAGCGATCGTCATCGATCGGGTGATCTCCTGGAGTAATCGCATACTGTACGCCTGACGCCTTCGGTCAGGACCGCCATCCTGGATCTGGCTCGTCGCTGCTGATTCTCGGGACACGGAGTTGGAGGCATGAGGAACTCAACCTCCGTGGTAAAAGGGGTGTAGAGGGTGACTCGGACGCTTCCCGCACTTGGAGTCGGTTCACGGGAGACCGAGCGCGACCCTCAGGCAGTCATCGATCTGAGCCATCGTCGCGGCCGAGAGCGATCCCAAGACGCGTAGGATAGTCGACCAGCACGACGTCGCCGCGATTCACCATCATCTGCGGGGGTCGAGAACGTTGTATTCATCCATTTGCGGATCGTCCCAACCGTCTTGTCCGAAGACCTTCATCGCAAGGGGATAGGCGGCCCTCGTATCATCGGCCAAGGCACGGATACGGTCGTAGACGTCGGCCCTAAGTATGACGTACTCGGTTTGTGTCTCGGGATCGGCGAGTCGAACAGGTTCCTCGCCTGCCTTTTGGATCTCTTGCCGCTGTTCGGTGGTGAGAGTGGTCATAGGGGCGCTCCTTATAACACGACCATTCTAACCGAGGTGAGTCTGGTTGTCTCGGGCAGGCAGATCGGAAACCCGGACGCCCGCACGCAGCGAATATCCTGAATCCCGATCTGAGAAGTCCACCGTAAATACGGGATAAGTGCCGGGTTCCGGGTTCCGGGGACACCATACCTGTGCGCCGTGAACCGTGTCAGGTGTTGGTCTTCAGTGGGTGCAATTCCCACCCGGCAACTGGGTCGCTCCAGCCGGTAGCTATCGGAGCGGCGGTGGAGGTAACGAAACCGTCG
>JBIOJM010000441.1:0-6879 GCA_044450785.1 Isosphaerales bacterium
AAACGGTCGCCACCGGGCGGTGCCTGTGGGCTGCCGAGCCCGGGGGGTCGCCCCCGGCCCGGGGCGCCGGGCCCCGGCGGAGCAGTGCCTCACCCAGCACAGCGCGCCACTGAAAGCGTGGTCATGCTCGAGCAAAGCCTTGAGCAGGACCACGGCCTGCTCGGCCGCGGTGCGCGCCACGGCGCCGTGGCCCAGGGCCAGGTGGGCCGTGGCCAGGCCCACCGTGGCGTTGGCCAATTCGCCCCTGTAGGACGTGACGGCGGGGTTGTCGTCGGCCAGCTTCTGCCAGATGGCCAGCGCGCTGCGGTGCTCGGCCTCCGCCTCCCTGGCCTTGCCCGCTTCCGACTGCAGGATACCGAGGTTGTTGTGGCATTGCGCCAGGGCGCCGCGGAACTTGGTGACGGAGGGATGGTCGCTCGCCAGCTTCTGCTGGATGGCCAGCGCCGTGCGGTACTCGGCCTCCGCCTCACTGGCTTTGTCCGCTTCCGACAGCAAGTTGCCGAGATTGTTGTGGCTGATCGCCAGGTCGTTCGCGGTGAGGTCCGTCGCCGCGGCAGACCCGACCAGTGCCACCTGGTCGGCCCGCGCCAGGCGGAGCTTCGATAGGCCTTGAGCGGTGTGGCCGGTCTGTATGAGCAGCCAGCCAAGCCGGCTCCTGCAGTTCGCGAGCGCGGTCCGCACCGCGGCGGACGGAGCTGGGCCCGCCGGGCGGGCTAGCCGCAACTCGACCTCGCGGTACGCCGTCTCCGCCTCGTTGGGCTTGCCAGTCAATTCCAGCAGCCGCCCGATGGCGGCCAGGCTGTGGCCCACGTCTGCAATGGCCTCATCGCCCGACGCCGCCTCCGACGCGAGCGCCTCGCGCGCCGCCAGCACCTTACGGTGCGCCGCCAGCGCTTCCTCCGTGCGGCCAACCAAACGAGTCAACGCAGCGCCCTCAAAGTTTGCACGTGCCAGCGCAAGCCGCGAGGCCGGGTCCGACTCCCGGCCCAAGAGCGCACCCAGCTTGCCGTAGAAGTCGGAGGCCGACTTCAAGAGCCGGTCGCGCAGCTCCTTGAACTGATCCTGCTTGAGCAGGAAGTCTTCGCTCACGCCGGTGTGGAAAGTTCTTACGGCCGCGACGGCGAGGTCATAGCGGGCCTGGACCGCGTCCTTGGATCGCGCCAGCTCTGCGTTTGCCTCGGCCAAGGCCATGTTAGCGCTGGTCTCACGGGAGAGCGAGCGCGACAGGTCGGCCTTGGCCTGAGTCTGAACGATCAAGACCGCCGCCAGGCCAACGACCGATGCGAGCAGCGCAACTGCCGCGGCCGTCACCATCGTCCGGTTCTGCTTGCCCCAGCGACGCACCCGGCGGCCGAACGGCTCTCGCCAGGCCGAGACCGGCTCGTCAGCCGCCCAGCGCTCGATGTCCGCGGCCAATTCTCGGCACGAAGCGTAGCGATTCTCGGGCTTGTTGGCCATCGCCTTGAGACAAACGGCCTCCAGGGCACGATCGATCCTGGGCTCGAGAGTGCGCGGCGAAGCGAATGTCCCTTCCTGGACCTGAGATAAGACAGTGGTCACATCCGTGCCATCGAATGCCGACTTGCCGGTCAGCAGGTTGTAGAGCGTCGCGTCCAGGCTATAGACGTCGCTCGCGGGCGCGGCCAGACGCGAGACGATCGAATCACTGGCACCGGTTGCGGACTTCGTGCGACAATGGTTATGGTCGGCTCCGTCGCGGGAGATCCGCTGGTGCGGTAACCGCGGTCGCCCCGCTCGGGCCGGCGCCCGACTACACGTCCCCAGTCCGCGGCCTGCACGCAGAAAGTCGCAAAGAGAACGGCTAACGGGAATGAACGACGTCACCCGCGTCCTTTCCGCAATCGAGAACGGCGAACCGGAGGCCGCCGAACAGCTTGTGCCACTGGTTTACGAAGAGCTACGTAAGCTGGCAGCGCAGCGGCTGGCGAACGAGAAACCGGGGCAGACGTTTCAGGCGACGGCACTGGTTCACGAGGCCTATGTGCGATTGGTGGACGTTGAAAAAGCCCAGCACTGGAACAGCCGGGGACACTTCTTCGGCGCGGCGGCCGAAGCGATGCGGCGAATTCTGGTGGAGCGAGCCCGCCACAAGCGAAGCCTCAAGGCCGGGGGTGATCGCCACCGGCAGGATTTGAGTGATGTCGACCTGGCCACCGTCGAGCCGGATATCGATCTACTCGCGTTGAATGAGGCCCTCGAAAAACTCGAAAGCCAAGACAAGCGCAGGGCCGAGGTCGTCAAGCTGCGTTTCTTCGCCGGGCTGACGATCGAACAGGTGGCGCAGGCACTCGGTATTTCCATCTCAACTGCCGGAAGCGACTGGACCTATGCCCGCTGCTGGCTCCGCCTCGAAATCGAAGCGGCCGAAGGTGACGGCCATCTTTGATCGCTCACGCGAAAAAAGAATGCAGCTCGTCGTCGATTCCAGGCTCGTATTTCGCACTGGATAGCGGACGACAATGCGCACGCCTCTCCCCCGGGGAACGAAATGGCCACGTTCAAGCTCGATGAAGCCGCAATGTTCGACATCGCACGGCAGATCGCGGCGCCGGAAGCCCGCCATCTGTTCATCCAGGCGGCGTGCGGCGAAGACCGCGATCTGCAAGCACGGGTCGAGGCATTGCTGCGCGTCAACGACGAGCAAGGCACTTTTCTCGAGTCCCCGGCGGCAAGTATTCAAGGGGCCATCAATGCCACGTTCAGTGAGGGCGTTGGCACGCTGATTGGGCCCTACAAACTGATCGAGCAAATTGGAGAAGGCGGGTTCGGCGTGGTATTCATGGCCGAGCAGCAGCATCCGATCCGGCGCAGGGTCGCTTTGAAAGTCCTGAAGGCGGGCATGGACACGCGCCAGGTGGTCGCCCGGTTCGAGGCCGAGCGCCAGGCGTTGGCTCTCATGGAGCACGTCGGCATTGCCCGCGTCCTGGACGGCGGAGAAACCCCCTCTGGGCGACCCTACTTCGTCATGGAGCTCGTCAAGGGCATCTCCATCACCCGGTTCTGCGACGAGCATCAGCTCACGCCGCGAGAGCGGCTGGCCTTGTTTGCGCAAGTTTGCCAGGCCGTGCAGCACGCCCATCAGAAAGGGATCATCCACCGCGACCTCAAACCGACCAATGTCCTGGTCGCCGCCTACGACGGCAAGCCAGTGCCGAAGGTGATCGACTTCGGCGTGGCCAAGGCCCTGGGGCAGCAGTTGACCGAACGGACCCTGGTCACGGGCTTCGGCAGCATCGTCGGGACGCTCGAGTATATGAGCCCCGAGCAGGCGGAATTCAATGCCATGGATGTCGATACCCGCGCCGATATCTACAGTCTGGGCGTCTTGCTATACGAGCTGCTGACCGGGACGACTCCGCTTTCCAGCGAGCGGCTCAAGCTGGCAGCCATGTCGGAGGTATTGCGGCTGATTCGCGAGGAGGAGCCGCCAAAGCCCAGCACACGGCTGAGTGATTCGAGGGACTCGCTGGCCTCGATTTCAGCGCAGCGCAGGCTCGAGCCTGCGAGCCTGACAAAGGAGGTGCGCGGCGAGCTGGACTGGATCGTGATGAAGGCACTCGAGAAGGATCGCAACCGGCGCTACGAAACGGCTAACGGCCTGGCACGCGACATCGACCGATACTTGAACGACGAGCCAGTCGAAGCGAGCTCGCCCGGCACCGCCTATCGCTTGCGAAAGTTCGTCCGGCGGAACCGGGGGCCGGTGCTGGCGGCGAGTTTGCTGCTGGTGGCGCTAGCGGGAGGCGTCGTCGGGACAACCGTCGGCTTGGTGCGAGCCGAGCACGCCCGACGGGCGGAGGGAAGACGCGCCGAGGGTGAGCGGGTGGCTAAAGAGTTGGCGCAGAAAAGGCTGGCCCAGATCGAGAAAGCAATTGGCATCCTCGGCTCGATGTTCGAAAACCTCGACCCGATGGCGGAGGAGCAGGAAGGCCGGCCGTTGCGGGCGATCCTCGGGGAGCGGCTGGATCAAGCGGCCGCCGAGCTGCAGGGGGAGGCAGTCGGCGACCGCCTCGTCGTGGCCCAGTTGCAAGACCGTTTGGGACAGACGTACCTGGGCCTGGGCCACGCCGCCAAAGCGGAGGCGCTATTCGAGCAGGCCGTCAGGACCCGCCAGGACCACCTAGGCGCAGACCACCCCCTCACGCTCGGCAGCAAGCACAACCAGGCCCTGGCGTCCGACGCTGCCGGAAACGGGGATCAGGCCATCTACCTCTTCCAGCAAGTACGGGACGCCCGGACGACGGTCCTTGGAGCCGACCACCGCGACACGCTTAGCACCGTCAACGAACTGGCCAAGGTTTACAACCGCGTTGGGAAGCCGAACACGGCGATTCCGCTCCTGGAGCAGGTGCGGGACGGTCGCATCAGACAGCTCGGGGAAGACCACGACCAGACGCTTACGACCCTGCAGGCCCTGGCCGCGGCGTACCTCTCAGCCGGAAAACCGACCGAGGCCATTGCCCTGGCCGAGAAGGTATGGGACGCCCGGGTTAGGAAACACGGGGATGACCATCCCCGGGCAATCGATGCGATGGGTACCCTGGCCTACGTCTATCAAGGTGGCTACAAGATGAAGCAGGCCCTGACACTGCTCGAGCAGGCGCGCGATAAGACCGTGCCGAAACTTGGGCCCTACCACCCACTGACTCTCAAGACTCTGAATAGACTGGGCCACATGTATCGGGCGTACGGGCGGACGCCCGAGGCCATTGCCCTGTTGGAACTGGTGCGGGAGAGGGAGTTGATGGTTCTCGGAGGCCACCACCCGCTCACGCTCACCACGCTGTGGGACCTGGCTGGGGCGTACCGGAAGGCCGGGGAACTGAATAAGGCCCTTCTCCTCTATCAGCAGTCAGCGGCTGGCGTTGAGAGGCTCAATTATGCCCATTCCTATGCACACGTGATTCTCGACGCCTTGGCCAGTTGCCACGAACAATTGAACCAATACGATCAGGCGGAAGTCTGGCGCCGGAAGTTGCTGCCGGTAGTCAAAATGAGAGACGGACCGGAATCCGCCGAGTACGCCGAGGAACTGACCAAGCTCGGGTCGAACTTGCTCCAGCAGAAGAAGCCTGCCGCCGCGGAGCCGATCCTGCGCGAGTCCCTGGCCATTCTCCTGAAGAAGCAGCCGGGCGCCCAGGACACGTTCCACACCGAATCTCTTCTTGGCGCCGCCCTGTCAGGCCGCCAGAAGTATGCCGACGCCGAGCCGCTGCTGGTCCGGGGCTATCTGGGGATTTCCAAGTCGGCAACGGCTCCGAGGCAGAAAAACCACGACCCACGAACCGGGCAGCGCCTCATCGATGCGCTCGAGCGCCTGGTTCAACAATACGACGCTTGGGGCAAGCCGGATGAGGCGGCGAAACGGCGGAAGGAACTGGAGGAGGCGAAGGCCCGATTCAACCCTCCTTGATGCTATGCGAGCGTGCGCGCGGAACCGGATTGCAACTTTCCGGGATCGCGCCGTCGCGGCCTCTGTGGGCATGGGGTTGGTCGCCTTAATCAACCGTGGCCCCGTGCCGCATGCGCTGCGAGTCGTGCCGGCGAGAAAAGTTACGCGAGTTGATGGCACGTCTACGATGATCGGCTCGCATCTCACCCGCCCGATCCGTTGACTCTCCCCGCGCGGGGTTCGCCAACGCCTGCCATCCCCGACCATTCGGCCCTCAGCCTCCCCAAATAACCAAAATCCGTCGGTGGTTCGCTCCTCGGTTTTCGCACTGGCTTACAGAGACGCTTACCATCCAGCTCACCACATGAGAGGAGAGAGGCCATGAATCCGCAACCGCGACTGTTCTCCGAAAATGGTATTTCCGCATTCCCGGCTCGAACGCGAACGCGGGACGCAAGGCGGCGGGTGCGGTTACGTCCTCGGGGGGAAGAGCTAGAGACGCGTGTCGTTCTCTCGACCTTCCTGGTCAACACCTTGCTCGACACGGATGCGGTGAACCTGCATTCCGGCAAGGACGCTTCCGGCCGCATCTCACTCCGCTCGGCCATCATGGCCGCCGACGCCCTGGGGGGCGCGAACACGATCAAGCTTCCCTCCGGGACGATCAAACTGACGATTGCCGGAGCGAACGAGGACGCAAGCGCCACCGGCGACCTCGATATCAAGGGAAACCTCACCATCCAGGGCAAAGGCTTGAACAGTTCCATCGTCGACGGCAACAGCCTCGACCGCGTGTTCCAGGTCCTCGGCGGCAACGTGACGATTTCCAACCTCACCATTCAGAACGGTTTCAGTTCTGTCGGCGGCGGGCTCTTGAACTCAGGCGGCAACGTGACGCTCTCGTCGGTCGTGGTTCGGGACTGCATCGCTGTCGGGGCCGACGGTCTCAACGGAAGCGCGGGCTTCGGTGTCAGTCCGAATGTCGTTGCCGGTACACCGATCGTCAACAACGGCGGGAACGGTCAGGACGGATCCGGCGGCGCGGGCGGCGGAATCTTCAACGCCGGGTCGATGACTCTCACCGATTGCACGATCGCTTTCAATGGGGCGCTCGGCGGCTTGGGTGGACGGGGGCTAGACGGTGCCAACGTCTTTGGCGCCAACGGCACTCCGTCCAACGACCAGTCCGTGGCGAACGGTGAGGATGGCGTTGGCCTCAACGGCGGTTCTGGCGGCGCGGGGGGCTCGGCAATCGGCGGGGGAGTCGTGAACGCGACCGGGGCAAAGCTCACGATTTCGGGCACTCTCTTTTCAGCGAACTCGGTCTCTGGCGGCACCGGTGGCCAAGGGGGTGCCGGGGGCCTCGGTCAGGGCGGCAAGGGTGCGGACGTGCTTAACTCTGCTCCCGACACCGCAAGCGTGGGGTTCTCCGGCGCAGGCACAGGAGGCGCCGGAGGGGCGGGCGG
>JBIOJM010000442.1:0-6859 GCA_044450785.1 Isosphaerales bacterium
CGCCCTCCCGCCCCGATCGAGTCCACACATCGCGGATTTCCTGTGGACACACGTCCAGAAATCAAGTGCACTGACGCGAGTGGCTTCGACTCGCGGCGGATGAATTCCGACGATAGGTCCGATCGATCAGCGTTGTCAACGCCAGAGGTACCATGCAGGAGTACGACAAGAGCAGCAAGTGGCTGATCCAGCACCACGGCGATTCGAGAATCTGCTCGCGGTGACCCAGATTTTGGCCGGGCTGCGATATAATGATCCAAGGTTGTTCCAACTCTTGGGAGGACGGGAAGTCATGATCGAATCACCGGTGCTGCAGGAATTCGTTGCGGACGCCCAACGAAAATCCATCATTCTCTTCCTCGTTGAGCGTTTTGGTCCGGCCGCCAACGCCATCGGACCGGCGCTCAACGCGATCACAGACCATGAAAAACTCGATGAGTTGACCAGGCTATCGGCGAAGTGCACTGATCTTGAAACCTTCCGGCAAGAAGTTTCGACCCAAGAGTGATCTCTGGCGAATGTGCGAAAAGCCATAATCACGGCCGCTACGGGAATTCGTAGCAGAGTGAACAAGCGAAGGCATCCTCGGGGATTGGCCCCGCTCATGAGCGTTTTCAACGCGAAAACTGATGGCAAATTCCGCGATCGTGCCGGTGATGGCCCTGACTCCGGCTCTGCGAACGAGAGTGATCGCGCAGGCAATGACGTTGCTCCGCGCCAGGCCACCTGGTTCGGGGTCGCCGGCGATCGGGCGCTCGCCAGCGGTTCGTTCGTGGGTGTGGTCTTCAACCGCCCGATCGACCAGGTCTTGACCTATCGCGCGCCCGGCCGGCTCAGGCGGATCATCCAGCCGGGCCAGCGGGTGCGGGTGCCGCTGGGTCGGGGTGACCGCCTGTCGGTCGGCTACTGCGTGCAGGTCGAGATGCAGCCTCCGGCCGACCTCGATCCCGCGCGGATCAAGGAGGTGGTCGAAGTGCTCGACCCCCTGCCCTTGATCGACCGGAAGATGCTCGAGCTGACCCGCTGGTTGGCTGATTATTACGCCTGTTCCTGGGGGCAGGCTCTGGATGCCGCGGTTCCGGCGGGGGTCAAGAAGCACGCGGGGACCCGGGTCGGAACCTTCTATATCGTGCCCGAGGAGACGCGAGAGGCATTGCGATCGGACACGCTGAAGACCCGGCTCACCCCCAAGCAAGCCGCGGTGCTGGAAGTCCTCTGCCGCACCGACGAGTCACTGACCGCGGCCGACGTCTGCCGCCTGGCGAAGTGCACGACCGTCCCGATCCAGGCGCTCCGGAAGCAAGGGCTGGTGCATACGGTCCGGAAGCGCCTCCCCGTCGGACTGCCGGGTGCGGCCAGGCCAGCCGCTCGATCGGCGGGACAGGCTCCCGCCCGATCGCCGGCCCAGGCCGATGCCGATCCACCCGCGCATGCACCCCCGCCGGAAGCCGGTCCTGAAACCGGCCGGCCGCGCCTGATCTTGACCGGCGATCAGGCAACGGTGCTCGAGCGCCTCGCGCCCGCGCTCGAGTCGGGCGGCTTCGCCCCATTCCTGATCCACGGCGTGACCGGCAGCGGCAAGACCGAGGTCTATCTGTCGGCAATCGAACAGGTCGTGGCGCGCGGCCGCGAGGCGATCGTGCTGGTCCCCGAGATCAGCCTGACGCCGCAGACAATCCGCCGGTTCCGGCGACGCTTCACCAAGGTCGCCGTCCTGCACAGCCACTTGAACGACGCCGAGCGGCATCGATACTGGCAGAGCATCGCCTCGGGCGAGGTCCAGGTCATCGTCGGCGTCCGGTCGGCCATCTTCGCGCCCGCGCGCCGGCTGGGGCTGATCGTCATCGACGAAGAGCACGAAAGCACCTTCAAACAGGAGACGACGCCGCGCTACCACGCACGCGACGTGGCCGTCAAACGGGCGCAGATGGAAGGGATCCCAGTGCTCCTGGGCTCGGCCACGCCGTCCTTGGAGACCTGGCGGAACGCCGACCGCGGGCGGTACACCCGCCTGGCGATGCCCACCCGGGTCGGCGGCCGTCCCATGCCCGTCGTCGAAATCATCGATCTGCGGCACGAGAAGGGCCTCTCCGGCGGCCTGAGCGAATCGCTCCGCCAGGCCATGATCCAGGCAATCGAGGCTGGCGGACAGGTCATCCTGCTCCTGAATCGGCGGGGCTTCCACACGTTCGTCCTCTGCCCGCGGTGCGGGCATGTCGTCAAGTGCCACGCGTGCGACGTGGCGGCGACGTATCACAAAGGGCGGCACATTTTGATCTGCCATACATGCGACGCCGAGCGCGCCTGCCCGCCGGCCTGTCCCCATTGCGGCGCACCCAGCTTGCACTACGGCGGCATCGGCACCGAGCGGCTCGAGCGCGAGATCCAGACGTCGTTCCCGCGGGTCGTCGCGCGGCGGATGGATTCGGACACGATGCGCGCCCACGGCAGCCACGAACGGGTCCTGGAGGCCTTCCACGCCGGCGAGGTCCAGATCCTCCTCGGCACCCAAATGATCGCCAAGGGCCTCGACTTCCCCAACGTCACCTTGGTCGGGGTCGTCAACGCCGACATCGCGCTCCACTTGCCCGACTTCCGCGCCGCCGAGCGGACCTTTCAGCTCGTGGCGCAGGTCGCCGGACGCACCGGACGGGGTGACAAGCCCGGCCGCGTGCTCGTCCAGACCTACTCGCCGGACCATCCCGCGATCCGCTCGGCCAGACTCCACGACTATGACGCCTTCGTGCAAACCGAGCTCCCCGTGCGAGAACGATACGGCGTTCCCCCCTACGGCCGGCTCGTTCGGATGATCGCCCGCGGGGCGGCGGAATCAACGGTCTCCGCCTACATGAACGACCTGGCGGCAGCCCTCCGATCGGCCGCCGATCCCTCGGTCCACATCCTGGGGCCCGCTCCGGCCCCCATCCTCAAGATTCGCAACCTCTTTCGGTTCCACCTCCAGTTGCGCTGCCCAAACTCCAGGCCCCTCCAGTCGTTGGTGTCCACCGTGCCGGCCCGGCACCCCACGCCTCATGGCGTCGAGCTTGCCATCGATGTCGACCCAATCACGATGTTGTAATTGATTGCATGGGCCAGTCGCCCAGCATTTGGATTTCGAGAATTCATCCGAAAAACCCCTAAAGTTCCGTTTACAAGCTCGGGCGATCGGGGTATTGTTCCCGCCGTTCGTTCACTGCCCGGTCTGTGCCGGTCTAGCCGGAGGGACGTTCCCAAGCATCTCGGTCCAGGGAAGGACGCCACATCTCGAGTCCAGACGAAGACGTAGCGAAGTCGCGGATCGGATCGCGACTTTCCCATCCGTTTCAGGAGGAAATGATGCGCATGACACAAGGGTGGACCAGGCTGCGAACTGCGGTCATCGCCCTGGGACTTATTGCCTGGACCACCACGGGCGCCAAGGCCGACGCCATATCGAACCTGCTGGATTACAGCACGGCCGGATCGGTCGATACCTCGATCGGGGTTACCGGCGCGAATGTGATCAGCTACATCCCGGTCACCAACGCTCAAATCGACCCGTCGTCCAACCTTCCCCTGGGTTCGTTCCAGGTCGCCGCCCTGCCGACCGGCCAGTCGACGACGTACAACAGCACCCCGTTCAGCATCACCTTCGCGCCGTCCTCGTACAACAACATCGCCTTGACTGACAGCACCCCCGTCACCGTCACCGGTACTCTGACCGGCAAGATCACCGGCAGCTATCAGTCGAGCGTGAACGTCGCGTTCAACCCGATCGTCAACGGCGCGTTTCAGCTCGCGGGCGCGTCCAGTACGCTCAACATGCTGCAGAACGACCAGAAGCTCCTTGTTCCCGCCTCGGCCGGCGGTACGACCACCTTGGAAGGGATTATCAAGACCGCTGGATCGGGCAATCCCGAGGCTCCCGTTCCTGAGCCGAGCACGATCGCGCTCTTCCTGAGCACCGTTGGCGGCTTGGGCTTGCGGAAATACGTACTGGCTCGCCGGCAGCGCAGTCAGGCCTGAGGAACTTGCCAGAGCAGAGCCAACCCCCCCCGCGGGAAAAGGATCGACCGAGCGAGTCTCTCCTCCCCGAGGATCGTCCATCCATCCACCGAATCGCTCCCTCCCGACCCTCGGCGCGCGAGCGCCGAGGGTTTTTTTCAACGTTGCCGTGCGCGGCTCGACGCCTTCACCCTTAAATACAAGACGGCATCCCCAGCGAAAGGCGGGGTGAACGTTCTCATTGCGCCGCCGCTTGCATCCGCACCCGCGCTCTTGCCGCCAGTTGCCGGGTTCATCCATTCAACCGCAAACCGGCCGCTGCTGCTTGAAAGATCCACGGTGAGCTTGCCGCCCTTTGGCGCATAGACCAGAAACTCAGGATCAGCCGGGTTGGCGCTGGCAAGAGCATGACCGGTCGAAGATAGCTTCCCCTGCGGAGTCATCGTGGCCAGATTCATGCGATCGGCATATCCACGGATATAGCCCATCGTATCGCGCACGTTATCCCAACGCGTATCCGGTCCCGAACCAATTCCGTTAACAGGAGACGGGCAGAGATTGCGCTTTTCGCGCGGATAATAGACTACGTAGGGATCCATGAACAGCGTTTGATTGCCGTTGGTGAAGTTGATCCAGAAGTAATTTCGATTGGCCTGTGGGGAGTCGTTCCACATGCCGAAGTAACTGTGGTCTGAATCGTTGATGTTGACCTTGCAAGCTGGATGACCGCTGCCGCAAGTGGTGGTTGGGGAGATTCTCGCGGAAGGAGCAATCCAGTCGGCATCACTGTTGATGATCGCGGCGTCATCCCTCAGGCCATCGAGCGCTCCATAGCCGATCGGGTGATGAAGCGGTTTCCCGGCCTCATAAGAGCGGACCAGCGCGATCAGGTGGCTGTTCCACCATTTTGAGTCGACGGGAGCTTCCTGGGAGACAATCCAGAGAACATTCGGCAGATCGTTGAGTGCGTCGATCACTTTTTTCACATAGGCGTCCTGAATCGCCGTGATTACATCAGGCGCGGTCATCGTCACTGACCTGGTTCCACCGCCATCGTCAATTCCATTCACATTGTTTGACCCTGTGATCGGATATCCGTCACCGGAAAAGCGAAAGCGGAGGAGAAACTCGCCGCTGAAAAGATAGACCCCGGCGTAAATGCCAACCGCATTGAGTTGCTGGACTCGGCC
Source organism: Isosphaerales bacterium (assembly GCA_044450785.1). Lineage (GTDB taxonomy): Bacteria > Planctomycetota > Planctomycetia > Isosphaerales > Isosphaeraceae > JBIOJM01. Next base: position 5,175 of record JBIOJM010000442.1, read on the forward strand.
GCGGAGCCGGTCAAAATACGCTTGATTGAATCTTGTGAGATCAAATTTCAATTTCCCGTCCGATGCGTTGCCCGGGCCTGTCCGACGCCAGGGCTGCGGAGTTACGCTGAAATCCGGCGGAGAGCTCGCCGTGGTGGGCAATCCACGGAATGTCGGCAGTTCTGTTGCCCATATTAACGTGAAATTATGCTTGTGTTTAACAAGCATCTCCACATACGCCGCGAAGTCCAAGGGCTGGATCGAGCCATTCGTCGCCCAATCCTGGAAGTTGTTCCAGGTGTGAGACCCCGTCAAATAGATCGCTTTGCCGGTGCCATCCGTGAAGTAGTTGGGATTCGTTGAAAGGGCCCGCAGGGGCGCTGTGATTGGCTTTGATTCGGGTGCGGGGGCGCCCCACGCCAGCCCGGCCATCCCGGAAAACAGAATCACGGCGGAGAATTCAACCCTGCTCGCGCGCGGAACTGTCACTTTGATGCTCCTCGGCTTTCCCGTAGCCGTCTGGCGCCCGGCCAGACTCGTTGGCTTCAACATTGTGGTTCTGCCGACTTTCCAGGTGAGACGTCGTTCAACCCGCTTCGACACCCCTGAGCTTGCGATAGCGGCGGATCAATGCATTCGTCGAGCTGTCGTGATCCAGCTTGGGCTCATCCTTGCTCTCGAGCTCGGGGATGATCCGTTGGGCCAGCATCTTACCGAGCTCGACGCCCCACTGGTCGAACGAGTTGATCTGCCAGACCGTGCCCTGGGTGAAGACGCTGTGCTCATAAAGCGCCACCAAGGCCCCCAGAGTCCGGGGAGTGAGCCGCTCCGCGAGGATGACATTGGTCGGCCGGTTCCCTTCGAACGTTCGGTGCGGCACGAGCCAATCAGGCGTTCCCTCGGCCTTGACCGCCTCCGCGGTCTTGCCGAACGCCAGGGCCTCGGCCTGGGCAAATACGTTGGACATCAGCAGGTCGTGATGATTGCCCTGCGGATTGAGCGGCCGGCCGAATCCGATCAGGTCGCAGGGAACCAGCCGGGTCCCCTGGTGAATGAGCTGGTAGAACGAATGCTGACCGTTGGTCCCCGGCTCGCCCCAATACACAGGGCCGGTCGAGTAGGAAACACGAGCTCCGTCCAGCGTGACGGACTTGCCATTGCTCTCCATCGTCAACTGCTGCAAATAGGCCGGGAAACGCTTCAGGTACTGTTCATAAGGCAAGACGGCGACCGTCTCCGCTCCGAAGAAGTCGGTGTACCAGACGGTCAAGAGACCCAGCAGGACCGGCAGGTTGTGCTCGAAGGACGTCTTGCGGAAATGCTCGTCCATGGCGTGGAAGCCGGCAAGCATCTCGCGGAAATTCTCCGGGCCGATCGCGATCATCGTCGACAGGCCGATCGCTGAATCCATCGAGTAGCGGCCGCCGACCCAATCCCAAAACTCGAACATGTTCGCCGTGTCGATGCCGAACCAGCGCACTTCCGTTTCCTTGGTCGAGACGGCGACGAAATGCTTTGCCACCGCGCCCGGCGCGGGCATCCCGACCCCCGCGCCGGGCGCGGGCATCCCGACCACCGCGCCGGGCGCGGGCATCCCGACCCCCGCGCTGGGCGCGGGCATCCCAACCCCCGCGCTGGGCGCGGGTCTCCCGACCCCCGCGCTGGGCGCGGGTCTCCCGACCCCCGCGCTGGGCGCGGGTCTCCCG
>JBIOJM010000443.1:0-6829 GCA_044450785.1 Isosphaerales bacterium
ATCCGATCTTGACCACGCCTTTCGGCGAGTCAAAAAACGCTGCGGGCCGCATGCCCGGAAAACCCCCCGACAATTTCCGCGGATGTTCACTATTCTCCAGCCGGGTCATTCCCGCCCGCGCGCCTTTGCACCGTTCTGAGCTCGGAAGTTCTGAGAATCCGCCGGTCCTCGTCTTTGACCTCGGCGCGCGCCGGAACCGGATTGAAACTCAATTTGATGCTCCCCGATGGCCAGCGTTGGCAAAGGTGGGCCAGGGGGGTATCGGCAGGCCCCTCGGAAATCGGGTTGGACGGCTCGGCCCACGCCAATTCCGCCTGAGAACGCTGGCGAAGCACACTGAAACGTGCCCTGTCCACCCCCCCACGCCCACCCGTCGCAAGGAGGGGAAAGGGTCAGGTCGCTCACACCATCGTTCGATCGCGCGCAACAAAAACACGCGTCGCGAAACCGTCCTTCCAGTACGGTCAACACCACTTTTTCATCAGCCCAGGGCTGGGGTGAAGGGCAAGCGGCACGGCGAGCTGGCCGCCCTGGGCCGTTTCCCCCACGATGCTCGATCCGGCCATGCCGATCGTACCGGATGTTCCCGCCACGCCGTTTCCCAACGCCGATCTTCGGCTTTCTGACACTATCGCTTGCCGGTTTGTGGTAAATTGATCCTATCAGGTCCATTGTCACAATCATGCGGAGCGTTGCGAGATGGAGACCGATAAGGTCATCACCTACACGGCGATCGGAGTGGCCGGTATCGTTTGCTTGTTGTTTCTGCTCGACCTTGCCGCCGGGATCTTGGGGCGCAACAGCGTCGCGATGGACGTCATGTTCATCCTGGGGTCGGGCTTGCTGCTCTGGCAGGGAGTGGCGACAGTGCTGGAGCTCAAGTGATGCGGGCCGGCCTGGAAGGTCAGCCGGCGGCCGGCTCGAGGACGATCAGTGGTGCGGCGGTGCCGGCGCCACGGGTTCGAGCGATCCGGGGCGGTCGCGGGCGATTCGCTCCACGAGTGCCTGGACCAACCCTTCCCAGGTGAAAACGCTCGCTTCCACCGAGACGTTCCAGCCCAGACGAGCGGCCGCGTCCGAGGTGACGGGGCTCAAGCTCGCCAGGCGGACCTCGCGCCCCACGCGCTGGCGGGCTGCCTCCGGCAACAGGCCGTGCAACCGGGTGGCGATCGCCGAGCTGGTCAAGGTGATCCAGTCGATGGTGCCGTCCACGATCCGTTCCACGACCGAGTCGGGCAGGGACTCGGCGTCGACGTTGTGGTAGACGGCGACCTGGTCGACATCGGCCAGTTGTTGCAGCTCGTCCTTCAGGACGGTTCGTCCTCGATCGGCGCGGGCGAGCAAGATCCTGCGGCCCTGGGCATGCTTGCCGAGGTCCTCGGCGAGCGCCTCGGAACGATAGGTGCCTGGCAGCAGATCCGCCTGGAGATGGAACCGGGCAAGGGCCGCCGCCGTTGCCGGACCGATCGCCGCGAGTTTCAGATGTCCCAGGGCCCGCAGGTCTCGGCCTCGTTGTTCGAGCCGATCCAAGAAGAACCGCACACCATTGGCCGACGTGAAGACCAGCCAGTCATAGTCCGCCAGCCGCTCGATGGCGGCGTCAAGAGGCGCCTGGTTGGCGATCGGCCGCACCAGGACCGTCGGCGCCAGCAGGACTTCAGCTCCGAGTGCCTCGAGTGCGACCGCCGCGCGGCTCCCTTCCTCCGCGGGGCGCGTGATCACGATCCTTTGACCGAAGAGCGGCAACCTTTCGTACCATGCCAACTCTTGCCGCAAGGCGACGACGGCGCCGACCACCAGGAGAGCAGGGGGGCGCACGCCGCCGCTCCGCGCGGTCCGAGCGATCGGCGCGATCGTCTCCAGGGTCGCGACCACCGTGTGCTGCGAGGCGAGGGTCCCGGCTTCGATGATGGCGGCCGGAGTGTCGCCCGGCTTGCCCAGGCGTAATAACGTCCGGCAGATCGCGGCGAGGTGAGTGACGCCCATATACACGACCAGCGTACCCGGAAATCGCGCGATCGCCTCCCAGTCCAGCCCGCTCTGCCCCGGATTGGATTCCGGGTCGCCGTGTCCCGTCACGAATGCGACGGCCGAGGCCGCCGCGCGGTGCGTGAGCGGGATCCCCGCATACGCCGTCACGCCAACCCCCGCAGTCACGCCGGGCACGATCTCGAAGGGAATGCCCGCCGCGTGAAGCTGTAATGCCTCCTCGGCCCCACGCCCGAAAACCAGCGGGTCTCCTCCTTTGAGCCGGACCACGTTTCGACCCGCCCGTGCGTGCTCGATCAATACCTCATGAATCTCGTCCTGGCTCAGCGTGCAATGGCCGATCGACTTGCCGGCGCGGATCCGCAAGGCATCCGCCGGCGCCAGATCGAGCAGGCGGGCGCTGGCCAGATGGTCGTAAACGATCACGTCGGCAATTGAGAGAACGGCTTCTCCCCGCCGCGTCAAAAGCCCCGGATCACCCGGCCCGGCACCGACCAGATAGACCTTGCCCGGACCTCTCGACATGCGGAAACCTCCAGATCACGATCCCCGAGCAAGGCTCAACCCTTTCTGGCGGCTGACCAGCACGATGCCCAATTCGTAGAGCAGGATCATGGGCACGGCCAGGAGCACCATGCTGAACGGGTCTTGCCCGGGCGTGAGCACCGAGGCCGCAATGCTGATGATCAGGATCGCGATCTTCCGTTTGGCCCTGAAATCATTAACCGTGAAGATGCCGATCCGCTCCAGGAACACCATGACCAGCGGCGTTTGAAATGCGATTCCGAAGATCAGCGGTAGGATCGCGGCGAACCCCATCCAATCGCTGAGCCGAAGCATCGGCGGAACCCCCAGCCAGACGTTGAACTGCAGCAAGAATTTCAGCGTCACCGGCAGCACAAGAAAGAAGCAGAGGAATACGCCCGAGAGGAACAGCCCCAGCGAGAACGGCAAGTATTTCTTCACGTAACCACGCTCGTGGCGATAGAGCCCCGCGGCGACGAACGCCCAGATCTGGTAGAACACCCACGGACTGGCCAGGACCAACCCGCTGACCAGGCAGACCATGAAGAAGATGGTGATCGTCTCGAGCGGCGCCAGCGAGACCAGGCTCTGGTCGATCTGGACCGTGGATTCTTGCACCACCTGGATCAAACCGGCCGCAACAAACTGGACGGGCAGGTTGAGCTTCGTGCCTTTGAGGGTCTCGGCCTCGGGCAGCTCCAGCTTGGGGGCGACCTTCCTCAGCTCCGCGACAAATGCGTCGGCCTCGATGACGGCCTGAAGCGGGGGGCCCACCGTTTTGCCGGCCTCTTTCGTCTTCTTATCGTATTCCGCCTGATAGAACCTTTTGAGGGCGTCCTTGGCGGGCTCCTCCATCGTCGTCATGACTACCTTGCCGATGTCAAGCGGCGGGATGAAAACCGCGATCACGCCGACGAACAAGCCGAGCAAAGCCAGGATCAGGCGCACGCGGAGCTCCTCGATGTGCTCGCCAAAGCTCATCGTGGCCATCGATTTCTCTTCCGAGAAAAGATCTTGATCGGTAGGCATGGACGTGAACCACCCGTAACGGAGCTGGATGGAAATCGCCAAGAACGGCGGGTTGGAGAGGACACGCGGGTTGCCACGGCCAGTCCCGAGGCCGGAACCCTTGTGGGCGGCGCCGCGCGTTGGCCTCGCCGGGACGGCCGATCGCGCGGGAGCGTTCCTAGGCAATCAGTTTACCACAGGTCCCGCGGGGGTTTCTAGAGGTCAGGTGGCTCCTCCGCATCCGGCTCAAGGCAGCAGGGCGAGCAACGGGGCACCCAGATAGAAGATCATCCAGAGGGCGCCGATGAACCGTCCGAGACGGTCATCCCAGGCTCGCTCCGGATTCCATCGACCGACCATTGCGAGTGTGAGCCACGTTGCCGCAACCGCGATCACGATGTCCCGCCTGAAGTCGTCGAGGAGGTAGTTTATGATCGCCACCGTCCACCGCGCCCCGACAATGCCGGGCCTGCCCTCGAAGATTGACGCCTGCGCCAGCCATCCGGTGATCCGAACGAAGACCACCGTCGCGACCGCAAGATGCACGAAAAGGCCAGGAGCGCCCCGGCGCAGGCGTCTACGGTCTGCCGAGTGGGCCAGGAGGGAAACAAGCAAGGTGAGGCTCAGGCCGGTCAGGGCGAGCGACCAGGCCATGCTCCTCGTTTCATAATCATTGGAAGCTGTCACGTCACACCACCACCACAGCCCGAGGGCGGCACGATTAGCCGAAAGCATGAGGGCCGACGCAACGACGAGCGTGATCGTGTCGATCAACAGGAAGCGCCGCCGCTCGATGATGCCCTCGCCCGAGTCAGGTCGATCCATTGGTTCGGTGCCCTCGCGAGTTCTCAATCCCCCCGATGATATCCTCGCATCCGCTCGCCACCAACTGACAGTCGTTCTCACCACTCGCCGGGCCGCTCGACCGTCGGTCGGCTCGCAGGCTCGCACTCCGTGAGGCGAACCTCGATGTCCGCGTGGTCGAGGGCCTTGATGCTCAACGCGATGTTTTGCATGCCTTGCACGGTGACGATGACGACGCGAGAATCTCGGCGAGGACCGCACAGAGTGCCTGACAAAGTCTTGAGGAGGTTGGCCCATGACGCGTCACACGTACAAGCGGAGACGCTCGCTCGGCGGACGCGTGTTACTGACCGCCTTGGCCTGTCTGCTGCTCGGGCCGGGGCTGGCACCGGCACAGAACCAGCCCAGTCCGCAAGAACAAGAGTTGCGCCGGCAACTCGAAATCGAACGTGCTGCGCGTAAGGCCCTGACCTACCACGCGGACATGCGCAAGGCGGCCCAGCTTGCCGAGGCGGAGGAATGGTCACCGCTGGTCACTCTGCTCAACCAATATCGGCCGGCGGCCGGCGAAACCGATTTGCGGTCCTGGGAATGGCACTTCCTCGACGGCCTTGCCCGCAAGAAGCAGCTCGCGGACCGGCAAGAGCTCGTGCTCCAGGGGCCGGCCGAGGGAATCCGTCAACTCGCCTGGAGCGGCGGCGGCGAGCGGCTGGCCGCCGTCGGCGAGGACGGCTCGACCGTCATCTGGGATCTGAAAACTGCGAAGGAACTGCGCCGCCTGGGGGGCAGGGTCCGCTTCATTTCCCTGGATCAAGCAGGCCGTCGAATCACACTCTCCGCCGAGAATGGCACCGTCACTCTCTGAGACACCGACAAGGGACCGGCCCGCCGGTTCTTCGGCCCGATCAAAGGGTTCGTCTACTACCGGCAACCGGCCTTCAGCCCCGATGGCTGATGGCTGGCGCTGGCGGCAAGCGCGTCGCCGCCGAAGCCATCGGACGTGCCACTGCCTGGGAGACGGCCGCGGGACGGGCGATCTTCCAGGGTCCCACTGGCTCGCGCGGTTCGCAACTGCGAGACTGCGACCCCCAAGTGCGGCGCTGGGCTTCCGAGGCGCTGCCGCTCTGGCCTGGAGCCCGGACGGCCGCAGCCTGGCCTTCACCGGGCAGCCGGTTCAGGTCTGGAAACTCGCGCACCCCTGGCTGCCGCTGACCTTGCAGCAGCCTCCCAAGGGCGGTCCAGAAGCAGACCGGACCTTCCTGGCCTGGAGTGCCGACAGCCGCAGCCTGGCCGGCCTCGAGTGCCGGCGGACGTCGGGCCATGAGCAGGTTATCCGAGCCTGGGATATGACGACGGCCAAGGAGCAATTCTGCTGGACCCTCCCCTACGAATTCAGCTATCTCCATGCGCCAATCGCGTGGAGCCCGGACGGCAAACGCATCGCCTGGGGCGGGCCCAAGCCCGCGGTCTGGAACGTCGCTTCGGGAAAAGAGGATTTTCCCTTGGCCGGGCACAGTTCGGCCGTCATTGACGTCCAATGGAGCCCGGACGGCCGCCGTGTGCTGAGCCGCTGCGAAGTCATTGGTCCCTTCACCACGAGTTTTGAACTCGAGGTCTGGGATTCCGCGACAGCGCAAGACGTGCTCATGCTCCGCGGCCCGATGGCCGGCTGGAGGCTCGCACCAGGGTTTCAGGCTTTGGTATCCCCGCCTGGTCTGGGATCTGACCCTGGCGATGTTGTCGTCTGGGACCTTGCGCCCCGAAAATAGACAACGATCTCCAGACACCCACTCGCGACCCCGGCGTCACGGCAATCGACCGTCTTTGCCCGCCGCAGCCCCCCGCACACCCGGCTCAAACGACAACCCGGCAGAATTAGTGGCGCGCTCGGAATAATTTTTGGGAGCATAACTCAGCCGCTGGGTTAAGCATCCGTCGATTCGGAACGAAGCCGCTTTAGCGAAACTGGGTTTTGGCGTTATATATATAGATGGGGGAATCTGCGCGCACGACGACACCGATAGACCCCCGAACCGGCGCATGGCGATCCTGGCCCATCGCGGTCGGAAACCACCGAAGATTGGCGGGACGGTGCCGTCCTTCTGTACGCTCCCAGGTGTCGGTCTGCCGTAGGAAGCGTCACGGCACGTAAGTGTGAGTGACATAGAGAGTTGCTTCCACGAGCTGATTGGACGGAAAAAAAGCGTCACGGACGTAACTCCAATGCCAGCAACGCCTTCCAGCAACGCCGTGACGCTTGTGACGCAAATGACGCCAAGAACAGGAGGGTTGTGCGTATGGCTCAATTCCAGCGCCTTCCCAGGCGACAACGGTTGGGTGGCCGGCGTCGAAGTGGCGACAGCCAGCCCGCTATCGGATGTTGCCCAAGTCTCTCATCACCATCACACTCCACGACTCCTTGTACCCCGGCGGACCACCGTCTGGTGCGCGGATCGAGGGTTTCCGGTTTGGGCCTCTCTTTCCTCCGCCCTCCGTCCTCCGC
>JBIOJM010000444.1:0-6827 GCA_044450785.1 Isosphaerales bacterium
ACATCGGCGATGTTGACGGCGGCGGCGGAAGCGGAGGTGAATGCGGTCACCTTGCCGCCGACCGCGCCCGCCGCACCACCCGTCGAGCCGTCCGTGAATATCACGACGCCGGCGGAGGAGCGGCCGATACCGATGTCTGGGCTGGCCGTGCGGGTGCCGGACGTCCAGTTGATCGTGGATGCGGACGTCCCGACCATCTGGTTTGAGGAGAGGTTCCAGCCCACTTCCCATCCATAATTTGATGGGCCAACCTGCCAGCCGTTATTGAATGTTTGGCTGGCGACTGTCAGTCCACCATATCCGGACGAGCCGTTAGTGACCGCCATGACCCCGGGCGTCTTCTCCGTCATCCCGGCGCCCTTGGTTCCAAAGATTAGCTGAAACGTCGAGCCCGTTCCCGCGTACGAGAGGCCGTCGTCTCTTGTCAGTAGTCCATTGGCCCCGGCGACAGGGACGTCCCCAGAAGCGATGCCGCTGAATTGCGCCGTGTTCTTGAATGTCCACGGCTGCGCCCAAACGCTCATGGCGCTCGCACCCGAACGTAGGTAACTGTTCCAGCCGCTCGTCGCCGTATCGGCCGCGATGAATGCTGCGTTGTCCTCGGTCTGCTGGGTGATGAGGTTGGAGTTGCTATTAGTAAGCCGATAAAAGGCGATCGTGGCCCCGGTTGCGTCCCAGGCGGTGTTGTCTGCAAAGACATTCCGCTGGGCCGATGACCCGACCAAAAGCGAGGGGTAGTGGACCATCTCCACGAGGTTGCCGGAGATCGTGTTACCGACGCAGTATTCTCCGGGCGCTCCACCCGCGCCGGTCCCGTCCAGTTCGACGGCGCCTCCGCTCAAGTAAACGGGTGAGCCTGTCAAGGCTCCGAATGTCGTCGAGTCCACGGGAATCGAAAACGTATCGACGGTCAGCGGAATAATCGCGTGAATCCCGTTGATTGGCGTCCAGTTCCCGGTCGCCCCACTGAAACTTGCCGAGTAAGTCGTCCCCACGGGCAGCCCGTGCGCTACCGACGTGAGAACCGCAGCAGCGGCGTTGGACGCGGCCGATATGGTAGTCGTCAGGTTTGATCCACACGAAACCGACCAGGTATTGTTTAGGATCATCGCGCCGTTGAAGTAAACGCGACCCCACACGCCGCGCCGGATCTTGTCGAACCAGTTGTCGCGGATGATGGTACCGTAGCCCTGGAAAGGCGATGTCGCGAGCCCGCCCTGAGTTATGGTCGTACCCCCACAAACGATAGCGTCGTTCTGCGCGCTGAACCCGCTGGCTGTCCCCGAGAACACCGTGTCGTGAATATGGAGGGTCGTGTTCGTGGTGAAAATGAAGGGCACGGAATCGCTCCCGCCATCCTTCAGGACGACATGGTCGATTTCCAATAAACCGCGACCGCGGGTATCGAGTTTCGGGCCGCCTGCGTAGCGCAGATCGAGACCGGATGGGGATGTCGGGAAGACACCCCATTGACCATCGGCCCCCGTCCCCGCCCCCGTGATGCGGATATAGGGCTGACTCGGCTGTGTTAGGCCGTCGTTTGGGAACAAGACCGCGCCGTTGATCCGGCAGATTCCGGGGAGCCAGATCGTCCCGCCGCCGGCGGCGTAGACGGTCGCCAAGAGTGCGTTGAAAGCTGACGTGTCGTCGGCGGAACCGTCACAGGTAAGACCGTATGCCTTCGCGTTATAGACCTGGCCGCCGTGATCAACCATTGCGGTGGTAACAGTCACCGGCGAGCAGTCGGTCCCATCCATCTTGCACGGCTTCGGGGCGTACTGGACAGGCTGGGCGAGCGCAGGAAGGGCCGCGAAGAGAAGAACCGCGAGAAGGCGAGTGAGCTTCTTCACGGGTTCATTTCCAGTGTTCCAAATAGACCGCACTTAAAGTGCCCGCAGAAAGCGTGAAATCTATACGTATCAAACTCGACGGGTTAAAGGAGTAGTAGCTCGTGCAATCACTGTTCGCCACGAGCGTGATCGTCTTCGTCGCCGTGAGCGTCGCAGTCGCCGGCCCCTGGTAGATCGTGACAGTCCCGGAGAAGCCGGTGCCGCAAGCCATGACGTTGACCACGGTGTTGCCCGCGACCGGAATCTCGGAACCGGTTCCTGAGGCCGCTGTCTGCGCCGACCAGACGAGATCCGAGGCGGCCGCCGTTCCCGCGAATGTGAGGATGGCGAGAACGACGGCCGCAGCCAGTAGGTGCCGCTTCATGGATGCCTCCTCAGAAGCAGATCTCAACGATCAGGTCGGTGAGCCTGATACGGTTGCTCGCGCTGCCGGCGCTCCACGTGCAGCCAACGCTGAGTGCCTGGGTGGCCGTCAGGTCGAGAGTGAGGCCCGTGCCGACAGTGCTGTTCGACATGCCAATCGGGAACCGGGTGATGGTCGTGATCTGTCCGTCGAAGGTGCCGGTGGTGGTCATGACGCCCGAGGCGCCGACGGTTGTGACCGTGCTCATGATGTCGAAGTAGAAGTTCTGGGGTGTGGTGACGGCCGACAGAGTGCAGACCTGAGTGGTGGCAAGGACGCCGGCACCAAGCGAGACGTCGACCGTGATGTTCGGCGTCGCAGTGACGCCCCAGTTGCCGCCGCCCCTGATCCGGAGCGTTCGGCCGAGCAGGTTCAGCGCGCCCGCCGGGAACGTCCCAGCGACCTGCACGCCGTCGCCGATCGTCATGCAGTTGACCAGTGTCCCGTGGATTGCCTGCCGGGTCGTGAAGTTGTTCGACTCCACTCCGACGACCGTCTGCACCATCGCGATTCCGGGCGGAAGGAGCTGGTTGACGAGAGCGCGGCCGATCGCCATGCCAGAACCGGGCTGGCGTCCGATGCCCCGCGCCAAGTCTTGTGGGTTGTTCCCCGTGCATGGCACGAAGTCATAGTTGGCCGAGTCGAACTGCCAGCCGGTCGACTGCTGGGCCAGAAGGTAGGCTGTCCCCTGTCCGAGAAGTGCCATTTTCGATCCTCCTAATTCATCCAGTTTTCAGTTCAGCACAGAGACGGTAAGTCCCTGGCAGGTGATGGAAGGCGAGCCGGCGGCCGACCAGGCGGCTGTGAGGTCGATGGCCTGGGCGGCTGTGAGGTCGATGGCCTGGGCGGCCGACGTATACGCCGACCAGCCGACCATCGCGGTCGCAGCCGTGTTGTAGATGAACTGTCCCTGCCCGAGAATGAAGCCGGCCGCGCCACCAACCGTCACCATCGCGAATCCGTAATAGTTCCACGGCAGGGTGCCCGCCACGGAGGCGGTCGTCCGGACGCCGGTGTCGATGACGATCGTCGTCCCGAACTTCAGCTTCACGTCCAGCGTCGGCGTGGACCCGGTGCCCGTGATGACGCCGAACGCCTCAAAGTAGACGATCTTCCCGACGCGATTGAGGAAGAGGGCCGGGATCGTCCCCGGTGTCAGGCCGCTGTACGCTGCGCCTTTCCAACCGGCCGATGTCAGCATGGTCGTTTCGGCGCCAGTCGTCGTTACGGCGGTTCCGGCGGCCGACGTCCAGCCAAAGGTGGATTCCGGAACCATGCGGTTGACGAGGAACCGTGAAGCCGGCTGGCCCAGACTCCTTCCGAGGTCGAAGACGTTGACGCCGGCGTATGGAACGAGTTCTCCGATGGCGTCATCGAAGAGCCACGCCGGACCCTGAGAGGCGATGTTTGGTGCGAGCTGTCCTGTGAGGGCCATCTCGTGCCTCCTTCAGTTCGAGACGCCAACGACGATCCCCTGGCAGGTGATCGATGGCGAGCCAGTGATGGCGGACCACGTCGAGGTCAGGTCGATCGCGAGGGTCGTCGTCAGGTCGGCCGTCACAGCGCCGGACTGGTATGCCGCCCAGCCGACGATGATGGGCGCGGTAGTGAAGTAGGTGAAGAGCCCCTGGCCGAGCAGCGTTCCGGAACTGCCGGTCGCCGTCACCATCGCCCAGCCCGAGTAGAACCACGGAAGGGTTCCGGTCACAGAGGCCGTCGTCTGCGTTCCGGTCTGGACGACGATGTTCGAGCCGAGCTTGAACTTGAAGTTGTTCGTGGGAGTCGACGCCGTCGCGCTGACGATGCCCCAGGCGTTGAAGTTGATGATCTTCCCGATCCGGTTCAGGAAGAGCGCCGGGAAGGTGCCTGCTGTGAGGCCCGAATAGGCCGCGCCTTTCCAGCCGGCGGCGGCGAGAAGGCTCGTCTCCGTGGCCGCCGTTACCGCCGTCCCTGCGGCAGATGTCCACCCGAAGGTAGATGCTGGTACCATACGGTTCACGAGGAATCGTGAGGCTGGCTGCCCGATGCTCCTCGTCAGGTCGGACGGGCTGGTCCCCTGCAACGGGACCAGCTCTCCGATCGCGTCGTCGAATCCCCAGGCGCTCGCCCCCTGCGAAGCAACCTGGCCGGCTTCCTGTCCTGTGAGTGCCATGATCCTTTACCTCCTAGGCCCTTAGTTGGGCTTTGTCTCGCCGTTCACTGCGGCGGTTTCTTTCGGTGCAACGGTCGTAACCGCCGAGGGCGCCAGGACGGGGGCGGGAACTGGGGGCGCCTTGCTCGCGGCCTCCTCGGCGGCGTCCTTGTATGGCACGCTCTCGAGGACCACGACGGAGGAATCGTTGAGCTTCGACTCGATGATTCCCTCGTTGAGCTGGGCCGTCGAGAAGTGACCGAAGGCCTCGTAGAGACCCATCCCGAGGGTTCTGAAGGCGACCTCCGGAGTCTTGAACTGGTGGTCCTTGTGGCAGGCAATGGTGTTTTCGAGGAGTTCCCGAAGCACCGTGACCTTCATCGCCGGGTTGTCCTTCTGGTAATACTTCATCAGCGTTTCCCCTTCTTCGCGGCAGCCGCCGCTCTCTGTTCGTAGTAAGGCCCCATCGCCACTTCGCCCGGCTTTCGGATCTTGGAGTTGAAGATCATGCTCGCTCGTTTCTCGGCTTCCTTCTTCGATTCACCCATGCGGATGAAGCGGTCGCGAATTTGCGTGTAGGCTTTTGGGATCAGAGTCCTCCCGAAGACACGAGACGGAGGCGCGGCCTCGTGGCCTGATGCCGATAGACGGCTTCGGCCCACTGGAGCCATTCGTCAATGGTCTTCTCTCTCTTCGAGATGTTGATGAAGTAGCAGCAGAGAACGACATTCCCAGGTTCGTATCCGCGCGAAACGTCAAGCCGTTCAAGGCTGATGTTCGTGTCGACACGACCGTGGCCCATCGTCCACGTCATCGGGATGCCACTGTAGAAGCACCGACCATCCTGCTGATCGAAAAGAGCGACGAGATGTTCCGGGCTGATACCACGCCGAGAGAGTTTCCTACACCGGACATCGCGACGAAGTCGACGTATGAACGCCTCTGGCGAGCGGCCGTCGCTCAAAATGCGCTGCGCCTCTCGCTTCCTGCGATATTCCGGGCTCGTGCGGTTCAGCTTCCAGAAGACCTTACGCGCTCTCGAGCGGCATACGCTACACCTAGCACCACGGCCATAGCGGCCGTATTTGTCGCGGTTGAAATGGCAGAGTAGCTTCGTCTTACCGCAGAAAACGCATTTTCTCTTTGTCACTTCGGCATTCGGGAACAGCAACGCCTGCTCCGCCCCACGCTTCGCGGTTCGCTTCATCTCCTGCTTCACCCCAGATCTTTCTGTCATCTAAAGCCCCGCCTCATCGATACGAAGTCTCTATCTTGGCGCTCTTCAGAAAGAGCCAGCCTGTAACTCATCGCCAAAGACTGCGGGTCAATCGTCTTCTCGTTCTGCTTCTTGAACGCCTCGATCCGCTGCTGAATCCGGATCTCGTACGGCATCTGCGGCTCGGCAGGGCGCGACGCGAGGAGCTTGTAGAGGGCATCCATCTCGTCGTCGCCCTCTTCCTTGAAGGCGTCCTCGCTCACTTTCCCGTCCGGCATCGTTTTCCGTTTGAGCGTCTGGATTTTTTCGATGACGCGCGGGCAGGCGTTCGAGATCTTGAGGGCGTTCGTCCGGAGCATCCCCGTGATGAGGTTCCAGCCGCCGATCCGGTCTCTCGAGGCCATCGTCGGGAACGGCAGACCCCAGAGAGCGAGCGCCTCGCCGATCTGGTCGGCGCGGGTCCGGACCGCGTCGATCCTCGAGAAGGCGTCGTGGGCGAGGTAGACGACCTGGATGCCAGAGGGCCGGCCTTCGGGTGCTACCGGGTTCGCACGTTGACCGATGATCGCTCCAAGCTCCGTGGGCGTCTTCTCGTTGACCACGATCTCGTCGTAGACGTAGGTGGTCGTGCCGTCAAAAGCGGCGAAGAGCGCCACGGTGTTGTGAGCGAATCCCCAGTCGATTGCGATCCAGCGCGGCCACCAGGCCGGGATTTCCATGTTTCGCCAGTCGTAGACGTGCCGGCCGCCGACCTCCGGATCGAAGTCCTGGCGGAACATCCAGCCCTGGCTTCTCGGCCAGATCCCGAGGACCCTCGACTCGTACTCCGGATGGTTCCGGCCGTACTGCTGTTCCATCTCCTTGACCTTCTCCCGCGTCACGGCGCCCTTCACGACGATCGTTCCGGTCAGGACGTTCGGGTGGTTTTCGCAGGAGATGACGACGTGCGCCCATTTCTTCGGCTTCTCCCATTCGACGTAGAACTGCGAGGTCGGATCGGTAGGGTTTCCGACGGCGACGAAGCGGTCGTCGGGCCCGAGGACCATCGACTCGAGCCCGGGCCAGATCGGAGCCGGGATGCCCGTAGCCTCGTCGGCGATGACGAGAACGGCGCCGGCGTGCTTGCCCTGGGCGCGCGTCACGTCGTTCGTGGAGATCCCAAACATCAGCCACTTCTCGCCGAACTCGAGGCTCGTGTTCAGGAGCCGGCCGCCGAGGTTCCACTTC
>JBIOJM010000445.1:0-6783 GCA_044450785.1 Isosphaerales bacterium
ACGGGGCAATTCGCAGCGTGCTTGAACAACGTTCTGAATTGGATTTTGCAAGGGCCGAGCCGTCCAACTTGAGTTCCGAGGCGGCTGCCCATACCCCCCCTGGCCCCCCTTGCGAAGGGGGGGGGGAAAGCGGACGGCGTGTTCGTGGCGGGGGAACGCGCGCGATGAAACCGGGATGAGCACTGAACCGTTGCAAGCCCAACTTTTTATGAACCCAGCCTCCCCCTCCCGGCTCGTTCCGCGTGGTCTACTGCCCGCCGAACCTGAGCAGTAGCTCGCCGGTCTTGACCTGGCGACCGACCGACCGGGCCGAGCACGTCCGCGACTCGGCCGGGGCGTTCCGCGTAGACGGTCGTCTCCAACCTCATCGATTCGATTCGATCGAAAGGAGTTTCGAACCTTTGCGCACGGTACCTCTTTCGGCCGGTCGCCAGCCATGATCATCCGGTCTCACCGACCCAGAACTCGGCGGGGCCTTGCTCGATCAGGCGCAGCCCAGCTCGAGCCATCCGATCCAGAGACCTCGCGCCGGCCGTTCTCGGCCGGCACCAGTGCCGCCCGGGACGGAGAGTAGCCGTGCGCGAGGGATAACGGCCCCACGGTGCGATACGGACGCCTCGGGATCCCGGCGAGTCCCCGTAGGTCCGTTTGCGGGCACCGGTCAGCCGCCTCCCGTCCGCTCGGGCCTGGCGCGGCCGCTCGCGTGTGGAGCATGGTTCCACAGTGCGCTTACTCTCGATCGAATCAGCCCATCGGAGATGGGTTTCGAGAAGGCAAAACACGGTGGAACTGGGGCGTCGGACCAAGTTCGTTGTTTTTTTCTCCGCTGCTATCGGAAGCCCGCTACGGTCGGTAAGATCAGAACGGAAAGATCGTGGCGCTGAACGGATGTTTGGAACCAGTTTCGAGCGAGAAGGGAGAGCGAATCGCGGCTGGGACGAAGGGGCCGGCGTGGCGAGTGCGCTCGTCGAACCTGCTTGACACGCGACGTTCTCGCTCAGAGGCGAGCGTTGAGGTAGGGCTCATTTTGCCGGTCAACCAACCGAGGGAGGACACTCGATGAGAAAGATCGTGCTCGGGCTTCTACTCTGCGTCCCATCGATCTCATTACAAGCCTCGAATCCGCAAACGCTCAAGGAGCAATACGAAGCGTTGCTCAAGGAATTTCAGGCATCTGTTGAGGCGTGGGAGAAACGCGTCGATGATGCCAAGCAGGATACCGAGCCCGACTGGCCCGGCCTTGCCTTCACTCCCCGCTTTCTCAAGTTAGCCGAGGCGAACCCCGGGGAACCCGGTGCGACCGACGCCCTCCTCTGGGTCGTCAACAAAGCCACGAATATCCAGGTTAGTGGCCGGGACTTTTACCCTCATTACCGCCATGCCCTCGAGCTTCTCGCACGTGGCGACCATCTCGACGACAAGCGGTTGGGCAAAGCGTGCACTCAAGGGCTGCAGTATCCTTCGGCCCCTACGGAGAGATTTCTCCGTGTCCTCATCGATCGGAGTCGTGATCGCGAGGTCCGTGGCCGGGCCTCCCTGGCTCTGGCCAAAATCCTCTCCGCCAAGGTCCAGATCGCGGGGCTTCCCCAATTCAAGCCGAATGCCAAATCCCCCTCCGATCAAGATTTCATCAAAGGGCTCGATCCCGAGTTCATCAATTACATCCGCGACGTTGATCTCAAGGCGTCGAAGAATGAGGCCGCGGGCCTGTTCGAGCGGTGCATCAAGGACTATGGCGATATCGTGTACAGTCGGGCCCGCTCAACTGCCGACCGGGGCGTGACCATCGCGGACGCTGCCAAGTCCGCCTTGCACGAGCTACGTGACCTGGCCGTCGGCAAAGTCGCCCCCGAGATCGCTGGAGAGGATATCGACGGCAGACTCATGAAGCTAAGTGATCACAGGGGCAAGATCGTCGTTTTGATCTTCTGGGCCACCTGGTGCGGCCCCTGCATGGACTTGGTCCCTCACGAGCGAACCTTGGTGGAACGCTTGAAAGGCAAGCCATTCGTCCTGCTCGGCATCGACGGCGACGATGATCGGGAGAAGGCAAAGCGGGCGGTGAGGCAAGAGCGGATCACATGGCGGTCATGGTGGAACGGTGGCCCGGATGGTCCGATCACGGATCAGTACAATGTCGAAGGCTGGCCCACTGTCTACGTCCTCGATGATAAGGGCGTGATCCGCCACAAACAGGTCGTCGAGGAGACGCTAGATGAGGCTGTGGATGCACTCCTGAAGGAGATGGAGAATGCCAAGCCGTAGCGACGGTGGCTGACCCTCGCCTTGTGGTCCTCAGCCCCCTGACCCGTTACAATCAACGTGAGCTCGGCTCCCCCTGTCCAATGTAACGATCCTTCGGGAGATTCCCATGCCACGACTGAGATTCCCTTCCTTGATTCTGGCCGGCGTTCTTGGGGTAAGTTCGTTTGGAACCATCGCGATGGCGGTGCAAGGGAAGCTCAAGGTGGGCGATCCCGCCCCGCCTCTTGCCGTCTCGACTTGGCTGCGTGGTGCGGAGGTCAAGGGATTCGAACCGGGTCGGGTCTATGTCATCGAGTTCTGGGCGACGTGGTGTGGGCCGTGCAGACAGATCATGCCCCACATCGGCGATCTCCAGGACGAGTATCGGGAGAAGGGAGTGACCTTCATCGGGTTCGCCTCCGAGGCCAACGACAAAGAGGCGAAGGTGAACGCGTTTGTGGCCAAGCAGGGCGCGAAGCTGGGCTACACGTTTGCCTTTGGCAGCGGATCAGAAACTCACAACGCGTACATGAAGGCCTCCGGGCAGAACGGCATCCCGTGCTCCTTCGTCGTTGACAAGCAAGGAAGAATCGCCTACATCGGCCACCCCCTCTTCCTTGACTTCGTGCTGCCGAAGGTATTGGACGGCACCTGGGACCAGAAAGCAGGGGCGGATACGCTCGCCGAAGCTGACAAAGACTTCGACGCCGCGTACGCGGTCATGAGCACGACGACCAATAGCGCCGAGGCCGGGCTCCAGGCCCTGGCCAAGTTCGCCGCCAAGTGGCCCGCGTTGGCGGATAACGTCTACATGATCCAGTCGAAACTCGGGCTGCTCGTGCGAGGGAAACAGTTTCTCGAGGCGAAAGAGCTCGCCGAGAAGCTGATCGCCAAAGCCGTCGCCCGCGGTGACACGTCCGGTCTCCGAACCGTGTCGACCGCGCTCCGCAACGATTCCACGAAGGGGCACGCCGATTTAACGGCGCTGGCAATCAGGGCAGTCGAAGCTTCGTACGCGCTCGATCAAGAAAACCCGGCCACTTTACTGAATCTCCTCGATGTTTACGCATTCGCCGGGGATCAAACCAAGGTGAAGGAATTCGGGCCAAAGGCCGTGGCCGCCGCGAAAGCCGCAGTGGAGGGCGAGAACGACGCGATCGGCACCCTGACGGTTGCGGCTGCATACTTTGCCTCCGGAGACAAAGAGCAGGCCAAGTCAACGGCCGAGAAGGCGATCAAAATGGTAGACCGAGCAAACGCCGGTTTGCTGCGATACGTCGAACAACAAGCCAAGAAATACGGCGCGGAGCCGCAGAAGCACCAAGACAAGAGCGATCGGTAGACTCGGATGGTCGCTCCGCGGCGATCCTGGGCTATTTCGGCCCCGCCCTCCGCCCCGGCCGTAACGCGTCCATTCGGATTCTGTGAGCGCGCGCGTCTCGCCAGCGCAAAAGCGTCCGGAACGGCCGCGCTCCCGGGATCGCCAATGTCTCACTTCGGGCCGCGAGCAGCATGAATGCTACTGGCCGCTGAGCCGAAGTAGCAGCTCTCCGGTCTTGACCTGCCGTCCGACCACGGCGAGCACGTCGGCGACGCGGCCCGGCCGTTCGGCGTAGACGGTCGTCTCCATCTTCATGGATTCGATCGAAACGAGTTTTTGACCTTTGCGCACGGCATCGCCGGGCGAGACGCCCACTCCGACGACCAGCCCCGGCAGCGGTGATGGGATCTGGTTGGGATCGTTGGGATCGGCCATGGGTATCTGGCGGACGGAGGAGGCCAGGGAGCGATCGACGACCTCGACTTCGCGGGCTTGGCCGTTGAGCTCGAAGAAGACCGTGCGCATGCCGTCGGCGTGGGACTCGCCGACGGCGAGCAGCTTGACGATCAAGGTCTTGCCCGGCTCGATCTCGACCAGGTGCTCTGCACCCGGGTCGGGACCGTGAAAGAAGATCGAGGTGGGGAGTATCGAGGTATCCGAGTAGATTCGCTCGTGGGCGGCGAGGTCGGGGAAGACGCGCGGATAGAGCAGATAACTGAGTGCTTCGCGGCCACTGGCCGGGCGGCCGAGGAGGGCGGTGGCTTTCTCACGCGCGGCCTCGAGGTCGGCGGGCGGGAGATTCGCGCCGGGACGCTGCGAGAGCGCGGGCCGGCCTTTCAAGACCCGGGCCTGGAGCGCCGGCGGGAACCCGCCCGGGGGTTGGCCCAGCCGCCCTTCGAAAAACTCCACCACGCTTTCGGGAAAGGCCAGTTCGCGGGCGGGGTCGAGGACGTCTTCCGAACTCAGGTTGTTTGCAACCACGAAGAGCGCCATGTCTCCCACGACCTTGGAGCTGGGCGTCACCTTGATGATGTCGCCGAAGAGGAGGTTGACCTGCGAATAGGCCTTGCAGAACTCTTGCCAGCGGGGGGCCAGGCCGAGGGCCCGGGCCTGCTGGAACAGGTTGGAGTACTGGCCGCCCGGCATCTCGAGCTCATAGAGGTCGGCCGCGGGTGAGCGGGGGCCCGACTCGAAGGGTGCATAGAGCTCGCGGACCGCGCCCCAGTACCGGCTCATCTCGAGCAGGGCGGCGGGATCGAGGCCCGTGTCGCGCGGGGTGAACCGGAGCGACTCCACGAGCGCGTTCAAGCTGGGCTGGGAGGTCAATCCGGCCATGGAGGCGATGGCGCCGTCGGCGACGTCGAGGCCGACGTCGGCGGCCCGCAGCACACTCGCCGCTTGCGCGCCCCCGATGTCGTGAGTGTGGAAGTGGATCGGCACGCCGACTTCGTCGCGCAACGCCTTGATCAACCGCTCGGCGGCCATCGGCTTGCACAGGCCGGCCATGTCCTTGATGGCGATCAGGTTCGCGCCCCGTTTTTCCAGCTCCTTGGCCAGCTCGACGTAGTAGGCGAGGCTGTATTTGGTCCGGTTGGGATCAAGGATATCGCCGGTATAGCAGATGGCCGCCTCGCAGAGCGCTCCGGCTTCACGAACGGCCTCGAGCGACCGCTCCATGTTGGGGACCCAGTTGAGCGAGTCGAAGACGCGGAACAGGTCGATTCCGGCGGCGGCGGCCTCCGCGACGAACGCCTTGACCACGTTGTCGGGATAGCTCGTGTAGCCCACGGCGTTCGAGCCGCGCAATAACATTTGGAAGAGGATGTTGGGGATCTTCTCGCGGAGCTGGGCCAGCCGCTCCCACGGGTCTTCCTTGAGGAACCGCATCGCGGTGTCGAAGGTGGCGCCGCCCCACATCTCGATCGAGAAGACCCCGGCACAGTGGGACGCATACGCTAGGGCGACGCGGAGCATGTCGCGGGTCCGCACCCGGGTGGCCAGCAGCGACTGGTGAGCGTCGCGGAAGGTGGTGTCGGTGACGAGCAAGGCTTCCTGGTCGCGCACCCAGCGCGAGAAGGCATCCGGTCCCATCGCGAGCAACCGCTGGCGCGAGCCGGGCGGTGGGTCGGCCAGTGAATTGAACCGCGGAGATTCGGGCTCCGGCGCGGCGGTGTGCCCCGCGGGCCGCGCGATCCCCGGGAAGCCGTTGACCGTGATCTCGGCGGCATAGGTCAACAGCCGCACCGCCCGGTTATGCCGGACCGGGAACTGGAACAGCTCGGGGGTCTCGTCGATGAAGCTCGTCGTGCAGTTGCCGTCGAGGAACTCTTGATGCGTGAGCAGTTTGAGAAGAAAGGGAACGTTGGTCTTGACCCCGCGGACCCGGAACTCCTGAAGGGCCCGCTCCATGCGCCGGGCGGCGTCGATGAACCGCCTTCCGGAGGCGCAGATCTTCACCAGCAGCGAGTCGTAAAACGGAGTGATGATCCCCCCCGTCACTGCCGGGCCGCCGTCGGTGCGGATGCCCATGCCCCCGACCGGGCGATAATGGGTGATGCGGCCGTAGTCCGGCGTGAACCGGTTCTCGGGATCCTCGGTCGTCACACGGCACTGCAGGGCGTAGCCCTGAACCTGGACCGAGCCCTGCGTGGGCAGGTCGATCTCCGGATCGGAGAGCGGCATGCCCGCGGCCACCAGGACCTGGCTCTTGACCAGGTCGACGTTGGTCACAATCTCCGTGACCGTGTGTTCGACCTGGATCCGCGGATTGACCTCGATGAAGAAGAATAGGCCGGTGTCGACGTCGACCAGGAATTCGACGGTTCCCGCGTTTTCATACTGGACGTGCCGGCCGAGCCGGACGGCGGCCTCGCAGATGGCCTCGCGGACGGCCGGGTCGAGGTTGTGAGCCGGCGCGATCTCGACGATCTTTTGATGACGGCGCTGGACCGAGCAGTCGCGCTCGTAAAGATGGACGAGGTTTCCGTGGCGGTCGCCCAGGATCTGGACCTCGATGTGTTTGGCATTGCGCACGAACTTCTCGATGAAGACGTCGGGCACGCCGAAGGCGGTGCCGGCCTCGCGGCGAGCCTGGTCGAGCGCGGATTCGAGTGCCTCGGGCGATTCCACCACCCGCATGCCCCTGCCCCCCCCTCCCATCGATGCCTTGACAATCACCGGGTAACCGAGCGACTCGGCGAGACGCTGGGCCTCTGGTC
>JBIOJM010000446.1:0-6765 GCA_044450785.1 Isosphaerales bacterium
CAAGGGGGGGAACGATCGCTCGCCCGCGCCGTCTTTCGATCGCGCGCAACAAAAACACCCGTCTCCCATCCGCCGCTCCAGTCCCGTCAACACTAACTTTTCATCACCCCAGCCTCGCCCTCCCGAAGACGATTCGTCGTTGTCGGGACTTTGGCTCACATCAAACGTCGGTCACACCCGCTGGAATCAAATGAATGAGGCACTCTCATGAACCTACGACTTGATCCATTGCTCGACCGCCGCGGCTTCCTCAAGCTCGCCGGCATGAGCTGGCTCACGCCGGTCGGCCAGCTCCTGGCCGATCAGGCGGAGCGGTCGCGGCAGCCGGCGCAGTCGGTGATCCTGCTGTGGCTGGGCGGCGGCCCGAGCCAGCTCGAGACGTTCGACCCGCACCCCGGCAGCAAGATCGCGGGCGGGACCAAGGCGATCGCGACGGCGGCCCGGGGCGTCGAGCTCGCTCATGGGTTCGAGCAGCTTGCCGGCCAGATGGGCTCGGTCAGCTTGATCCGGTCAATGATCAGCAAGGAGGGTGACCATGAGCGCGGTACTTACATGATGAAGAGGGGCTATCGTCCCGACCCGACGGTCGAGCACCCCTCGATCGGGGCCGTCTGCTGCCACGAGCTGCCGGCGGGCCGGACCGAGATCCCGCGGCACATCTCGATCCTGACCGGTCAATGGCCGAGCCGGGGCGGCTTTCTGGGTGGCGAATTCGACGCCTTCCAGGCGGGTGATCCGAAGGGCCCATTGGTCGACGTGTCGGCCGGGGTGGCGGGCCATCGTGACGCCGCGCGCGTTCATGACCTGGACGTCCTCGAGCGCGCCTTCGCCCGTGGGCGGCGAGCCCGCGCCGAAGCGACCTTGCACCGCGAGACACTCGCCCGCGCCCGCGTGATGATGAGCTCCGAGCAGTTGAAGGCGTTCGACGTGTCGCAGGAGCCCTCGTCGGTTCGCGCCGAGTACGGCGACACCCCGTTCGGCCGCGGCTGCCTGGCCGCGCGCCGGCTCATCGAGGCCGGCGTGCGCTGCGTCGAGGTCACCCTCGATGGTTGGGACGCGCACGTCGCCAACCATGAGGTCCATCGTGCGCACGTCAAGGTCCTGGATCCCGCCTTCGCCGCCCTGTTGCACGACCTGGGTCGCAAGGACCTGCTCGACCGCACGGTCATCCTGTGCTGTGGCGAGTTCGGCCGGACGCCCAAGATGAACCTCGCGGCTGGGCGGGACCACTGGCCGAGCGGCTTCAGCCTGGCGCTGGCCGGCGGCGGAATTCGCGGCGGCCTGGCGATCGGCGCGACCGATCCCGAAGGCGTCAAGGACCCGGTCCGGCCGACGACGGTCGAGGACGTGCACGCGACGGTGCTGACGGCGCTGGGCCTCAACCCGGCCAAGGAGAACGTCGCGCCCGCGACTGGCCGGCCGATCAAGCTCAGCCCGGGCCGGCCGATCCGAGAGCTGCTGGGCTGATCCGGATGGGCGGACCCGGGTCCGGATGAAGGACATCTTTGACGTCAGGACCTTCCAAGACGAACGCGCGGGAGGGAGACTTCTCACCGCGGAGGATGGCACCGCCTTCACGAACACTTGCCTCCAGCTCGCGGAACAGATCGTCCTTCATGGAAACTCCTCTGAAGGGCGCGGTACTCTTCTTCCGACAGCACCTTCAGAACCTGACGAGTGAAAACGGCCGTCTCGATGATGACCATGTTCGAATCATTGATACGCCAATGGCGTATTCCTGTCAACGCTTCGCGGCATCAATGTCCAAATGCAGCCGGCTTGCGCGGATGGCTCTCTCCTGCATTTTGAAGTTGCGCCTTTGCGTCTTCGCCCCGTAGGGGCCATAACATATCAGCCCAGGGCAATGCCCTGGGAACAGACAAACGACACGAATCAGCGGAGCCCTGAAAGGGCGTAACAAGGACAGGCGCCCTGCCTCCAGGCGACCGGTGGATGGAAACATACCCTGCACGCAGTGTTTGTAGGACGGATTGCCAATCCGTCCCACGCTGCATTTCCATCCGTCGGGCGCCCAATGGAAAATGAAGAGCGGTACCGGCGGGATTGAACACCATGTTCGGCCCCTTCAGGGCACGGGTCATCGCGTTTTCCAAATCCCAGGGCGTTGCCCTGGGCTGGCATGTCGGTGCCTCTTCGGGGCGAAATCAAAAAGGCGCAACTTCAAAACTCCCGCACTCGGCTGCCCTCGACCCAATCCCCTTGCTCCCGTTTCGGACATAGAATAGGGTGGGCTTTCCGTTTTGCAACCCATCCCAGAAAGGACCCCGCGTCGATGCCGGCCGCGTCGAGGACCGGAACGAGCACAAATGCCGAGTCGGGCGCCGGACCCGCTGCGGCTAACGGTCCAAACGGCGGCCCGCACGCAGCGGGCCGCGTGTATTCGCGGTCCCCGGAATGGGTGGAAGGGCGGACCAGGGAGATCGGCCGGGAAGTGTTCGAGCGAATCGGTCAAGGGCCGAAGCCGTGGCAGCGTGCCTGGTGGGAGGATCGATTCGTCGCGGGGACTTTGAACGATTCCCTGGTGCGGGTTCAGCTTTTCCGGTTCATCGATGCGCTGCCTGCGCTCAAGAGCAGCGAGGCGGTCCGGCGGCACCTGGCCGAGTACCTTGCCGAGGCGGGTGACTGCGTTCCGTGGTGGCTCGCCCTGGGGCTCCGGCTGGCGCCAGCCGGCACCGCGCGTGCGGAGTGGCTGGCCCGGGTTGCGCGCGCCTCGGCCGGCCTGATGGCGAAGAAATTCATCGCCGGGGGCACGCCCGAGGAGGCGATTCAGACGGTCCTGGGCCTGCGGCGTCACCGGCTCGCGTTCACGGCCGATCTGCTGGGCGAAGCGGTGATCAGCGAGGCCGAGGCCGATCTGTACCAGCAGACCTGCCTGGCCTTGATCCGCGGTCTGGACGGACCGCTGCGATCCGCCCCCGAGATCCCGCTGATCGACCGCGATCAGAACGGCCCGATCCCGCGCCTCAACCTCTCACTCAAGCTGTCGAGCTTGACCGCTCACTTCGAGCCGATCCACGCCGAAGCGTCGATGGAGCGTGTCGGGCGGCGACTGCGGCCGATCCTGCGCGCGGCCCGGGAGTTGAATGCGTATATTCACGTCGACATGGAGCAGTATTCGTACCGCGCGCTGACCTACGAGCTGTTTTGCCGGATCCTCGAGGAGCCCGAGTTCCGCGATTGGCCCGATGTGGGGATCGTCATCCAGGCCTACCATGCCGATGCCGAGCGCGAGCTGCGGATGCTGCGCGAGTGGGTCGAACGCCGGGGGACGCCGATCACGATCAGGCTGGTCAAGGGAGCGTACTGGGACTATGAGGTCCTGAGCGCGCGGCGGCTGGGCTGGCCCGAGCCGGTTTACCTGCGGAAGTGGCAGAGCGATGCGGCGTTCGAGCGGTGCGCCCGGTTCTTGCTGGAGCACCACGAGCAGCTTCGCCCGGCGTTCGGCAGCCATAACATCCGCAGCCTGTCGCACGCGATCGCCGTTGCCGAGGCACTCGATCTGCCCCGCGGTGCCTATGAGCTGCAGACGCTCTTCGGCATGGGCGACTTGATCCAGCGCGCCCTGGTTGACCGCGGCCAGCGCGTGCGTGTCTATACGCCGTATGGCGCGATGCTGCCCGGCATGGCCTACCTGGTGCGCCGGCTGCTGGAGAATACGTCGAACGAGTCGTTCCTCAAGGCGAGTTTTGCCGAGCGCGCGGCGATCGACGACCTGCTGCGCGATCCCGAGGAGATCGGTGCCATGTTGACCCGGACCCGACGCCCGGCGATCGAACCCCCCCCTGCCCCCGCACCGGCGGACCTTTCTCCGTTCCGCAACGAGCCGCCGGCCGACTTTGCGCGGTCCGAGAGCCGTGAAGCGATGCGGGAGGCGCTCGAGCGAGTGCGGGCTGAGCTGGGCCGGAGCTATCCGCTCTTGATCGGCGGCGAGGAGATCGGCACGGAGCCGCGCCGGCTCGATTCGCTGGACCCGAGCCACAGCTCGCGGGTGGTGGGCCGGGTGGCTCTGGCTGGGGCCTCGCACGCCGAAGCCGCGGTGGCCGCGGCCCGGACGGCGTTCCCGGCCTGGGCGGCGACGCCGGCGCGTGCCCGCGCCGCCGTCTTGATCGGGGCCGCGGCGATCATGCGGAACCGCCGGTTCGAACTGGCCGCCTGGGAAGTCTACGAGTGCGGCAAGCCGTGGGCCGAGGCGGATGCCGACGTCGCCGAGGCCATCGATTTTTGCGAGTTCTACGCACGCGAGATGATCCGGCTCGCCGAGCCGAGGCGTCGCGACGTCTCGGGCGAGACCAACTTCACCGAGCCGATTCCGCGCGGCGTGGCCGTGGTGATCCCACCCTGGAACTTCCCCCTGGCGATTCCCACCGGCATGACCGCCGCGGCGATCGTCGCGGGCAACACCGTGATCCTCAAGCCGGCCCAGCAATCACCCGTCATCATCTGGCACCTGGCGCGTGCCCTGCGCGAAGCCGGGCTGCCCGCGGGCGTGCTGAATTACCTGCCGGGGCTGGGAGCAGAGATCGGCCAGGTCCTGGTCAATCATCCGGAGATCGACCTCATCGCGTTCACGGGCTCACGCGAGGTGGGGCTCCTGATCAATCGCCAGGCGGCCGACACGAAGCCGGGCCAGACACATGTGAAGCGGGTCATCGCCGAGATGGGTGGAAAGAACGCGATCGTGATCGACGACGACGCGGACCTCGACGAGGCGGTGGTGGGTGTGATCCAGAGCGCCCTCGGCTACGCCGGGCAGAAGTGTTCGGCGTGCTCGCGCGTGATTGTCCTCGAGGGGATTTACGAGGCGTTTCTGGCTCGGCTGGTCGAGGCCGCCCGGGCGGTCAAGGTCGGCCCGGCCGACGACCCGGAGACGCTGGTCGGCCCGGTGATCGACGCCTCGGCGCGGCGGCGGATCCTCGACTACCAGCAGATCGCCGCGACCGAGGGCCGGGTCGTCTTCCAGTCTGAAGTTGGCCCGCTCGCCGGCCAGGGATACTTCGTCGGGCCGATGATCGTGGCCGATGTTCAGCCGGGTGCCCGGCTTGCCCAGGAGGAGATCTTCGGCCCGGTGCTGGCCGTACTCAGAGCGAAGGACCTGGACGATGGCCTGCGAATCGCCAATGGTACGCCGTACGCGCTGACCGGCGGGATCTATTCGCGCAGCCCGGCAAACATTGAGCGGGTCACGCGCGAGTTCCGGGTCGGCAACCTCTACATCAATCGGGGAATCACCGGCGCCCTGGTCGACCGCCAGCCGTTCGGCGGCTTCAAGCTCTCGGGCATCGGCACCAAGGCCGGCGGTCCCGACTACCTGCACGAGTTCCTGCTGACCCGCTGCGTCACGGAGAACACCATGCGCCGGGGGTTTGCGCCGGAGGATGGTGGGGAGAGGGAGCCTTGAACATGTCCAAGCAGCAAGGCACTCCTGGAAAAAAGCCCGGTCCGATCACGAACGCAGAGTTGCACCAGATCACCGTCAAGGGATTCTTCAGTATCAAGTCGATCGAGAAACTAGCGCTTCGGCCGATCAACCTGCTGATTGGTGCGAACGGCTCGGGAAAGTCAAACTTCGTGGGTGTTTTTTCCTTGCTTCGAGCGCTGCGCCAGGGAAGGCTCGTCGACTACACCGACGCCAGGGGCGGTGCTGAGAGAATTCTCCATTTCGGTTCAAAGGCAACCAAGGAGATCGAGCTGGAGATTTCCTTTCGTGACGACAGCAATCGCTACCACGTCGTTCTTTCACCGACCGCGGAAGATCGCTTTTTTGTCCACGATGAATGGTGCTGGTATTGGGAGAAGTCACACCATCCGAAGCCTTTGCCTGAAGGGCTTTCTGGAAGCGGCAAAGAGGCAGGGATCAGCAAGCCGCAACGACGTGTGCCGAAATGGGTGCAGTCCGGACTGGATAGCTGGCAGATATACCATTTTCACGATACCAGTGAGAACTCACTGATGAAAAAGACCGGCGAGTTGGACGACAATCGGTTGTTTCGCGCGAATGCCTCAAATCTGGCCTCTTACCTTTACTTGTTGTCAAAGGAACATCAGTCCGAGTATCAATTGATCCGCAAGACCGTTCAGCGCGTCGCGCCGTTTCTCCACGACTTTCATCTCGAGCCGCTTCGGCGCAATCCCAAAAGCATCAAGCTGGAATGGATTCACAAGTCCTCTGACAGTTACTTTGACGCCGCCGCTTTGTCGGACGGCACGCTCCGGTTCATCTGTTTGAGCACGTTGTTTCTACAACCTTTCGTCTATCGTCCATCCGTGATCTTGGTGGATGAGCCTGAACTTGGTCTGCACCCCTACGCCATCACGATGCGGGCGAGTCTCATCAAGACCGCGGCCACGAAGACCCAGATCATCATCTCAACGCAATCGGCTCTGCTCCTGGATCACTTTGAGCCGGAAGACGTGCTCGTGGCTCAACTCGAGCGGGGATCGACGACGATGACGCGCCTGCAATCGAAGGATCTGGCGGTATGGTTGGAGGAATATAGCTTGGGACAGCTCTGGGAAAAAAACCAATTCGGCGGGAGACCAGGGCGTGTCTAGGCTGTATCAAAAGCCAATCTTCGGCAATATCGCGGCTCTTGAGATCGGCATCTGTCACCAAACCCGTAAAACTGGGAGTTAGTGAACCCGAATCGTTACGAGCCTGACAGGCGTTCAGTACGACCGTCGTACTGGACATCCATCGACAGGCAAGCCAAGGGCTTTCAAGCTGGACCTGGACATCCAAGGCCA
>JBIOJM010000447.1:0-6765 GCA_044450785.1 Isosphaerales bacterium
GATCTTCCCAGGTCGAGGTTCCAATTCACCCCAACCCCACCGAATGTAATAGACTGTCGAGGGAATCCATGACGGAAGGTTCCTGTCATGTCGATTTGAGCGGTGAAATGTCTCCCAGCCCATGCCGGGGTTTGCGAGAATCTCGCTGGTCTGCTCAGGAGTGATCGTGACCTGATGCTCGGACATATTGCTTCTCCGGAGAAGGAGCCATCGGAGCTTCCTGCGACCGTGATCGATGCGGACCGACGACACAAAGCACGGTGGCGGTGCCCCAGACGACCAGCGTCACAAATGGAACGAGCCAAAGCACCGTCTGGAAGGCTCTGCCGTCATGAGTGCCGAGTGCGATGGCGCTGAAGTCGATCAACACGCCAAATACGCCTTCACCCGTTCCTCGAACTGCTCCCCGCTGATCTTCGCCCCCCAGGTGCTCGGGATCTTGACCAGCCGTTTCACGTCTTCGTAGGAGCGGTGGGCTTCGACCAGTTTCCTGATCATGGGCAGGAACACGCCGTCGAAGAACGCTCCCATCTTGTGAGCCACTTGCTTGTCGAACGATTCGGCGGTGATGGTTGTCTTTTTCTTCTTCTCGGCGGCTTCCTTCTGGGCTTGGAACTCCTCGTGGTGTACCTTGCGGATGCCAAGCCGTGCCTGAGCGCCCATGATCGCGGCAACCATGCCCCGCTGCTTCGCTTGGTCGACATCCAGCCCGTCGAACAGGGCTCGTGCGTAGGCGTACGTAGCGAGGATGTCGAACTTGCCGATGGACACGTCGCTCGGTGGTTGGTTCGCCATGATTCCAGCCAGAACGATCACCAGGTTGAGAAGTGCCGAATTGCGGACGATTCTCCGCAGGCTCGGAGCCGGGGACTCGTTCTCGTAGCCTGGGACGATCACTGGCTTCAGCGTTGGCGGGTTCATGGCGACTCCTTCAGGGAGAGAGCGAGAGGCAAAGCTGAAGGCGGTCGGGGTGGAGCTTGACCACCTTTGAGAGTCGGGCGAGGTCCTCCTTACGCACTCAGCACCGCCATGGGTCATTCTGGAATCCCGTCCCCGTTCTGACGCTGAGAGACTCACTCCCAGACTCCCTCGAACAACGGCTTGATCGTTCGTTCGGACTTCTCCATGTGTAGGTCCCTGAATATTTCCGCGGTCTCCTCGTCTTCGGGATGCGCCTTCAGATCGATGCCGAGATCTTCACCCAGGTCGTCCCGACCACCGATCAGTACCAGTTCGGCACCCTCGTAATCCAGGAAGTTGGGCGGATCAAGGGACACCCACCTGCGATCCCCGAACCTCGTCCACAACTCCCTTGGGAAATCAGGCTGACGTTCAACTTCGAGTCCGACCCCTGCCGGTGAAGTCGCTTCGGGGTTCTTCACGGCAATCACGAACCGTCCTTCCGGCTTGATGTTGAACGCCTCCTGTACCTCGCCGGGGATCAGGGGCAGCTCCAGGACGTAGGCCAGGTGCGTGTGGTTGCCATGGAGGACCAAAGCGTAAACACCTTCCCCAGCGGGTCGAAGGTTTTCACCGTTGGACCCAATGAGCAGAGAAATGCCCGCCGCTGCTTGACGGAGTTCCTCCGGGGTGCGGAAAACGCCGTCCACGAATCCCCAGTGCCGTGCCGCACTGTCGTCGAAACCCGGCAGCTTCTTCTTACCGATGGCGATCAGCCGGAACCGTTCCTGTCCCTGGGGATGGAGGACCATGTAAAAGCGGCGAATGTCCAGCAGTCCCCCCGGCTCATACCGGTCCTCGTTGGGGCGGTAAAGGAAGAAGACGTCGCCTCGCTCCAGGACGTTGATACTTGACCGGCGCTGGGTAGCCATGCCTCGCTCCTACCGATTTGCGAAAAACCGTTCCAACAAGCGTACTGAACTACTGTATCACGACGACAGAGATCGCTGATAGAATGCACCCTGGAGCCACGCAGCGTGTCTATTGTCCGAATGCGGACTGAAACGAGCGTTGATCCGGGCAGGCAGCCATGCAGCAGGTTTCGGAAACGACCCACCATCTCTTGCAGCGGCTGTTTGATCTCACGACCAAGACTTCATGGTTTTTCCCACGTGACCGTGACGCCGAAATCGTCAGGGTCCTTGAACAGACCGCCGAGCAAGGGGAACTCGGTGCGATCTCGGGGGTGGCGAATTGCGTCTTCTCCCCATCGGCGGAAGTGAGAGCCGCAGCTTCCCGAGCAATCCACCGATTGCTTGATCGAGTGCCGCCCCAACGACTTCGCCATCTGGGCGATATGGTCGGTCGGTCGTGGGGCTGGTACATGTCGGATGCGTGGGAACAACTGACACCGGCAGGAGTCCGAACACTGATCACCGAAGGATCGACCCGAACATCCGTCCTTGGGTTGCTCAGCTTCCACCGCAATGGCTATGTACGGCATGAGGCCCTTCGCCTCTTGGCCCAAAGCCACGACGGGAGTGAGTTACCCTACCTGCTGATCCGGCAAAACGACTGGGTTGAATCGATCAGAGCTGATGCCCGACGTGCTGTTCAAGCTCGCCTCGACGAAGGCTACTTGCCCGATTTCGTGGGCAACCTGCCGCTGGTGGTCCATCTCCTTGCTTTTCGGAGGCACGATCATGCTGACCTGGTTCGCCAGGTCATCGGCATGCTGGTGCAGCCGGAGCATGATGAGCTTCTGGCGAGGGCCATCCGCTCCCAGGACCGAACCGTGCGTAGGAGCGTGATTCGCCTGGCGTTGGACCTTTAGGGCGAACACCGGCCTCGGCTCGTTGAACATGCGTTGTCATCGAATGATGGCGTAATTCGTCTCTGGGTCTCAAGACATGTCCGCCTATGCTTCTCGGGCAAGGCGCTCGAAGACATCCTCGGCTCTTTGAAACGGGATGGATTCATGCCGGTCAGAAGGGAGGCGCTGATCAGCCAGGCCGACACGTCTTCTGACTCCGGGCGAGGGGTGTGGCGTCAGGCTTTGCTGGATGGCAGTGCCTCGATCAGGGAACTTGCAAGATTCCACTTGGGGAAATTGGGCGAGATTCACTGGCCAGGAGTCTACCGGCGGACGCTCATCGAACAGCCGCGATCGTTGGCTGCTCTCAGTGGCCTGGGTGAGACAGGGGATCGGTCAGACCTGATCGCAATTCGAAGTTTCCTGGAATCCCCACTTCCAGGCCGTCGTCGAGCCGCCGTGCGCGCCTTCGCCAAACTGGGCGGGGAATCGGTCGTGGCAGACCTTATTGGATACCTCCAGGACGACAGCCCTGGCGTGGTCCGGGAAGTGAGAAAGCACCTCGGAGCATCCCCATCCGCCCTCGATGGCAAATGGTTGTGTCGTGTGGCGATGGAGGACGATCGGCATCAGGTGAGAGCGGCAGCGCTCCGGCTAATTTACGCAACGGGGAAATGGCGCAGCCTGCCCTGGCTCATCCGGGCCTCTGGGCACCCAGACCGTCCGACTGCGGAGCTTGCCCAAGGACTGGTCGAGGCATGGTTCACGCCACCCGGTTGCAACCGCGTGTTCACCAGGCCGTCAAATTACGAAAGGCAAGCGATCATCGAAGCTCTGGACGAATCGCGTCGAGAGATGGAGGAACCGTTCGTCAGCAAGCTCGAATTGTGGTTGGAGGAGTCCTGACTTTCGCTCCGTTGGGAAACCAAAACGACTTACTGCTTGAGTCGGCGAGTGAGGATTATCGCTCCAACAACCACCAGGGCACCCGAGAAAAGCGAGTATGTGGACGGGATCTCGCCAGCCTTCCTGACCGCGGAAATAAGACGGCGGGTCGAAGACTGTTACGAGGGTTAAGGACCGAAATGTGTTCCGTCTCTTATTAGTTCCAGCGCGGCAGTAATCGAATGTTGGGCATCGGCAAGGGCGATCATGCTCTTTGCCCAAGCCGGCGGCCCGGCGAGCACGTTGACAGACCTTTTGTACGTTCCCGGTGGTAATGGGCCGGTCGGCAATGGCGCCTGGGAAGAGGACGTGACGGGGCCGAGGCGCGCACTTGTTCGGGGGCGGGGCAGTCGGCTCTGCAGACCATCGGCGGGATCGTGGTGGTGCTTGCCATCATCGGCGGGGCCACCGGACTTGTGACAAGACCTGCGGCGGGCGGTATGCTGAATGCAACCGAATCATCGCCTGGAGACACGCCATGCCCGCCACCGAACCACGCCGCACACCAGAGGAACTCGCCCGCCTGGGGTCCGAGGTCTTCGAACGCCGTGTGCGGCCGATGCTCCGGCCGGAGGATGACGGCAAGTTTGTTGCCCTCGACGTCCAGACCGGGGACTACGAGGTTGATAAAGACGACTACGCGGCGGTCTCGCGGCTGCGTGCCCGCAACCCGGCAGCGGAGGCCTGGCTCAGTCGGATCGGGCAACCGGCGGCGTACCGGATGAGGCGGGACTGATGATCGGAGGTGTCGTGAACACTCGCCACGAGGCCGTCGTCCCACTCCGGGTGCGGGGGCCAAGCGGCCTGGAACTGGACGTGGACACGGTGATCGACTCGGGGTTCACCGCCTCGTTGACTCTGCCAGCCACGACCGTAGCCGCCCTCGGCCTGGCCCGCCAGTCCGGCGGCGGGGCGGTGCTGGCCGACGGATCCGTCCGGCAGTTCGACATCTACGCTGCGGAGGTGGAGTGGAACGGCGGCTGGCGGCCGGTGCTGGTGTCGGCCATCGGCGTCGAGGCGCTAGCAGGCATGCGGCTGCTGGCGGGACATGAGCTGCGGATCGAGGTGGTTCCTGGTGGCGGGGTGGAGATCACTCCGTTGCCCTGAAGCAGGCCGAACCAGACGTTGCACCTGACCGCGGCCGAATTTCGGCGTTTCGAGGTTCGACGTCTCACCAGCGGGCCCGGCAGCTAAGCGGTGTCGTTCGGCGGCCGGAGATCACCCGATGACGATCGCTCGCTCTCAGGGAAAGGCCGCGATCTCTGCGGAGCTGTCCGGGATCTTCGATCGGCTCGGGACTCGTGCCGAGAGTTGGCGGGTCCGCCTGGAGAAACTCCGCACGGGTCGATTGTTCGGCCGTTTCATCGCCGCCAGTCGAGAGAGGCTGCGGGAAGTGGCTGGACGCCTGGACGTGCGACGCGTCGCAAAACTGGCTGGATTTCCTGGCCTGTTCTATCCGTATCATGTTGCGTCGGCAGTCCAGCCCGCGTTGCCGGTTTGATGCGGAATCGCGTATGATCGTCCTTGAGCTTCCTTTCCAAGAGCAAGCGACTTCCGGAGGCCGATCCCATGGCCGTCTCAACCTCGCGTGTAATGCCCGTCGAGCCGACCGAGCCCGCAAGCAACGGTGCCGTTCCGCCGCTGGAGAACGGCGACCGCCTGACTCGCGCCGAGTTCGAGCGGCGATATGAGGCGATGCCCGAGCTCAAGAAGGCCGAACTGGTTGAAGGAGAAGTTTACATGCCCTCACCGGCCCGACACGGACGGCACAGCCACCCGCATACCCGGCTGGTCACCTGGTTGGGGGATTATGAAACGGACACCCCCGGAGTCGAGGCGGGTGATAACGGCAGCATCCGCGTGGACCTGGATAACGAACCCCAACCCGACGCTTACCTGATCATCCGGCCCGAGCGCGGAGGACAGGCCCGCATCAGTGAGGATGATTACATCGAAGGGGCACCCGAGCTGGTCGCGGAAGTCGCCTCCAGCAGCGTCAGCTACGACCTGGGGAAGAAGCTCGATGCCTACCGCCGAAACGGTGTCCGCGAATACATCGTGTGGCGCGTGCTTGACCGCCAAGTCGACTGGTTCGTAAACCGCGAAGGGCGATTCGAGCCGATGCGGCCGGCGGCCGACGGCATCCTGCGCAGCACGGTCTTTCCCGGGCTTTGGCTCGATCCGGCCGCTTTGGTGCACGGCGAGAAGGCAACCGTCAAGGCAATCCTCCAGCAAGGCTTGAACTCCCCCGAGCACGCCGACTTCGTGGCCCGACTGGAGCGGGCCAGCATCGCCCTCAGAAAAGGTCGTCGATCTTGACAACACCGATCTCGACGCCGTCGATGACGACCGCGACTGGACCGCCTGGGCCGAAAACCTGTTGATTTCGATATTCTCCAGACTCGGGATCCGAATAGACCTCGAGCTGGCGATCGACCAGGTTGATGATCCAGTAAACTGGGATGCCCGCCCGGGCATAGGCCGATTTCTTCGGGCCGCGGTCCCACTGCAAGGACGTGTCCGAGACTTCCACGAGGAACACGATGTCCCCGGGACCCGGATGTCGGGAGCGGTAATCGAGGCGCGTTCCTCTGACGACTGACAGGTCCGGCTCCGGCTCGTCAAAATCCGGGATGCGAACAGGTTTCTCCTCGCGGAGCCACCAGCCAGGCGGTAGAAGAGAGGCCATCGCTTCGCGCGTCGCATCGACGGCGACAACATGGGGCGGTTTCGTGGTCGTCTTCCTCACCAGCCAGCCATTGATCAGCTCGACCTTTCGATCCTTGAGGACCCCTATGTCCGCCAACTGTTCGTATTCGGCCACGGTCATGCGGTACAGGTCGTCGAACGCTTGGACTGGGGTTGTCGCAAGATCCCCCAAACATGCGCCAGGCGTCGCGGGTAACGGCATCGCGGACATGCGGAATTCTCACTGAGCGACGACGAAGGAGTCGTGGCAGACAAATCGTGATGATCCTGGGGCCGCGCGGAAGAGCGTTTGACACGGCGGCGAACGAGTCTTGGAAAACCCCGTTTTCATGCTACTCGAAAAGCCCCGCGTCGGTACAGGCTTCAACGGGGCCACTGCAATTCAGACGTAAGGAGGC
>JBIOJM010000448.1:0-6708 GCA_044450785.1 Isosphaerales bacterium
GCGGAAGAGGGAGCGCGGAGCGGGGAAGGGCTCCCACGGGCAACGCGACCGGCACTTCGAGAATCGTCCCGGCGGCCGAGGCCGCTCCCACCGGCAGCGCGACTTCCTTGACTCCTTCGAGGTTCGAGCCGGCGATCTCGATCTTGGCGGTCCGGCCGCGCTCGACCCCGAGAGGAAAGACCGATCGGACGTACGGGAGTACGCCGGCGGCGATCCGGTAGAAATGGCCGCCGGAACCGCCGTAATCCGCGTCCGCAACCTGGAGGATCAGCAGGCCGTCGCCGCGGGCAGTATAGGTCAGGATGGGATCGATCACGGCTCCACCGGCGTTGGTCTGGGCCAGGGTATTCCCCTCGCGATCGAGCACAGCCAGCGACGGGCGCAGTTGTGAGCCCTGCGATCGGGCCACGACCTGGAACACGAGCTGCTGTCCCTTCTTGGCCTCGAACGAGAAGAGGTCGACGTCACCCGGCCGGTCGACCGTGCCCAGCAAAGTCGCGGGGAGCACGGCGGGTTTGGCCTTGAGCTGGTCGAGCCGGTCGTTGGCTTCCGCCTCGGCCACCTCGGGGTCGGCCGCCACGGCGAACGTCTGAAAGCGGGGCACGCCCAGCGGGGTGATGACGCCGATCGCGTGCAGGCCGGCCCGGGCGCTGGCTGCGATCGTCAAATCGATCTCGAGGCGGTTTTTTTCGGCCAGCTTGCCGGGAACCATCGTCGCCGACAGTCCGGGTTCGGGGATGATGACCGCCGTCGCATGGCCGACGCTCTCACCGGTCAGGGTTACCCGCACCCGTTTGCCCCGGACCGCGCCTCGCGGTTCGGGCGGATTGAGCGACGCGTTCCGAATCAGAAGGGCTGGCGACGCGGACTTGCCGGCCGGGGGCGTGCGGAGCACCATTCCCATCTTGCGGGCGGCGGGATCCCACAGGGCGAGCAGCCCATCGTATAGCCCCAGCGCCAGCCGGCGCCCGTCCGGGCTGAACGCCAGCGCCTGCACCCAGTCGGGCTGCGCCGGTATGCTTTCCAGGGGTGTCAGCGTGTCGAGTTTCCACAGCCTGACCGTCCGATCCTCGGCGCTCGAGGCCAGCCTCGTCCCGTCGGCGGAGACGGCCAGCCGGACGATCGGCGCGTCATGCGCAAAGGCCGAGCGCTCGAGCCGAACCTCCCCGCCGGCAACCCGCCATATCCGGATCGATCGATCAACGCCGGCCGCCAGCAGGCGAGACCCGTCGGGCGTGAAGACCACCGCATAGAGCTCGGCCGTCGACTCCGACAGGCTCACCGTGCGTTTGCCGGTCGTCCAATCCCACAACTTGACCGTCCGGTCGGCGGCACATGAGGCCAGTGTCTTGCCGTCGCGAGCAAACGCCAGCCCATAGACCGAGTCGCTGTGGTCCTTGAGCGAACGGACCACCTTGCCCGTCGCCAGGTCCCAGATCAGGACCTGCTTGTCATAACCGGCCGTCGCCAGGGTCTTGCCGTCGGGTGCGACCGCGGCGGCAAGGATCGAATCGGAGTGTCCCTTCACGTCGAGCCGCCTCTGCCGCTTGACGACGACCCAGACCGTGAAGAACCCGAACTGGCTCGCCCGGCCGCCGGCCGCCACCAAGGACGCTCCATCAGGGGTGAACACCACCGACGTGATCAGCCCCGGATGGTCGCCCAGCGTGGCGGCGGGCTTGCCCGTACCGACGTCGTAGAGCACGACCTGGCGGCCGATCGCCGCCGCCAAGTGCAGGCCGTCGGGGCTGAACGCCAGCGACGCGACCGGGTCGCCCGCCGGCACCTTCAAGGCGACCTTGGGCAGATCCGCCACGACGTCGACCAGCGATGCGAGGGTCGTCTCCGAGACGGACGGACCGTCAAACTTGGCCCCTTCCTTTACCCAGCGCGCGAGGATCGCGATCTCGCCCTCGGAGAGCGGAGGCAGTTTGTAGGGCATGCGGGGGCTCGCGCCCGGTCGGACCGCGTCAATCAGGTAGCTGCCGTCGGGGTCGCCCGGCTCCAGGATGGTGTCTCCCGCGGTCTTGCCTCCGCGTTTGAGAGCGGCGTACGTGGTCATGCTCAGGCCGCCCGAGGCCTTGCGATCACTGTGACAACCCAGGCACTTCTTCACCAGGATCGGGGCGACCTGTCCCTGAAAGCTCGCGCGGTCGACCCGCGAGGGATCTCGAGCCAAAGCCCTTGGCCCGGGCAAGATGGCCGCCACGAGAACGAGAAGACCGAATCGAATGAGCGGCATCCGATCCCTTTCAATGATTGAACAGGAACTCCTGGCAGGTCAGCATGGCCCAGTAGAGGTCCTCGACGGCCTGGCGCCGAGCGGCCACGGCCGCCTTGGGGTCGCTCAACCCGGCGACGGAATCGTGCAGTGCCTTGAGCATGCGGTCCAGTTCCGACGAGGTTGGGCGGCGGCAAAGCGCCGTCAGGAAGAGCCGCTCAACGATCGCCCGATCGGCTTGATTGCGCGCGATCGATCGGGACGCGACGCTTTGATCGGAACGGAGCTTCTCATTGATGGTGATCCCATTCGTCAGGTGCAGGGCCTGGGCCATCGACGGCTCCGCGGACCGCTCGCACGAGCAGGTGACCAACCGCGCGGGCCGGCCGAACGATTCGAGAAACGTGTTGTCCACCTTGCTGTCGGGCAACTGCAGCGTACGCCAGCCGGCCGGATAGCCGGCGAACGGAGTCGGGACCTCGGTGACCTGGGAAATTGCATCCAGCAGGACTTCCGCCGGCAGGCGCTTGACGCGGTAGTGGCTCAGGTACTTCGTATCCGCCTCGTTGCCCGGGATCGGCTGGCTCGACCGTGCGTACGCCGCCGAGCTCATGATCGTCTTGATCAGGTGCTGCACATCGAACCGGTGAGCCACGAAATCCTGGACGAGCCAGTCGAGCAAGGGCTCATCGCTGGGGGGGTTCGACACCCGCAGGTCGTCCTCGGGGTGAGTCAACCCGCGGCCGAAGAAATTGCTCCAGACCCGGTTGACGACCGCCTTCGCGAAGTACGGATTGTCCGGGCGAGCCAGCCAGTCCGCGAAGAAAGCACGGCGATCGCGCGTCTCGCCGGGCGCGACGGCCGGCCCATCCAGCGGCCGCGGCGGCATCGCCACCCCTCGGCGCGGATGGAGGACCTCCCCGTCCCCGACACTGGCGACCACCTCGTCACCGGCGGTCTCTCCATCCTTGAGCTTGACCCGGGCGAACAGGTTGGCAAAGCCGTAGTACTCGTCCTGCGTCCATTTCTCGAGCGGATGATTATGACAGCGAGCACACGTCAAGGAGAGCCCGAGAAACGCCATGCTCGCGCTTTCGGTCAAGTCGATCGGGTCGCGGTGCAGCACGAAAAAGTTGGTCGCGCCGTTGGATAACGTGCTCCCCTGAGCCGTCACGATCGAGCGTGCAAACTGATCCCACGGCACGTTCTTCGCCACGCTTTCGCGCACGAAACGATAGAACGACCACATCGACGGCGCGGGCAGCTTGTTCGATGAGACCAGCAGAAGGTCCGACCATTTGTACGCCCAGTAATCGACGAACTCGGAGCTTTTCAGCAGCCGGTCGACGAGCCTGGCGCGCCTGGCCGGGTCGCGATCCTCGAGAAACGCTTGCACCTGCTCGTATCGGGGCAAGACACCGGTGGCGTCAAGGTAGGCCCTCCGGAGGAAAACGGCGTCTCCCCCATCCTTCGAGGGTGGAATCCGCAAGCCGGCGAGCTTCTCGAGGTTCTTGTCGTCGATCGGGTTGTTCCGCGGGGCCGTCGCGAACACGCTGGGATCGAGCTTCGTCTCGTAAGGCGACGTCACGGTCGTACGGCCGACCAAGCTGGCGAACCAGACCGAGACGAACGCCTCACCCTGACCGGTGACCTTCAACCGGCCGTCGTCGTCAACCGCCGCGACGGTTTCGTCCGTGCTGTTAAACTTGGCCCAGTGCGTGACGTCTTCGATCCGGCCGTCGGAATAGGCCGCCTGGACCAAGACCTGTTGAACCTGGCCCGGTTTGAGCCGTGCAGACGCCGGGTAAAGCATCAGCGAGCGTATTTGCGGATCTCCGGCGGAGGGGCCGGGCATCCCGTCGGCGATCCAGCCGGCGATCACTCGGTATTCGAGCGAGCCGGTCGTGAACTTGATGCCGCCGCCGTGTTCGAGAGCTCCCGTCGGTTTCAAGAGCAACAGGCTCTCCTGCGGGGCGGTCTTGATCACCCGGCGCCCCAGCGCCTGGCGGGTCAAGACCGCGTGGTCCAGCTCGGGAGCGTACCCGCGCAAGGTCAGCCGAAGCCCGTTCTTGCCGGCCGCCGCCCCGTGGCACGCACCGGAATTGCAGCCCTGCTTCGCCAGGATCGCCTCGACGTGATTGCGGAAGCTCCACGGTAGGTCGAGGTCATGATCCTCGACCGAGATCGTCGCCCGGACAACCTGGCCGCCCACCGTCGCCGACAACGTGGCCAGGCCATTGCCGGCAGGTACGACGTAGCCCTTCGAATCGACCGTGGCCACGCGGGGGTTATCGGTCGCGAACACGGCCTGATTCGTCAGGTCGGCGATGCCGGCTGTTCCCTCAGTCTGTTCGACGATGAACCGCTGCCGGGCGTGCGGGCCGACCAGTCGCGCCGAAGGAGGAAGCAGCCGAAGCTCGGCGCCGACTGCCGGAACGGACGGAAGCGCCAAAATGAGAACGGCAGTCATCGAGACGAGTCGGATCAACGAGCGGGCCATGAGGTGCTCTCGTATGGGGAAACCGGGCGGCGTGCCATTTTCAAAAGAGTTCCTGGATCGGCTCGACTCCGTGATCGACGAGCCGGAGGGGACGGCCCTGCGGGCCCCGCAGCTCGAGCCCCGGGTCGATCCCCAGGCCTTGAAAGACCGTCGCGGCGATCTCCTGGGTGGAGACGGGACGGTCCTTGGGCGCGTAACCAATCTCGTCGGACGCGCCCACGACCCGCCCTCCCTGGATCGGACCGCCGGCGAAGAGGACGGTCCAGCAGGCCGGATGATGGTCGCGACCCCCGGCGGGATTGATCTTGGGCGTCCGCCCGAATTCGCCAAAGGCGAGCACCATCGTCGTGTCCCAGAGCCCCCGCCGCGCCAGGTCATCGAGCAGGGCCGTGTACGCATTGTCGAAATTGGGCCCGACTTCGTTCTTGTAACACTCGATCGGGCTGAACGGGGCCGACCCGTGGATGTCCCACGTGATCTCGTTGAAGACCGTCTCGAACATGTTGACCGTCACGAACCGGACTCCCCGCTCGATCAGCCGCCGAGCCAGCAGGCAGCTCTGGCCGAACCGCGTGCGGCCGTAACGATCGCGGCTCGCGGCGGACTCCGCGCTGATCTCGAACGCCTCGCGCGCTTTCGGGCTCGACATCAGCTTGAAGGCCCCCTCGAAATTGGAATCGAGCAATCGCGCGTCGGCCGACGACTCGAACGAGCCGACCGCGCCGTCGATCGCCGACCGCAGCGACCGGCGCCTGCTCTCGCGCACCGCCGTGACGTAATCGGGAGGCAGCAGGTCCGGCACCTTGAACCCGCGATCGTTGGGGTCGGCGTTCAAGATGAAGGGATCGAACGTCTTGCCGAGATAGCCCGCGGCGTGCCCGTGCGGCAAGTTGCCCCCCGTCGGTCCGATCGGACGCGGCAGGAGCACGTAGGGCGGAGTGTCGTTGCGCGACCCCTTCTGCTTTGAAACCACACACCCGTAAGGCGGATACTCGATCCCCCCCGTGAACAGGCGGCCGGTCTGCATCATCTGATGCCCCGTGTCGTGCACCGCCGCCGCCGTATGATAGACGGTGCGTACCAGCGACACCTTGTCCATCATCGTCGCCAGCCTGGGAAAGATCTCGGCGACCTGCACCCCCGGCACCTTGGTCGCGATCGGCCGGAACGGGCCGCGGATCTCCTCGGGGGCCTCCGGCTTCATGTCCCACGTGTCGAGCTGGGATGGCCCGCCTACCAGGAAAAGCAAGATGCAATTGACGTCACGATCAGGGGCGATCGACCCCGCCGCGGCGAGCGCCTGCAGGGCCGGCAGCCCGAGCCCGAGCATCGGCAACGAACCGGCGTGCAGGAAATCACGCCGCGTCAGGCCGTCACAAAAATGGACCGGCTTCTTGGCGTCGATTCGGATCATCGTGCGACCTCGCAAGGGGGCGGGAAGCTCGGGCAGGAAGGATTCGGGCCTGACCTTTCATCCTAACGCCTTTGCCGGGATGGGTCAAACAGTTGCTTGATGGTTGTGGAACATGTTGGCGTGACCTTGGCCCGAGGCGCAAGTTTTGATGTTGCGCTATTCTCCGAACCGGAATTGCCTTGAAAAGTAAGGGTTTTTGCTATTCGGGGACAAAAGAGGCTTCGAATTCACACCCCTCTGGGGTAGGAAAAGGCGCGTTTTTTGGAGACTTCTCGCTGATCACCACCTGGGAAGGAAGTCGAAATGATGCCCCGCTGTTTCTGGCTCCCTCTCGGAGGGGAGAGGGCCGGGGTGAGGGGCGAGCGGCACCGAGAGCCTTTGGACAAGTGATCCGTCTGCTCCGGTGTTTGGCGATCGACGATCGCCGGGTTGACCGGCGGCTAGCGCCGTGCCGCTCACGGGAGCGTCTCAGGACCGAATCGACCGTGGAACATGAGCGGAATGGCGCTAGCCACCGGTGTTTGGCGATCGACGATCGCCGGGTTGACCGGCGGCTAGCGCCGTGCCGCTCAC
>JBIOJM010000449.1:0-6675 GCA_044450785.1 Isosphaerales bacterium
GGGGTGGGTGAAGGGACTACCGCCGCGAGGTAGGCCGGATCGACTTTCCCCGCGAGGATGTTTTGAATCGCGCTGTTGGCGCCGCCGCCCGTGGCCGTCGAGTTAACGGTGGTATTCGCCGTGTTGGTCGTCGTGGCCAAGACGTCGACCGTGCCCCCCTTGGCTGTGGAGCCGCCGTCCACGAAGGCCTGGCTCGTGCTGTTGTCGAGCGTGACGGCGCCGCTCGCCCCGCCGACGGCGCCCGAGCCGTCGACCTCCGTCGTCACATTGGTCGTGTTGGTCGACGTGATGCTCAGAGTCCCGGTGCCGGTGCCGGCGCTGACCGTCGAACCGCCGCCGACTTGGGTGACCGCCGAGGAGTTGACGATCGATGCGGCGATCGCCGCGTCGACCGGGTTGAGGGCGTTCCCGTGGATGTCGGTCCCGACCGTTGTGGTGGAGTTGACCGTGGCGCTGGCGTCTGCCCCGATCATGACGTTCCCGCTGGCCCCGTGGACCGCGATCGTCGAAGAGCCTGTAACCGTGACCGCCG
Source organism: Isosphaerales bacterium (assembly GCA_044450785.1). Lineage (GTDB taxonomy): Bacteria > Planctomycetota > Planctomycetia > Isosphaerales > Isosphaeraceae > JBIOJM01. The sequence continues at coordinate 533 of JBIOJM010000449.1, forward strand.
CGCTCGGTTCGAGGTCGGCGATCGCCGTGGCCGCCCCCAGGGCGTTGAGCGCTCCCCCGAGGGGGGCGCTGTACGTGTAGGTCGACGAAGCACTGGCGTCAAGCGTGATGTTGTCCGCCGTGATCGTGGCCCCCGTAACACTGACCGAGACCTGCGGCGCATTCTGAGCCAACACACCCGTCGCCGAGGTCGTCTCGGAGGCCGTGACATCGACGTCGCCTGACGTCGCGTCAATCGTGACCTTGGTGACGGCCACCGAGGTAACGCCGGAGACCTCCAGGGCGGCGGCGCCCGACGCGGTGTCGAGAGTGATCGTGCCGCCGCTGCCCCCGAATGTGACGCCCTGGTTGGGATCGTCCTGGCTGGAGGTGTTGGCGCCCAGCACCACGAGCGAGGTGACGCCCGAGAACGAATTGGCGGAATACCCCGTGCCGCTAACGGAAATGGCCGAGCCCGAGGGCGCGATCAAAGCCTGGTCATTGGCCGCGGACAGATTGACGTCAAGCACGCCTGCACTGAAGCTCGTGGTGACACTCAGAAGTGTGCGGTTTTCGAGTTCCTGGATCACCAGGTTCGGCGCGTTCCGCCGCTTGCGGTTCGCCAAGGAGTGGGGCTGAACGCCCATGAATCTCGCCCGCTTCGAACCAAAAGGCCGCTGCCATTTGCCAGACATAGGTGCAACTCCTTGGTGCCATGATCAATTGTGCGCAACGTTAAGCCGATCGTCCCCAGCTAGGCCCCTGCGGGGCCCGGTGCTCCAGGCGCTCCAGGACCAGACGGCGTCGGCTCGACTCCTTGCGGAGGGCGCGGGACGAGTGGAAGGCGAGCAGGTCGCGAATCCTGGCATGCATCGTCATGAGAGATCACGCACTCCCTTTCGTCCCGCGATCTCATCCTCAGGTCCGGAAGCGCGGACCGTCAGCGCGACCTCACCGAGACACTCGGTGGTGACAACGTCGGGTTCATCCGCGACGGGAGTAATTCCTCCCGACCCGCCGAAACCTGACACAGGAAAACGCGAATCGACAAGAAATGGTAAAAAAGCGACGCCTAGCGGAGCACCGGGCTCGGCGATCCGGGCATACCTTTGCATCAATCCGAACTAAATGCGATAATTCGCGTCAGGTTTCGCGCCGCCCGGGAGAATAGTTCAATGGCCGATTCGAGTACGCGCGTGAGCCTGCTGGGCCGTCTGCGACTCACGCCGACCGACGATGAAGCCTGGAGCGAGTTCGTGGAGCGTTACGGCCGCCAGGTCTACGCCTGGTGTCGCCAATGGGGTCTGCAAGAGGCCGACGCAGAGGACGTCACCCAGAACGTACTGGCCGACCTGGCCCGGCAGATGCGCACCTTCGAGTACCAGCCGTCGGGCCGCTTTCGCAGTTGGCTGCGGACGATTGCCCACCGCGCCTGGTGCGACCTGCTCGCCAGCCGCAAGGCCGCGACCACCGGCAGCGGCGATAGCGCCGTGCTTGGCCTCCTGCACTCCGTGGAAGCCCGCGACGACCTGCTCAGACACCTGGATTCGGAGTGCCAGCGCGAGCTACTGGAGGCTGCGATGAACCAGGTGAGCCAGCGCGTCGAACCGAACACATGGGAGGCGTTCCGCTTGACGGCCCAGGACGGGCTATCGGGCGCGGAGGCCGCCCTTCGCCTTGGGCTTCAGGTAGCCGCCGTGTTCAAGGCCAAGAGCCGCGTGCAAAAGATGATCCGAGAAGAAGTGGCGAAGCTCGAAGGCGAATGACTCCTATGCTTCCTTGTCCCGATCGTGAACAGCTCGAGCGGTTGCTGGCCGACGGGCTCAACGGCAGCGAGGAGCACACGGTGTCAGTCCACATCCAGCAGTGCGGCCGATGCCAGCAAGCGCTGGAGCAGTTGACGCAGGGCCCCGATGGTGAAAAGAGCCAGCGCCCCAGCGCCGCGCCGAGTGAGACCGCCGCTGGAAAGGACAATAATGTCGATTCCACCCATCGATCGCAAGCAAGCCTGGAGCCCAAGGATGCTTTCATCAACGAGTTGAAGCAAATCCCCCGGCCGCTGGCTGGGTCCGCTTGCGGAGAGCTGGGCGGCCCCGACTTTGCCACGGGGTCAAGGCCGTCCCGCAGCAGCCCGGCCGAGGCAGGGCCGTTGCTGGTCATTCCCGGCTGCGAGGTCCTGGAATTGCTTGGGCGCGGCGGCATGGGCGTGGTCTACCGGGCGCGGCAGTTGGCGCTGGGGCGCCAGGTCGCGCTCAAAATGATCCAGATCCGCGGCGACAGCCGCTATGCCGCGCGCCTGCGGGCCGAGGCGTCGGCCCTGGCCCGGTTGCAGCACCCGAATATCGTCCAGATCCACGAGCTCGGCGAACACGACGGCCAGCCGTTCCTCCTGCTGGAGTACCTCGACGGCGGCACTCTCCGACAGCGCTGCGGGAAACCCCAGGGCCCGCGCGCCGCTGCCAGCCTGGTCCAGACCCTGGCCGACGCCATCCATTCCGCTCACGAGCGCGGGATCACCCACCGCGACCTCAAGCCGGCCAACGTGCTGCTCACCCGCGACGGCGTGCCCAAGATTACCGACTTCGGCCTGGCCCGGCTCGAGGCTCTTCCGGCCGAACTCGGCGCCGGGCAGAGTCGGACGGATTTCCAATCCGTCCCACGCGGAGCGCTCCCCGATGCGCTCACGACTTCCGGCCAGATCCTGGGGACACCGCACTACATGGCCCCCGAACAGGCCGATCGCCGGTTGGGGCAGGTCGGCCCGGCCGCGGACGTCTATGCACTGGGCACGATCCTGTACGAATTGCTCACTGGCCGGCCGCCCTTCGACGGGCCCACGGCGCTGGACGTCGTCCGCCGGCTGCTCGCTGAGGAGGCCCTCTCCCCGAGCAGGCTCCAGCCCGGGGTGCCGCGCGACCTGGTCACCATTTGCCTCCATTGCCTGAAGAAGGAGCCGCGGAAGCGCTACGCCAGCGCACTCGACCTGCGCGAGGACCTGCGCCGCTTCCTGGCCGGTGAGCCGATCCGGGCCCGCCGGGTGAGCGCCGCGGAACGATACTGGCGGTGGGCCCGGCATCATCCCGGGATTGCGGTGCTGGGGGGCGTGCTGACGGCGGTGCTGGTCCTGGCCACGGTCGCGTCTTTGCTGGCCGCCGGCCGCTTCAACCAGGTTGCACAGAGCGAGCGGGCGGCCCGCGCGGCGGCCCAGGCCGAGACCTACCGAGCCATGCTCAGCGAGGTCAAAGCCCTGCGGGCCGGACATCAGCTCGGCTGGCGTGAGGAAGCCCTGGCCAATCTCGCCCGACTTCTGGCCATGCCCACGCCTCGTCGTGATCTCGTAGAACTCCGCAGCGAGGCCGTGGCCAGCATTGGCGAGTTTGGAGTGGAAGAGGTGGCCCGACTCGAAGCGTCTGGAAATACCGTTCCCTGGCTTGATTTCAGCTCCGACTCCCGGACCCTCGTGACGGCATCCGACAACGGCGACCTCGATTTTTGGGACGTCCCCGGCCGGAAACACATGCGGCGGCTCGTGGGCGTGTCAGGAACGATCTCGAGCGCCTCGAGTGATAAGTATGCGGGATACGTGCGGTTCCTGCCCGACGGCGACCTGGCGTTTCTCACCGCAAGCGGTCGCGTCTCTGTCCTCGGAGCCAACGGTCGGCAATCGGCCCGACCCCCGATTGAACGTGGGAATGCCAGGGCCGTGAAGCTGGAGGTCGATCGCCTGGGGCGTTGGCTGGCGGTAGGCTGGAACGACGGGCGCATCGACCTCCTCGATGCAGGCACAGGCGCTCTGCGACGAAGTTTCGGGTTGACCCCGGGAAACTTCGCGCTGAGCCCCGACGGCAAGTGGCTCGCACTCCAGGTTAAAGATGGTCCTGTCCAGCTCCTACCGACCAGCGGGCAAGGCCCCTCCATCACTCTGGAACGCCGTGGCGGTTACTGGCCCGCGCTCGCCTTCAGCCCGGACGGGGCGACAATGGCCAGCGTTATGGACCATTCGCTGGTGCTCTGGGACCTGGCTTTGCGGCAACCATTGATGAGCCTGGGTGGTCACAAGGAGTCGATCACCGCAGTCGCCTTCAGCCCGGACGGGGCCTTGGTCGCGACCACCTGCGGGGACCATATGACCCGGATCTGGGATGCTCGCGACGGCCGGGCTCTGGCGGTCCTTCCGGGGCCATGGTTCATGCGTACGCTCGCCTTCAGCCCCGACGGCGGCTATCTGGTTGCCTCGGCGTTCCCTGGACCGGTCTGCCTCTACAAGCTCGAGGGGCGGCAAGGGCAACGACGCCTGGTCGGCCACAAGTTCGGCGTCCAATGCCTGGCCTTCCATCCTCATTTGCCCCGGTTTGCCTCCGGGGCCGACGATCACGCCGTCATCGTCTGGGACGCGGACGCGGCCCGTCCATTGGGTCGATGGAACGCCCACGACATCTGGGTCACGGGGCTGGCCTACAGCCCCGACGGCTCGTTGCTAGCGACCACGTGCGGCGATTCGAACGCGTATAACTTTCCTGTCGACAACTCGATCCGCCTCTGGGACGCAGAGAATGGCACGCTCCGGAAGCGTTTGCCCCGCCCTCCCGCGAGCGGCGTCCGCACGCTGGCCTTCGACCCGACGGGTCGTCGACTGGCCTCGGGTGACGAGGGCGGGACGGTCCTCATCTGGGACGTGGACAGTGGAAAGATCCTGCGTCGTGAGAATCTGGGCGGCTCGGCAGTCAGGTCGGCCGTCTTCGTCAACGGCGGTCGCCATCTCATCGTTGGTCAACTTGGAGGGAAGCTGGCCCTCTTCGACCTGGAGGGGTCCGGGCCTCCCCGGCGTACCGAGTTGCCCCAAGGCTGCGTCCGTCTCGTGGTCGACAGCCGCGGAAATCGCGTCATCGTTGGCGATTCCCAGGGCGGATTGTCCACTCTGTCGCTGCCCGAACTCACAGTCGTCCAGCGCCTCGCCAACGGGCATGACGGGGCTCTCTTGTCCCTGGCTCTGAGGGCCGACGGGCGGCTGCTGGCCACGAGTGGGATAGATCGGCGCGTCGTCCTCCGCGACGCGTTGACGTCTGAGGCGTTGCTGACATTCCCAGCTGAGACTGGCCTGGTCAAGGATGTCGCTTTCGACGCCTCGGGCCGCTGGCTCGCATTGGCCGGGGCCGACTCCGACGTCACTCTCTGGGACCTGACCCGGCTGCACGAAGACCTCCAGGCCGCGGGTCTCGCCTGGGACCAGCCCGCGCCCGCCGTCGTCCCCGCAGCGGGCCTTGCCCCCGACGACGAGCGGCTCCGCCCTTCTGTTCCGGTCATCCGGCCCGGGTGAGGCATGTCCTCTTCAGCCCGAACGGTACGCGCGTCGTCACCGCCTTGGAAGATGCGACACTTCGCCATTGGAACGCCCAGACGGGCGAATTGATCGGTGTGCGCCGCGGACACGGCGATGGCTTCGATGCTTCGCCGGTCTTCACGCCTGACGGTTCCCGCCTGGTGCCTGGCTCCGCCGACGGCACAGTGCGCATCTGGGATATGGGCCTGGCGGAACGGAACGGCATCCTGAGCGGCCACAAGAGCTACGTCTACGATGTCGCCTTCAGCCTCAACGGCGCGCAGGTGGCGTCGGCGGCGTGGGACGCCACCGCACGCCTCTGGGACGCCACGACCGAACGCCAAACCGGTCTGCTCAAGCACGAGACCGAGATCATCAATTCGGTGGCCTACCGCCGCGACGGCCGCCAACTTGCTACGATGGAGCGGGCACGGGGCGTCACGCTCTGGGATCTGTCGTCCCAGAAGGCGGCCCGCGACTGGCAGGTACCTCCATGGAGCAATACCGATCTGGAACGGAAAGTGCGCGGGTTTGTGTCGTGTCCACTTCGGGTGCGGCTGCTGGGCCGGTTGCTGATCCAACCTTGCGCGCTTCGGTCCGACGACACGAATGGCACTAGCTTAAGCGAAAAGCGCTATGGCGCATGGCTTTACGCCGATTTTCGGAGTGGATTGATGCGATGTTTATTTTAATGAACACAGTTTCAACAATCTGAAATTCACTTGTTCCATAGCCAAGTACACTACGGCAGATATCCACATAGATTTTGAATTGGCCGCCGGGCAAGAGTTGCAAGTCGTTTGATAGTAAAGGATTATGCCTTAACCTAGTGCCATTCGTCCGAC
>JBIOJM010000450.1:0-6670 GCA_044450785.1 Isosphaerales bacterium
CCCCCAAGGTCGCCGCGGCCGCGGCCACTTCCGACGCACCCACGGATGCGGCCATCTCCACCCCGAAACCGAAAGTGGGAAAAGAGGACGACGCGATCGCCGAGTTTCTGCTCGATCTCAATCTCGACGACGAGGAATAATCAGTCTCCAGGGCAGATTCGCACCCCAGGCGCGGTGTACGCGCAGGCTCAGAACGCGTCGGACTCGAGATCAACGCCTTTCCCCTTCTTGCATGCGTCCACGATCGGCGTCATGGAGAGCCTTCGAGCGGGCGCTCGTTCGGGGAAGTCAGTTCTTGCCAGCAGGATCCTTTCCTCAGAACCTTGAGTTGCTATCTATCCCCCCTGTAATGTTGAACTTTGGCAACTTTGACGACTCTCGTATTGCTTTCTCTGACAAAACGCTTTAAATAGCTATGGGTGCTCGATCGCGTGCGCCGATCTGCGTGGCACCTGCGGCTTGACCCGAAAGTGCACGTCTGCTTGCAGGAAATCGCCCATGGCTCGTCGGAAGACCCTCCCGGAATCAGTTCGTGCCAAGCTGGCACTGGCTGAGCGTCTGGCAACCTTGCGTTCGGAGCTGTACGGAGATCGCGGCGGCCCGGAGATGGCCCGGCGATTGGGCATCCCGGTCCGGACCTGGTACAACTATGAGGGAGGGGTCACCGTCCCCGCGGAAGTCATCTTGAAGATCATCGAGTTGACCTCGGTCGAGGCCGTGTGGCTATTGCATGGAGAGGGTCCCAGATTTCGCCATGTCCGGTCGGAGCGAGGAGCGTCGGCGTCCGCGCCGTCGGTGACGATCGGTGCCCTGCTGAGGACGGCTCTCCAGCTCCTCGAAAAAAATGAACCGAGCTGGGCGACGCGCGAACACGCGCCGGAGGGACCGCACGAAGGTGACGCTGCTGCGGCAGGTGCGGACCGGACGGTGCCGATCCCGGATCATCGGACGCTGCCCGACCTGCGGAGCGCGGGCACGGCCGCGGAGGTAGAGGATGCTGCGGGGCTTACGGACGACGGCTCCCGGCTCTCCCATTCGCGCCGTGAATGGCTCGCGGCCCAGCGCGACAACCGCTGCGTTTTGGTCGCCGGCGACTCGATGGCGCCGATCGTGGCCGACGGGGCTTCGGTCGCCTACGCCAAGAATGAGGAAGACGTGCCGCAGCTCGACGGCAAGCTGGTCGTCGCCTGGCTGGACAACCACCCGGTGATCCGCTGGTTCGAGCATTGTGGCCACTTCGCACTGCTCCGCGCTCAAAACCCCAGCACCGTTCCCCAGCAAGTCCTGGTCGACCTCGAAGATCCCAAGCAGCGCCCCCGGTTCCGTCGCGTCCTCTGGGTTAATACACCCCATTGATCCGTGCGTCGGGGTTTGGAAATTCTCATTCCCCGTGAAAAAGAGAGACGGGCGCCGGGATGTCCCGTGGGCTGGCTTCGTTCACCGCCAGGGGTTTACGGCAAGGGCCGGCCTACCAGCTCAGGTACTCCTCGAAACACGGGAGCACCAGGATCTTGCCGTCGCCGATCCGCCCGGTGCGGGCTTGGCCCACGATTGCCTTGATCGCGGCTGGTGCGTCCTGTTCGCGCACGAAAACGGCCAGCTCGACCTTGGGCAAGAACGACGAATTGTACTCGCTGCCCAGATATTGGTGCAGGCGGTCCTTCTGCCGCCCGTATCCCATCGCTTCTCGAACAGTTCCGCCCAGTACCTCGACCGATTCCAGCGCAGCGAGCACCGCCTGTGCCCGAAACGGCTTGACCAGGGCGATGATCTGAACCAGCCGGCCCTCCACCACGACCCTCGCCTGCTCGTTCGCCTCCGCCCCCGTGTTGCTCGAATCGTCCTGCACCATATTCTGTGATCCAGTCAACCTCCGCCGCACACGGCTTGACATCCAGCTCGATCGGACCGAGAGTGAATCATCATCCGAAAGAGTCAGCCGGTGGCTTCTATTGAGCGCGAGGTGAACGATGAGACGGGCTGTTGCGATCCTGGTCGGCGCGTGCCTGGTGCTGGGAATAGGATGTGGTGATTACGAGGTGCGGCTCCAGAAGACATACGAGGAGATGAAGTACCAGAAACGACTCAAGGACAACCTGGCGGACGCTCCGACCAAGGGACTGCTTCAGCAGGATGCGATCTACGTTCGTCCCCCCAAGGGCCTGGTAGGGCCGACTCAGACCTTCAGTCTGACCGTGGTCGATCCCGGAAAGTACGACATCGAGAACAGCTTCATCGACCAGGAGAAAAAAGCGAGCCTCCACCTTCTGGTCCGTATCAAAAAGCCCAAGGCCGCTCCCGATGCCAAGAAAGCCGCCCCAGCGGCCGAGATCACCCCCCGGGGTAAGTTCATCGACGACGTGGTCGAGCTGGTCAAGGCCGCCTACCCAGTCGAGCAGCTCACAACCGCGATGCTCAAGCCCGAGACCAAGACACACTTGAACCGGGAGAACGCCTATAAAGCCGTGAAGCTGGACCTGGCGGACAAGGAAGTGCAGGTCTACGTCTACGGCGACGAGAACAGCACCCACCAGGTGGCGTTGATCTTCGAGTATCCCAAGACCGAGGTCAACAATCTGAGCCCGAAGATCGGTCTCTGTCTTGAGAGCCTCGCGGTGGGTGAACGGGCCCGCAGCGCGTTCTCGGGCGGCGGTGACGTGGAAGGCGGCGAGGAGGTCGGCGGCGGTGAGCCCCCACCCATCTGAGAAAAGGACCGTGGCCGATCGGACCTTTCCTGTTAGACGCTCTGGACGCGCGGCCGATCGGCCTGAGCCTGTGCGCGCCCAGCATTCTCGCTCTGCCTGCCGACCAATTCCTCGCGCAGGACGATAACCCCCTTGGGTGCATCGATGCCGATGCGCACTTGGTCGCGCTCGACCTTCACCACCGTGATCCGAATATCCCGTCCGATCACGATTTGTTGTGACTGCCTCCGGCTCAGAACCAGCATCCCTACCTCCTGGCGATCCCGATCACGTGACACTGCCTTGTCGTCGCTGATGCTTATAGTTTCGTAGGCACCCGTCTTTCGGCGACACGCACTTGAATCTTTCCTCAGGACCGGGCTGACAGCTCACCCTTTTCCAGATTGGGGGCCAGGACTGGGAGGCCTTACCGTCAGTGTTTCCCAGAGTTTCTTGGCCTGGGGGATGACGTCGCGAACTTTCACCGGCAGACGATGCTCGATCCTCGCGGTCCGTTCGAGAAAATCGCCGGCCAGTGGGATTGCCTTGTCGGGCTGCCCGGCCGCGAGGTAGGCTTTCGCCAGTTCAAAGGTGGTCATCAGGGTGTCGGGGTGATCGTCGCCGAGCCTGGCTCGCCGCTTCGACCGCGTCGCTTCGAAAAGCGGAATCGCCTGAAGGGTCCGGCCGCCGGCCTGATACGCCCGGGCCAGGTTGTACGTCGTGATGAGCGTGATGAGATGGTCGTCGCCCAGCTTGGCCTGCAATTTCGGCAGCGTCGTCTCGTAGAGCCGGATTGAGTCGACGGCTCTGGAGCCGGCCCCGTAAGCCCGGGCCAGGTTGTTCACGGCGATGAGCGTGTCGACATGATCGTCGCCCAGTTTCGCTCGCAACCTGGCCAAGGTCGCCTCATGGAGCCGGATCGCCTCCTCGGTCCGGCCGATGGCCACGTAGGCCACGGCCAGGTTGTCCGCGACGGTGAGCGTGTCGAGGTGGTCCTCGCCCAGCTTGGCCCGCACCGTGGCCAGCGTCGTCTCGTAGAGCGGAATCGCTTTGGCAGTCTGGCCGGCCATCACGTAAGCCACGGCCAGGTCGTTCATCGAATCAATGGTGCCGGCGTGCTGGTCGCCCAGCTTGGCCCGTCTCTTCGCAAGTGTCGTCTCCATGAGGGGGATCGCTTGGTCGAGCCGGCCGGCGTCCTCGTACGCCCGCGCCAGGTTGTGCAACGCCTTCAGTGTATCGACGTGATCCTCGCCGAGCTTTTCGCGCCGGATCGCGGCTGCCCGCTGAAGCACGATGAAGGATTCCCGCGGCATGCCCAGTCCGACGAACGTCTCGCCGATTGCGCTCAAGACGGTCGCTTTCATGATCGGCTCATCCGTCAACGAGTTTTCGAGGTCCTTGACGGCCTGGTCGAGGAAATCGACGACCTTGAGCGAGTGGCCGTCAACGGAAGGATCGGGACGTCGAAACGTCTTGACCAGGAAGTCGAGCGCTTTCTCGGCCCGTTCTTTTTCCTCGTTGGCCTTGGTCTCGTTGGCCTGGGCCCTGGAACGTTCTCGGCTGGTCTCCTCGAGGTTGCGGACAGCCTCCTGGCGCTGCTCCTGGGCTTCCGCGGCCTTTTGGAACGCGAGAATGCGCTGCTGTCGCTCGTTCCGCCGCGCTGCTGCCTCGTTCCCCCAGGCCAGCGAAAGGAGCGGCACCGCCATCGCCAGGGCCAAGAGCGCCATGGCAACAGCGGCTGCCCAGCCGGCCACCAGCGGCTGGTTGCGGCGGACCCAGCGCCTTGCGAGGTCCGACCATGGGTCGTCCCAGGCCGACACCGGCTCATCCGCCAGCCAGCGCTCGATGTCACCCGCCAAGGCCAACGCCGATTTGTACCGCCGCGAAGGATCGAGCGCCATGGCCCGGCGGCAAATCGCATCCAGGGCTTTCGGCACCCTCGGCTTGATCACACGAGGCGCTGGGAACTTGCCGTGCTGGACATCCCGGAGGACCTCGTTCGGCTCGCCGTCGAATGGCCGGCGATCCGTCAGCACGACGTAGAGCGTGGCGCCCAGGCTGTAGACGTCGCTCGCGGGCCCCAGGGCCTCGAGCCGGCCGGCCGCCTGTTCGGGGCTCATGTATACCGGCGTCCCCACGGCTTGGCCGGTGACTGTCACCGATCCGCTCCCCCCCCGAGGCCGAATCGCAGACTCATCCCAGGGCGGCGGCAAATCGTCCGAGATCTGATCTCCGAATTCGCCCCGGCCGATTAGCTTGGCCACCCCCCAGTCCATCACCAGGGTCTCGCCGAACGGACCCAGCATGATGTTGCTCGGCTTCAAGTCGCGATGCAGAATACCTCGACTATGGGCATAGGCGACCGGGTTGCAAGCATCCATGAACCGCCGCAACAGCCAGCGGAACTCAAGACCCATGAAATCGGGCGCGGCTCCCGCGTGGAACCGCCGGATTGCCGCCGTCAAATCCTCGCCCTTGATAAACCGCATCGTGTAATACGGCCGCCCGTCCACGTAGGTCCCCATTCCATAGACCGGCACGATCCCCGGGTGTTCCAGGTTACCGGTGACCTCGGCTTCGACCACGAACCGCTCGCGGCTGACGGGGTTTTGTGCGTGATTCGGTTGAATTTCCTTGAGAGCAACCCGGCGGTGGAGCTCTTCATCCTCGGCCACGAAGATCTCCCCCAACCCCCCCTTGGCATGAGCCCAGAGGACCTGATAGCGCGACGCGGCCCCGATCGGGACGGTCCTTGCCTCGTCCTCAGGCCGTGCCGGACGAGATAACGGAACCGGTTCCGAGCCGAAAAGCAGGTTGCGGTCGGTGGGCATTCTGGACATGACATCACCCGAGATCGTGCGCTAAGCCCATGATTGCGACGCGGAATCATGATTTCGTCGTATCGCCTCAACTGAAAGCTAGAACGTAATCTGGTGTCGAGGATCCGCCCGATAGGGAACGGGATCGGTCCGCTCACCCGGAGGACGCATTCTCCCGCGCCGGTTGCCCTGGTCGTTTCGACTCATTTATCTTAACTTCGATCCGCGATTCACCCCACGAGCTTGAAGTGGGGCAAGCCAGGGCGGGTTCGAGGAAACCAACGGCTCAAATCGGGCGAACGCGGCGGAGAGGTAGGGGTTCTACCCATGCAGCGCGTCGCCGTCTTCGCATTGCTCCTTGTCTTCCTTTCGATCGGATTGACGCGATCCGATTGACTCAAGCCAAGAACCGCACCGCCCTTCCCTCGGTGGAACCCGCGATCCCCATGGACCCACGGCGAACGTTGAACAACGCGATTGGGACCGCCCTGATCGGGATCGTGGGGGCTGGACTCGCCGGCCGCGCTGGCCGCGCCGAGCTCGTTTATTTTCGCAAGGGGGGTGAAGCTCAGGTTCCGGCCACGATCGAGGGGAAACAAGTTGTCCTGTCCATGCCCGACGGCAAGTTCGAGCTGGCCCGGGATGACATCCGCAAGTTCGTGCCGGGCTTCTGGCCGGCGGCTGAATGGGACGCGCGGCGCGGGAAATCACGCGAGTTGGGGGTCGAGGCGCGGTACGCGGCCGTGTGGTGGGCTCTCGAGAACGGCTTGACGACCGAGGTCGCCGCCGAAATCCGCGAGATCCATCGGTTCGACCCGAAGCACACACCCGCGGCGCGGATGGCCGTTGTCCTGGATCGGCTCGAGGTCCCGTGCTCCGATCCCGATTTCGCCGGGTTCCAGAAGGCGCTCGGGATCGACGCCAAGATGTCGCGCGGGCCGCACGTGATCTTGTTTCACCAGCATACCGACGCCGAGGCAAACGAGCGGATCGTGCTCCTGGAGCGCGTGATCACCGGTTTTCACCTGCTCTTCGCCGCCCAAGGGATCGAGCTGGCGGTCCCACGCCGCCGCCTGGTCTCGGCCTGGTTCGCCGATAAGAAGGCCTTCCTGGCGTTCCTCCACGCGGAAGACGCCGACGCGTTCGCCTCGACACGAGGGTACTACC
>JBIOJM010000451.1:0-6645 GCA_044450785.1 Isosphaerales bacterium
ACTGGTATCACTTCGCGATCATGTTCGAGGCCCTGTTTATCTTGACCACGATCGACGCCGGCACGCGGATCGCGCGGTTCTTGGTCCAGGAGTTTCTGGGCAAGCTCTGGAAGCCGCTGGGTGACCTGAACTGGCTGCCCGCCTCACTGCTGGCGACGGGGCTCGTCGTCTTCGGCTGGGGCTACTTCATCTACACCGGCAGCGTCGAGACGATCTGGCCCATGTTCGGCATGGCCAACCAATTGCTGGCCGTCATCGCCCTGGCGGTGGTCACGACCGTGCTCGTCAACTCGGGTCGCGCCCGCTTCGCTCCCGTGACGCTTCTGCCGATGTTGTTCGTGGCGACCACCACCACCACGACCGCCTGTTACGAGATCACCGGCAAGTTCTGGAAGATGGTCAACGGGGAGGCGGTCGTCCGCGGGTGGCTGAACATCGGGCTGACCGTGATGCTGCTGGCGTGCGTGCTGGTGATCCTGGTGTCAGCGGTGGGGCGGTGGGTTTCGCCCAGGCCTTCGGACCCGGATCAGAATATGACCAGCGCCGCCAGCCAGCTCGGCGCCCAGGCTTGAATCGGCATTCCGGACATCCCATTTCACACCTTGACCATTGACGTGCACGGTCCTCTTCTAAACGTTAAGATGGGTCGAAACTCCGCGCAGTCCTCGGTTACAGGGAGACGACCCGTGCCCGTTCCGCCAGCCAATCCTGGAACGAAGCCTCCTGAAACGAAGCCGGCGCCGCGGCCGGCATTATCACCCCGCCCCGCGCCGGTCAATCCGATCGCACCAGCTAGTGCGCCCGCGTCAGCGGACATCCCGATGGGCATTGCGATCTCGGCGGGAACGAACGAAGGCGGCACCGTGACGGCGCGAAAGGCCGGTGGCCTGCGCGACATGGGCCTGGAGGTCAACCCGCACAAGGTCGGCGTCAAGGCCGCACTCCAGCATCTGGCCAAGGCGGTCAACATCGCGTTTCAGACTGACTTCGGCGAAAACTATCTCGAGTCCGTCTACCAGGCGGCAATCGTTCGGCGCAACGAGGTTCAGATCATCCACAGGGAATACTTCGGATTCGGCGACAACTGGTTCGGCCAGTTCGGCCGCCTGATCCGCTCGTTGCAACTGACCCTTGAAGGGCCGGATCCTGCCTCGCCCGAAGGCCAGCAGCGCATCGCCGAGAAGGGGCCAGCGACGATCCGCGGCATCCTCAGCTTGATCGGCCGCAAGCTGGACCTGGTCGCCGAATACGAGGATCGCGTGCCGGCCTACGTCGAGCAGATGTTCGACCGGCTCGAAGGCTCCGGCATCATCCTCGGCTGGGACCGCAATGACTGGGAAATCTGGACAACAACCATCGGCCTCGATATCCGGATCGCACCGCGAGACGAGGTCACGGCCCAGGACGGAGCACCTCCGACATCGGCTCCCTGAGAGCCGCCACGAGCGATCCGTGAAAAAGCCAAGGAACACGTCGGAAACAACTTCCCGATTAAGCTCCTCTGGTTTTCCGGGTGCCACTGGCTCTGCCAGTGCGCGCCCAAGCATGGGGACACTGGCATAGCCAGTGGCACACAACTACGAAGTCGCGAAGTTATTTCGGGCCCGTTCCAAGCCTCCACATTCCCATCAAGCCGGGTCGCCCGCGAGCGCGTCGCCGGGCCGATCGATCAGGAACTTCCTGTTCCTGTACAGTGATGGATCCACCGTTCTTGTCATCCGTTCCACGTTCCCCTTGCCGCCGAGGAACTCACACACACGTTCCGCCTGCGCTTCCGGTTCTTGGACAAGATCGTGGTAATCGACGCGGAGGACCTCAATGTTTCGTTGTTGCCCTAGCCACTGGTGCAATCTCTCGAGGTGCAGGATGAAGGATCGTTTCATCTCCTCACGAGGCGCCGCCCCCCGCCCCAATCGCTCGAGCATCTTCTCCTGCGAGAGCAGCATCTCATCCAGGTCTCGTTCCATCAAGATAATTCGGTAACGTTCGTTCGGAGGAAGGTCGTACAAGAGTTGCGTCACCATCTTGAAGGCCTTTCCTCGTGTGTCCGGCAGCCAGGATGCATCCTGCTTGATTCGCTTCACTTTTTCGAATTCGTAGTATCCTCGGGGGTTGTCCGTGTCGGCGGCTCGAATGCTGTCCGTGACAACTTCCACACCACCGCTCTCGAGCATTTGCATCATCAATGAAGTGCCGCAGCGAGGCAACCCGGACACAATATTGATCGCGGAGTCCATGGGCAAGTTGCCTCCCTCGGGGAACGTGCCGATCAGATGTTGACTTTGAACAACGAGCGAAAACACAGAGCGGCGACCATGGACATGCCGAACCAGTAGATCACCCACCAGTTGGTGCCGGTCGTCCAGGACGAATGTTCTGGATAGCCGATCTCGATCGACTGGATCGTTGAGTCGGGAGCAAACGGCTCTTCGCACGGGTGCAGCAGAGCATCGGACCAGCCCCATCCCGGTCTACGCGTGCTCACTCGCATGAAACCATCACTAATCGCGAGTTCCTTGTCCCTGGTCTGATCATCGGCCTGGAACACAAGGCGATGATGGCCGTTGCGGCGCGCCCTGATGTTCCAGCAGACCTGTCGCTTGCTGAGCACGCGGACCGGTCCGGTCGTGATCTCCATCGCGTCGGAGGGCTGGAGACGCACCTCGGGCAATGAGGATCCGGCTCTGCCGCTCAAATTCAGGGTCACGACGGCGTCTTCTCCGACTCGGAGGGGCCGAAACTGGTACCACAGGGCCAGTTGCGAGAGAAGCAGAGACACGGGCACGAGCATCACCAGCATCGGCACAATGGAAAGAAGAAACAAACGGGAAGCGGACAACAGGAGGCGCCCCTGCGCGCGAAGGGCCACCGACGTGCTGTCCTTGAACAGCTTGATCGCGAGCAGATCAGCATTGATATCGTTCCTGACGCGCTTGATCGCATGCTGGTTGGACGTGTACTTGTAGACAAGCAGCAACAGCACCCCGGTCACCGCGGAGACGATGGTGGCGGAAAGCCATCCCGGCAATATTCCGATGGGGGCGAGCAAGGACTTGCCGAGGGCGTTTGCCGCGGCGTCAAGCCAGACAACGACTCGCGTAAGAACGTCCATCACTCGATGTATCCCAGCCCGCGGAGCTGGTCGGAGACCTGGCCCTCGTGCTCCTCGATCTTGAGCCGCTCGAGCTCTTTCTCGATGCAGTTGGCGATGAACTCCTCGACACTGCTGTACCCGGCGGCGGCCGCCGCGTGCTTCGCCCTGTCGAACAGGCTCGATTCGATCTTGACCTTGACCACGTGACGGGCCTCCTACTGCAAATCCGGTTCTCATGCGGAGAAGACGTTTTTTCCGACCATGCTTGGCGGGGCGGGCAGTCCGAACTCGGCCAGGATCGACGGAGCCAGATCGACCAGAGAAGGGGTCTTGCCGTGGATCGAGCGATTGCAGAACAAGACGCCGGGCACCTCGAGCGCGTCAGCGCAGTGGTCGGCGCTCCATGCCGAATCGTTGTCGAGAAGAACTTCGTCGGTGAGATCACCCAGGCAGGTGGCCCAAGATGCGCGATAGCCGCGGGCGTAGCCGATGATGAGGTCGGGCGCCAGACCGGTGGCGTTGCCGGAATAAATCTTGTCCGAGCGGTAGACGCCGCGCATGACTTTCTGGCCGTTCAAGTCGGTGACGGCCTCGAGCTGGCTCACCAGCTCGGTCAGGAGCGCTTCCCGCTGGTCGCCGGGCTCGACGATGCCGTCGCGCTCGCGACCCTTCATGTTCAAGTAAAGCCCGTTGATCCCCAGGCCGTATGCGGCGGTCCGCGACCAGTCGACGTCCTGCATGATCGAGGTGCACTCGGGCGGGCCGAGATAGCCCAGGTTGCGCAACCAGGTATTGAGGTTGAACTGCCTGCCGAAGTTGGCGAAGCCGTGATCGCTCATCACGATGATGGTGGCGCGGCTGTCGTAACGGTCCACGAGGTCGCCGATCACGGCGTCGAGCTTCTGGTAGAGTCGATGGACGTGTCCGAAGTACTTCTTGGCCTCCGCGGCGGATCGGACCGGGTGTTCGTCGTCCGAGTTCCACCAGAATATGTGCGACTGGAGATCGCTGCTGGAAAAATAGAAGAACAAGAGGCCGTCGTCGTAGTTTTCGACGGCGTATTCAAAGAGCGCGAGCCGCTCTTCGAGGACCATGCCGGCCTGCCTGGCGAATTCGTCGTCGACAAAAACTCCGTTCGACCGGGCCTTGTGGTCTTCCTGGAAGCCCGTGGTGTAGAACAGCCCGAGCCGCTTCGACACGTCCTGCACGAAAGAGCCCGGCTCGGAGATCTTCAATGCGGGCGCGGACGGGTCCATGTTGACAGGGGTCACGTAAAGCCTGAAGTTGGGCGTGACTTCCTGAAGATAGAAACGGCAGATCCCACTGACGTGCTTGCTCGGGAGGCGTGCCGGCATGGAGAGCGGGTAATCGAGCTTCGTCCACCGGCTCCATTCGCCGGCCTTCAACAAGATCTTTTGATCCTGGACCTCGATCAGCGCCGCGTTGGCCTGGCGGTCGCGATGAACGAAGAATTCGACGTTGATCGGGCGGGGCTTCTTGAGGAAGCTGTGCTCAGGCCCGACGATGTGGGCCTTGGCCGTCTCTGCGTCGAACGTCAGCCTGGTTCGCTTTCCCCCCCCTTCGTCGACGGGTTCGGGCGGGCCGTTCTCGGCGAAGTGCTGGTAGGTTCCATAGGTACCCAGCATGTCCGGGGTACCCATGCCGGAGATGCACCGGTGGTGGCCGTGGTGGGACGGACTCGGCGGATAGTTGGCCGGGAGGTCGTAGAACGTCGAGGGAATCCCCGCCGCATCGAGGTAGTCCCAGAACGGGACGCCCTGGCGGCGGAGCACGGTGGCGGGCGGTTTGTGATTGAATGGCCAGAAATCGAGCTGGACCCTATGGTCCCCCACGTCCCAGTACCCTTCGCCGGGGACGGTCTCCGCGGCGGAGTAGAAGGGGGCGCACTGCTCCTGAGGATGCCGATGGATGAAATCGAAAATGCCGTGGGAGCCCGGACCGGCGCCGTTGATGAAGTTGGCCCAGGCGACCGGGCTCTGGGGTGGAACACTGGTGCCCAGGTCGGTGAATCCGCCGCGCGCGCGGAGTTTGTCGAGATTGGGAAGCAGGCCGGCCTTCATCATGCTTTCCGAGAGTCGGGGGTCCATCCCATCGATGCCGATCACGATCACCTTCTTGCCGGCGCTCCGGGAGACCCGCCCCCGGCCGCCGAGCCAGTAGTTGCCCAAGCCCACTCCCGCGGCACCCGCGGCCGCAACGGCGGCCGAGCCCGCCAGCAAGGTCCTTCGATTGATTTTGGGAAAAGCTGTATCAGCCATTAGACGACCTGTGTCAGAGTTTCCTTGGGCTCACTTGTCCTCGCCGCGGCGAAGTCCCCGACGACCAATGCCTTTCCGTCCATGTATTCGGGGACCGCCACGCCGAACATGTTGAGCACCGTGGGGCCGATGTCCATGAGTCGGGGGTTTTCGTTTTCCACGGGGCGATTGCAGAACAGGATGCCGGGCACCAGCGACGGATCGACGCAGTGATCGCCGCTCCAAGCCTTCTTGTTGGAGTGAAAGACATCCTCGGTCGTCCGGCCGATGGCCGTCTCCCATGCGACGCGGTACCCGCGCTGATACCCCACGATCAGGTCGGGGCCGTTGTCCTTGTACGGGCCCCGGTAGACCTTCGATGCGATGTAGACTCGTTTGACGGCGCTCGCACCGCTCTCCGGGTCGACCAGCGCGGTGAGGCGCTGGGCGATTTCCTCCCGGAGTCGACCGGCTTCGCCTGCCGGATCGACGATGCCCAGCGAATACTTGTCCTGGACGTTCAAGAAAATGCCGGCCAGGCCGATTGCGAAAGCGCGCGTTCCAGACCAATCAACTCCGGCGAGATGTTCAAGATCGCGCTGGCCGTCGCGCAGCGTCAGGTAGCCGTTCTCCTCGAGCCATCGATTCAGGTCGACCCCTCTGCGGAACGGGCCGAATCCATGGTCGGAGATGACCATCAACAAGTCATTAGGGCGCCGGCATTTGGCCACCGTCCTGCCCACGAGGTCGTCCATGCGCCGGTAAAGGTCCTCGATCACGTTGCGGCGATCGAGCACCGCCTGGTCGGGCCGGGCGGGGTGCCGCTCATCGATGTCGCGCCAGAACGTGTGCTGGAGGCGGTCCGTGCCGTCGAACACGCATACGCAGAGGCCGCGCGGGACCTTGTCGAGCGCATCGAAAAACATCGCCTCGCGTTCCCGATCCATATCGAGACACTGCTGGATGAAGTCGTCGTCGGTGATGACGTGTTCGTTCAAGGCCCAGGTGTCTTCGGCCAACCCGAGCGTGGCGAACGATCCCTGCCGCTTGGCGAGGTATACGGAATACACCGACGGATAGCCGACCGGCATCGCCGGGTGCTCCGGATCGATGTTGACGGGGGTCACGTACAGCCCGAACTCAGGGCCCGCGCTCAGGAGGAGGAACTTGCACAGTCCGTGCACCTTCACTGCCGGCGCGATGCGAAAGCGAACCGAGATCCAATCCGTGTAATGGCCCTGCCGGAGCTGGTGCTTGGCGCCGTCGATCTCGAGGATTGCGCGGTCCTGGCCC
>JBIOJM010000452.1:0-6638 GCA_044450785.1 Isosphaerales bacterium
CCCGCGACCTGACCAACAGCCGAGAAAACGCCATGCCTTACGGACAGCGAGAGTCGAGTCGAAAGAGATCTGAGTCCGAGCTCGGGCGCGCCTCCCAACGCGAGGAGAAGGCGCGCGCGGACCGAGAGTCAGCCCGTCTGGTCGAGCACAACGCGCGGATGGCGGAGCAGCTCGTAGCCCAGGCATCCGAGCAACGCGCTGAGAACGACGCCAGGGTACAGCGGCTCGCGGCCGAGCTGCGGGAAGAGAATGGTAAAAAGCTCGCCGCCGTGGCGAAACGTGAGGCCGTTCGCATGGCTGATTCTGGGGCAAAGCCTGGGCCTCTTCATCGGTGCGAGCGCCATGACCCTGCGGACCCGTCCTGGGGGCAGAAGGGTGGTTCCCGTGATGCGGGCATTGATGCTGCGGTTGCCCCTTTGTTCCGCCCGCCGGTTGGCTCCCCCGCCTGGGCGCGGGACTATCCCGATGAAGCGGCCGCTGTGCGGCGCGACGCGCCCGCCGTTGTGGAAAAGGATCGCGTGAAGTGGGCCTCTGAATCGTTGCGCGGGGTTAAGCCTGCTGGACGTACTGGTGATGCTCTCGGGCCGCTGCCGCCGAGTTTTGATCCCGAGGTGCGAATGGAGAGTGATACTGACGCGGCTCGTCCGGCGCGAGGTGCTCATACGCGGGGGGCGATTGATGAGTACAAGCCCTCTCAGGAGACGTTGACGGCCATTGAAGACCAGTCGCGTCGCGACTGGGCGCTTGATCGGCAGTGGGAACGGGGCTCAAAGCATCACGTTCGGTCTGTTGAGGACCTGCTGAAGGAGCGGCCCGATCTTGTGGCGGCAATCAAAGCGCCCCATCCCCCTCTTGTTGGTGGTGACCAAGGAGAGTCGGCTCGCACGCGCGATCGGCGAATGGATCCGAAAACGGCCCCTCCGGAGCTTCTTGGTGATCTGCCGGGTGTTGGGCCGGGCCTTGCAGGGAGAATTGGCGCGACGCGCGAGCAGGCGCCGTTCGAGTCGCCAAGCGACATGAATAAGCGGGTGCCTGGCATCGGTGTCGAGACGATGCAGAATCTTCGGCCTTACCTGCGCTTTCCGAGTGATCCTGCGTCCAACCCGGCCGGGGCCGATCGGGCGTGTGGGGACTTGCTCAACGTTCGGCCGCCGCGTCTCCCGGGCACGACTGGAGCGGTGTTAGATGGCTACTCGGCGCAGGACGCGGCCAGGGACATCTTGGCCGGCCTACCGCGACTGAGCCTCAGCCAGCCGGCTCCGCTTCCTGGTCTGTCGTCGCGTGATTTGCCGATGGAGCTGGCCAAGCCACCTCTTGCGCTGGAAGAGGCGAGACGGGAGATCAGCGATCACTTGAGGCACGCGATTTCCTCGGGGCCTGGCCCCTCCCGTTCGCTCGGCCGCGACGTTGGTGACCCAAAGCACTATCGTACCGAACAGAACGGGTTGCTCTCGGATGACTTCGCTCCGGCCAGGTCGGTCCTGAGCGAGCTGGCGCCGCCCGTGGAGTCGGCGCGTCGGGCCCATCGGAACGGGTTGCTCTCGGATTACGTCACTCCGGCCCGGTCGGTCCTGAGCGAGCTGGCCCCGCCCGTGGAGTCGGCTCAGCGGGCCGGTGGCGGCATTGGCGACCAGGTCAGTGTTGACCTCGCGGCTGCAGCAAAGGACCTTCGTGAGGCGGCCCGAGAATTCCGGCAGGGCGCACGTCCGGGTGCTGCCGTCGGCCAGCCAGGTCCCAGGGGCGGCGGGCCGCAGGCGCCCTTGCCCGGTATTCCACCCGCCCTGCCCGGGCGGATGTGAGCCTTCGTCAAAGCACATGCCTGTCATGCGTCGTTACCGATCCACTCCCTCAGAACACGAAACCCAGCTCGACCGTACATCTGCCGCTTGATCGTCTTTCTTTGGGACATCATCACGAGACAGTTCTGCAACGTGCCGCAAGTAGGCCAGTCGCCGTGGTGATGTCGATGTCTGCGATCAGCAATCCTTCCTTACCGTAGGGCTGGTAGCTGAGGAGTGTCCCATCCGGACGGACGATCGCCGACGTGGTCGGAGAGCCGAGACTCGCGCAATTGACGGTTGCGAAATAGCAGGTGTTCTCGGCGGCGCGGCACAGGGCCGCCTTCTCGTGAAATGTGTTCGCGGGATCGGCGAAGGCCGCTGGACGGTAAGAACCGGGCTCCGCTTCGTGGAAGTGCGGGTGAAACACAGTCTGTGCCCCATGACGTGCGGCCCAGCGGACGGTCTCTGGATACCGCCAGCCTTCGTGGCAGATCGCGACACCGAAAGTCAAGGGGCCGGCTTGAAAGACGCGGCGGCCAGAGCCTGGTGTGTAGGTGCCCTCTTCCGAGGGGTCGATCTGGACCTTGTCCTGAAAGCCCGCGATCGATCCGTCCTGATCGATAACCAGGGCGGTCGCTACCAGTGCGCCGTCAACAAAGCGTTCCGTTCCGAGAACGACTGTGATGTTTGCCTTCGCGGCTGCCAGGGCGATGACGCACCAGGCGCGTTCGAGGAACTCGGGATCGGGAGGCGGCACGGGCTTGCCGATTCCTCGATAGCCGGGGACGAAGCATTCCGGAAAGCAGATGATCCGTGCTCCCTTGATGGAGGCTTGATCGATGGCCTGCTCGGCGAGCGTGATCGACTCAAGAGGAGTGGCTGGGAACCTGATATTGGCGAGTGCGATTCGAAACGGGTTCACGAGTTTCCCTCGGGAAAAGAGTTCCCAGCCCGAACAACGATCGCGGATCGAAGCGATGCTTCACTTCGCGCATCGCGGCGAGTTCGGCGTCATTATATTGCAAATGAAGCAGTCGCAGGGAGAAAACGTCCGCACGTTTTAGGCGGGCCGTTCGAGTCGATGGCGAACGACCTCGCGCAGAGGGGGTCGCGACTGCGGCGGGTCGTTGTAAGTCTCAACGATCAGGCTCATTCGGGAATAACCGGTGTTAGTGGGACCGAGCAAAGAATCAGGTCCTCCCGAACTTTGCCAATTCGTCGCTACCGGCTCGAATCGCATCGAGCTGGGCTCGGTCGCCACCCGGGTCGCGGCCGCGCTGGTCCGCGTGGTGGGGCCTGCGAGGGGTCTCGGCCACCAGTGTAGGCGGAGGAGTGCCGGGTCGGGAGACCCGCGCACAGCGCGTCGCGGAGCCATCGAGGTTCATCGATGATCTCACGGCTCGTGGTGAGCGCAAGCGTCCCCGAGCGGACGTGAGCGAATCAAGCGCCGCTCGGGCCGGAGGGGTCGGCAACGGCTTGAAGGAACACCGAAACGGCCGATGCCTTGAACGTCGAAGAAATCGGCCCGATGTCGGCGGCGGGCGTCCAGGCGGGCTGAATCACAAGGGGTAAAGGCTCCCATCTCCGGCCCGAGAGGCAATCGAACATGCCGGCGGAACGATCTGGTATGACTGGCGACAGGCAAATGGCGCTCCGAAAACGAACCGTCATCAATCTACGGGCCGGGAGGGGCCTCCGGAGGCTTCCCACTCTCATCCCATTTCTTGCGCGACGCTTCCTGGAGAGGATTGGTGCCGTCGGGCAGGCGATCGGCGGCGACTTGCCAGAAGAAGACCCCGCGCAGTCCCTGCTTCATCGCCCAATCGGTCTTGATGGCGACCGATTCGGCGTCGTCGTAGCCGATCACGACGGAGCGGTCGGGCGAGAACAGCCAGGGGTTCTTGGTCTCGTCGTCCCACTGTCGGACCCAGCCCTGCTCGTGTTGGAGCCGTTGGATGTTGCTGTAGTTGCCGCCCCGCGGAACGCGGCCCTTCGGCGCGTCCTTGGTGGATGCGTAGGGCTCCTTGACGGCGAAACCGCGGCCGTAGAGGGGAATCCCCACGGCCAGCCGGTCAGCCGGAAGGCCCCTCTCTTCGAGCAAATACTTCATGGTCGATTCGGTGGAACGAGCGGTGCCTCCCGGCTGCTTGGAAGACGCGAAGAGGGGCGAATGGTGACCCGCGTAATTTGTCCAGTCTCCGGTGAAGTCGTAGGTCATCACGTTGACCCAATCCATGGTTTCCAGCAGGAATTCCTTGCTGAGCCACTTGAGCGTGCCGGGATTGGAGGAGGCGGCCATCGTCAGCACCATCCGCCGCTTTTTCTTGTCCCCGACCGCGTCGAGCTGCTTGCGGAACCGCCGCGTGAGCCGCTCGAAGCCGACGATCTCTTTCTCGGTGTCGGGGTACTCCCAGTCGAGGTCGATCCCGTCGTAATCGCTGTCGTCGACGATCGACATCACGGATTTCACGTAGCGGTCTTCCGCTTCCGGCCTCGCCACGATGGACGCAAACTGACGATCCCATCCCCAGCCGCCCAGGGACAGGATTACCTTGACGCCCGCCCTGTGGGCATCGCCCGTGAGCTGACGGCTTGGCACGTTTCTCCTCGGCTGAACGTTCCCGTCGCCGTCGGCCACGAGGAAGGCATGGCAGAGATGGGTGTACAGACGGAAGTTGATTTCGCGGGCTGGACCAAACAGATAGCCCACGAACACCTTGTCCTTCGGTCTCTCGTCCGGGGCTGCGAACGAACGACTGGATGCGGAGAGGACAGTCAGCATCGCCGCGGAGAATAGCAACGATCGTGTGAGCGGATGATTCATCGGAAACACTCTCGGCAAGATCGGAAGCCGACCGGGGGGCCGGCCCCACGTCGGGCAACCGCGAAGTATCAGGCGGGGACATATGGGCTTTTCTCGAACTCGAGTTGTGCGTTGGGTGCATTTCGCCGTTGATATATTGACTGGCGAATGCCTGGTTCGTCAACCAAGAACTGCAAGCCCACGGGGTTTGCACCCCCGATCCCGGCAGTGTGATTGCTCCCGCACGCAAGCGAGTGTCGATGGCAACCGACGATTTCGACCCGTCGCCTCGACCGCCCGGCGCGCGCCGGCTTACAAACCGACGGGCAGCGTCAAGACCGGGCCCGCACGTTGGGGCTCGGCCAGTTGGAGGTTCAACAGCGCCTGGATCAGCGCCAGCGTGGACTTGGACCGCTGGTCGGTGTCGTCAATGTAGTACCAGTAGCCGCGGTACGGCACGGCGATCGCGGCCTGCTTGGGGCGCTTCTTCTGGACACAGACGTGGAACAGACCGCGAGTGACGAGCGGCCAGTCGAACGCCACCCCGTCAGGTCCTGGCGTCTGAACGGCGAGCCCGCGCGCGATATGCTCATCGGGCATCTGGACCCCCTTGGAGAGGAAGATCATCATCCCCAGGATCGTACGGGTCCGCACCGTGATGGCATCCTTGGCGTCCGCCAGGGGCCGGAGCGGCTCGCTTCCCGCGCGCTCGACACGCCGAACGGGATATTCGAGCCGGCCCGGTGAAAGTCTCAGCAGCTCGCGGAAGGATTGCAACTCCGGGTCCGTCGAAGCGTCCGGCGCGATGACGATGGCGTTCGCCGGATCGTCCCGGGTCAAAATCAGGCCCGCCCGGGCGGCGGAGTGCCGAAAGGCGAGCTTGTTGTTCGCCGCGGCAACGAAGTCCGACCCGTCGACGTGGCTCTCTTCGATGGGATCCGCCACCTCCTTCGTCTCGTCGACCGCCACCATCCGAGCCGCGCCGGCGGCACGCAACCGCGCCGCCAGGCGAGCGACTTCGAGAAACGCCGTCGCGGATGGGACCTGCGACGGGATCAGCTCATCCGCGCCCGAGGCATTTGCCAGCCCGTTCGCCTCGGACACGATGACGCGAAGGACGTCCTCTTATCGTCCCGGCATGATCGCTTTCTTCGACAGAACTGGCAGAATCGACGCGATCGCGTGAATTCAAGTCGCCCTCAATTGTTGCCGGGTAGCATCGGGGAGACGGGCACCAAGGAGCCGGGACGAGGGCCGCTCATGCTCCTACTTCGGTTGAAAGGACCGAGCGTCGGGGCGCCTGCCTGAGGGTTCGGCGTGTACAGACCACTGCCCGAGGTGCCGGCGGCGGGTGCGGTCTGGGGCAAGACCCCGGAGGGCGCCAGCGGAGGAACCGGGGCTGAGTCCCGATATGACTGACCTGGCGGGAGGACCGGAGAGCTCGAGGCCGATGTCGGGCCGCCGATCTGGGTGAACACGGGTCTTTGGGTGGGGTCGGCGACGACGTTGCGCGACACAGGGTTGCTTGTGTCGCCCGAGCTGGTGTCGTTGGCCCCCGATCCGACCTGTATGTTCACGCCCGTCGCAGCCGTGGTCGTCGCCCCTCCGGCGAGACTTGGGACGCCGGTGATGTTGCCTGGTCGCAGACTGGAAATGCCGCCCGAGCCCGTGACGTAGAGACTCGTGGGTATCGGAACGCCGCTGACCGAACTGGCACTCCCCCCGCTCGGCCCGCTGCTGCCCAGCGAGCCCGCCGCGGACGTGTTCGCTCCGGGGAACGGAGTGATGAGCGCGTATCCACTCTGTGTCAGGATGATAACCCCGAGATTCGGAGTCGCCAGGAGAAACCGATCCTCCAAGATACAATCAGTCAAGTCAGGCCGGAACATCAAGTGGCTATTCATCTTGGATGCCCAAAGCGGGACCCGGTCGCGCGTCTTCTTCACCAAGCGTCGTGTACGGACTGACCGGTCAGTCCGCTGAGTCCTGTATCATCATAGTGAGTTTGGCGTGGTCAAGCAAGTCGATCGATGAGCGACATTCGCGCGAATGTC
>JBIOJM010000453.1:0-6633 GCA_044450785.1 Isosphaerales bacterium
CCCCCCCGACATCGCGTCGGCGGCCATGATGCGCTGCCGCCCCACCTAGATAGTCAGGTGTCAACCGGCTGGCCGATTTGGGAACAAAATGGGAACAGGATTGGCAATATCAGCCCAATGCGGCTACAATGCACGTGCGTCAGGGCAGTATCGTAACTGCCTTGCAATCAAAGCCTTTAAGTATCACCGCAACGTGTTCCCAATACCACGAGTATGGCAGATGTACCGGACTCAAAATCCGGTCCTCGCAAGAGGGTGTGGGTTGAAGTCCCACCTTCGGTACTGAATCGAGCCGAGCACTTGGCTGCGATCACTTCTCCACCACCACCACGCCGCGGGGCGAGCGCACGGACGACCTGCCGTCGAAGGTGAGGCAGATCTGGTTTGGGAGCGACGCCTCACGGGTGCTGGATCATCACGCCTTGCCGATTCTCGGGCGGCGTCTCCTGGTAGAACCGGCGGACCTCCTCCGGACCGACGGCCAGCACCTCGACCCCGTCGGCAGTACTCCGACAGGCGACGGTTTCTCCTTCGTAGTAGTAGGTCAGCGTCCAGTTGTCGCGCGTCAATTTCGCGTAATCATCCGAATAGTTTGGCTGATGTGCGGCCTGATCCTTGGACACTTCCGCGGCGATCTCCGGCGGCACCGGGAGGAGTCCGCGTGGCTTGGGCAGCGGCCCGCAGTAGCGCGGATTACTCTCGTCGATGATCCGAGCGTACATGGGCAGGCTCCTTTCTTCTCAATGACAGGCGGCGCACAACCGGCCGCGTCCGAAAGCGCTGGGCCGGCAAGGCAAAGAGCGAGCGATGGCAGGTGCAGGCTCGCGAGGGGCGCCGACTCCGATGCATGTCCATGCTCCTCATTCGCGCGGGTGGGAGGCTGGTGCGGACGGGGATCGACCCGGCTCGGCGGCGGCGACCGGGCTGGGCTTGGAGACCGGCGTCTTCAACGGATCGAGGGTCTTGATCAGTCGCAGCAGGTCGCTGTCGGTGGTCAGGATCAGACGGGTATCCCCCTTGAGCGCCTCCTTGTAAATCTGGAGGGTGCGGGTGAAGTTGTAGAACTCACCGGTCTCGCGGATCGCCTTGGCGTAGGAGTCGATGATCTCGGCGTCGACCTTGCCCTTGAGGATGTTGGCTTCCCGCTTGCCCTCACCCTCGATCTTCTGGGAATCGGCCCCCGCTTTGTTGATGATCTCCTTCTTGCGCTGCTCGCCTTCGCTGATTGCCTTGATGGCGATGGCCTCCATCAACGAGACGGCCCGGTCGAAGGCGGCCTCGCGCACTTGAGGCACGAACTCGATCCGCGACAGACCGACGTCGACCAGCACGATGCCGCGGCCCTTGCCCTTGACCTGACCGCCCTCGGCCAGGGCGCGCTGGGCGTCGTCCTTGATCTGGTCCGTGATTTTGAGGCGGCCGTGCAAGATCGATACCTTGGCCTCGGGGGGTACGACGAAATCGAGAATGGACTGGTCCTGGTCGGCCCCGGCACTTTTTTTGCCGGGCCCCGTGGCCTGGGCGACGATCTCGGGAGGGAGGCCGAGGGTATACGTCATCTTCCGATCGGTGCTCCGGACGAGCTCGGCCAGATCGTTCGTGGTGATCGTGTCACGCGCGGTGCTGCGGACAAAGTCCTTGACGCGCGACTCGGCATTCTTCACGTCACGAAGGATGCGCACGAACTGGGCCGGATCGGTGATCTTCCAGACGGCCCAGACCGTGACCTCGATCTTCTTGCCATCCTTGGTGGGAACGTCCACGAGTTTTTCCGTCTGGCTGGTTCCGTGCCAGACCTGAAGGGTCTTGGGCAGCCGCATCACCTCCTGGACCAGCGGGAGCTTGAAGTACAGGCCCGGCTCGGTGCGGCTGGCGACCGGCTCGCCGAATTGCAGGACCACGGCCAGCTCGCGCTCGTTGACGGTGTAGAGGACGGACTGGACCAGGGGGATGGCCAGCACCAAAGCCATGCCGACCAAAATCGCTATGATCCGGTGGCGGTTCATCGGCTGGTTTCTCCCTTGGGGTTGAGGTTCAAGAGCGGAAAGAGATTCTTGAGGTCGGAATCGATGATCATTTTATCCTTCACGCCCAGGAGAGTTTCCTGCATTGCCTCGAGGTAGAGCCGCTGGCGCGTGATCTCAGGGGCGCGCTCGTAGGCGTGGTACTTGGCGAGGAGCGCCTCGATCTCGCCGTTGGCCTCGGCGCGGCGGCTGGAGGCGTAGCCCTCGGCTTCGCGGATCAGTTTGTCTCGAGTGGCTCTGGCCTCGGGGATCAGCTTGTTCCGGCTGGCTTCGGCATCGTTCTCGAGCTTCTGCTTCTGCTGGATCGAAGCATTGACCTTGTCGAAGGCCGGCTTGACCCGCTCGGGCGGAATGACTCGCTGCATTTGCAGGGCCGTCACGGTGATGCCGCACTCGTAGCCGTCAAGAATCCGCTGGACGTCACTGCGGGCATCAGACGCGATGTCGCTCCGCTTGGACGCAATGACCTCGTCGAAGGAGTAGTCACCCACCAGCCGGTTCATGACGGTGCGGGCCACGCTTGTCAGCAGGTCCTCGGCGAAGGTGTCGTGCTCATCGAGTGGGAATCGGAACAAGAACTGCGACGGTTCGGTCACTTTCCACTGGACGGTCCACTCGACCGAAGCGGTATTCAAGTCGCCGGTGAGCATCAACGTCTCGTCCTCGGGGTGGCGCTGCGCCTCGATCATGTCCTCGGCGTGGGACACTTGCCCGTACGGCAGCCGGAGCCCATGCTCCTCGACGCTGACCTTCATCACCTGGTCGACGAGCGGGACCTTGAAGTGCAAGCCCGGCGGGGTCGTGGCGAGATACTTGCCGAGCCGGAGCACAACCGCCTGCTCGTACGGCTTGACCGTGTAGGTCAGGTCCGAGAGCAGCCAGAGCACCAGGATCAAGCCGACGATCCAGGGAAACAGCGGCACGTAGCGCTGCCAGGCTTCACTCGGTTGGGGACCACGGCCCCGGCGGTTATATCCTTCCAATGGCTCCATGTTGGGAAACCTTTCTCCTGTTGTTGTTGGATCGATGACTTCGGGTGACTTTCGGCAATTGTCGATCCAACCCAGGCCAATAAGCAAGCGAAAACCGAGATCGATCCGGCGATGATCAACCGCCAAGACGCCAAGATCGCCAAGAGGAGAGGATCAAGGAAACCGCGGGTACCGCACAACCCCGGGCTCACTTCGCGACGGGCAGCAGCTCCGTGTTGGTCTCGATGGTCAAGTCCAGCGAGCCGGCGAGGTCCGTGCCGTTGACCGAGAAGGTCATGTCGTCTCCCTTGATCCGGATCTTTGCCGTGGCGCTTTTCACATGACCCTCCTCGCGGTCGAAGAGGATTGTCTCATTGGAGGACTCGACCTTGAGGTCGCTCTTCTTCAGCTTGAGCGGCGACTCGGCGGCGCCGTCTTGCTTCAGTTCGACCTTGGTCGTCTTGCTGCTGATCTTGTCGAGGGTTTTGTCCCCGTTTTTCTCGGTGCCCACATACTCGTACTTCTTCTGGAATGTGAGTGTCTGGCCGCTGCCGATGTCGACGACCTCGGTCCGGTCCCAGGACTCGCCCGGACGGGCCAGGACGTCCGGCAGGCGACGGAGCTGTTGCTCGAACTCCGTCCTGAGCTTGTCGGACTCGAGGCGGCTGCGGATCGCATCCCGCGCCGGCGGGCTGAGCTTGTCGGCTTTTTCCAGCAGCTTTTCGGCCCCTTCGATTGCCTTGACCTTGTTCTGGTCGTCGAGCACGACCGTGTAGATGGACTCGCCGGCCAGCTTGAAGACCTCGCCCAGGAATGCGACGTCCGGGTTGTCGATCTTGGCGTTGGGCTCGCTCGAGTCGTAGGTCACATTGATGCCGCCAGGAATCGACAGCTCGATTCGCAGCGATTCGACTTTCTCCTCGACCGGGACGGTCGAATCGCCGCGCCGCTTGCCGACCGTTCGCGACGTGATCACGGTCGCATTCTGACGGGTCTCGATCTCCTGCCCCATCAGCGTCAGGATCTGATGCGTCTTCGACGTCGTCTTGTTCTTGAACGTCTTCCCCTCGGGGAACTTGTGCTGGAGCTTGACCTGGGCCTGGGCTGTTTGTGACCAGAAGAGAGCCAGGCACGCCAAGCCGATACCCGTCAATGCCCATTGACCTGCCATGCGAATCCTCATGAACGAACTCCTCAACACGAGTGCCAGAATGATGTTGAACGCGACGTGAAGGGACCTTTCCATCCCAAGAGTCGGGAAGCCCAGCCGGTCCGAGCGATTTCCACTAGCACCGGACGGCACGGCCCGAGGATCTCTGCGAGTATTCGCCTGAAGCTCGATCATATTCAGCGGGTATCGCACACAGGTGGTACGATCAGCCGAAAATCGAGGTGATCGGATCGCCGGCGGCGATCGGTAGCGGTCGGCCGAGGGTGTCGTAGACCTCGGTGGCCGGGTCGATTCCGATGGCCCAGAACATGGTCGCGGCGATGTCGTCGGGCCGGACGGGATCGCTTGTGGGGTAGGCACCGATCCGGTCACTGGCGCCGTGGACGGCACCCCCGCGGACACCACCCCCCGCCAAGAGGGTTGTATAACACCTTGGCCAGTGATCGCGACCATTCTTGTCGAAACCGCGCTGGCCGCCGATCTTCGGCGTGCGGCCGAACTCGCCCAGCCAGACGATGAGAGTCTCGTCGAGCAAGCCGCGGCAGTGTAAGTCGTCGATCAAGGCCGGCACAGCCTGGTCCGTGATCGGCAGGAGGCGGTCCTTCAAGTCGTTGAAGTTGTTGTTGTGCGTGTCCCAGCCGCCGCTACCCATGCCGTTGCCGATGTCGGGGGCAAAATAAACGGTGACAAACCGCACACCCGCCTCGACGAGGCGGCGGGCGAGCAGACAGCCCTGGCCGTAGGTATTGCGGCCATAAACATCGCGCAACTTCGGATCCTCGCGCGCGAGATCGAATGCTCGCTTTACCTTGGGCGAGGAGAGCATGGTCAGGGCCCTGTCATAGAGGGAGTCCATCCCAAGAGCGACGCCGGACCACTCGAGCATCGCGCTCTGGCGGTCGAAGAGCCGCATCAGCTCGCGGCGGTCGTCGAGGCGATCGAGCGTCAT
Source organism: Isosphaerales bacterium (assembly GCA_044450785.1). Lineage (GTDB taxonomy): Bacteria > Planctomycetota > Planctomycetia > Isosphaerales > Isosphaeraceae > JBIOJM01. The sequence goes on from JBIOJM010000453.1 coordinate 5,116, forward strand.
CGACCCGGGCAGGCTCAATTCGGGCAGGCGGAAGTTCGGCGAGTTTGGGTCGCGTTCGACGAAGAAGGGGTCGAACGGTTTGCCCAGGAAGCTGGCGGTCTGGCCGGGCGTGACGGTGGCGTCGTGGACGACGTACGGGTAAGAGACGAAGCTCGGAATCGCCGGGTCCCTCACGGGATTGAGCCGGGCGACCACGCTGCCGTATGCGGGGTAGAGCTCCTGGGTGTCGCGCAGGTTGATGTCGTCGACCGGCGGTGCGTGGCCGGTCAGGCTGTAGTACGTGGCCGAGTTATGGGTCACGTTGCGGTGACTGACGGAACGGACCTGGGCAACACGGTGCATGACCTTCGCCAACCGTGGGAGATGCTCGGTGATGGTGGTGCCTGGCACGCTCGATGCGATGGGCGAGAAGGTACCGCGAATCCCGTCGGGGGCGCCGGGCTTCATGTCGAATGTATCGATGTGCGACGGCCCGCCGAACTGGTGCAGGAAGATGATTGACTTCGCCCTGGGCGGGCGAGTGCTCGGTCGCGACGCCCCCAGCACCGCGGGCAGGTTGAGCCCGGCGAATCCCGCGGACCCGGCCCGCAACAGGGCCCGGCGCGAGAATCGGCGGGTCGCGCGGAAGTCGGGACAACCCCGATTCATGGTCGGTTAGCTCCAAAGGAATGCCGCGGTTCGCCGTGGCGGGTTTCGTTGAATAAGGACCTCAATGCCGTATGAGGAATTCCTTGGTATTGAGGATCGCCCAGGCGGCGTCTTCCCATGCCTTACGGCGATCGGCGGACCTGGCGACATAATCGAGTGCGCCCGAGAGCTCGAGCGCGGTCGGCTCGCGGGTGAGGGAGGCGAGGTACAAATCCGTGAGGATGGCGCGGTCGCCGGTGCCGGCCTTGAGTAAGCGTCCGATCCGGTTATCGCTGGCCTCGAGGAGCCGGCGGATCGTCGGGCCGTTGATGAGCTGTAAGGCCTGAGCGAGCGTTGTCGATTCGGACCGCTCGCACTCGCAAGTGAGCAATCGATCGGGCTTGCCGAAGACCTTGAGGAACTCGCCTCCCATCTGGGTTCCGGGCAACTGTACGGCGCGAGCGGAGCGGGGGGCGTTCTTGTGACCGACAGGCGTATCCAGTGCCTGGCTGGCGGCGTCGAGCAGGACCTCGGCGGGCAGAAGCCGGACCGACGCCCGGGCGAAGTTGGCTTCATCCTCGGCATTCGTCGGATCGGGTCGCGCGCCGAGCCCGTAGGTACGCGATTTCATGATCAAGGCGGCGAGCGGCTTGAGCCGCTTCCCATGGGCGACAAACTCGGCTGTGAGCGCATCAAGCAGGGCAGGGTTCGACGGGGGGTTGGTGGGGCGGAAATCGTCCACCGGGTCGACGATGCCGCGGCCCAGCAAGTGGAACCAAACGCGGTTGGCCATGTTGCATGCGAACTGGGGATTGTTGCGAGTCAACCAGCCGGCAAGGTCGTGGAGTGCATCGGGGTCGCTGCCCAGCTTGGGTGGGGGCCCGCCGGGGG
>JBIOJM010000454.1:0-6559 GCA_044450785.1 Isosphaerales bacterium
CCTCGATTCTTCTTGACCGGACCACTTGTATACTATAGAGTACGTGCGCGTGCTCAAGGAGCCGGCAGTGCAAAACACGAGGTTAAGAATGGAATCGTCGCAAATCGTCCTGAAGCTGGTTCTCGACGAGATCGGCCTCCAGCCGCAAGTGAGCACATTCCCTGAACGCCTCTCCATCCAGAAAACGATTTACTTGACCCAGCTCACGGGGCTAGACCTTGGCTACCGCTTCAGTTGGTATATTCATGGCCCATACTGTCGGGAGCTAACGAGCGACGCCTTCCAACTTGTAGAGGCGCTCGAGAGTAATGAATCCGTCCCCGGCGATCGACCGCTGAACCCTCTCGCGAGAGAATTCGCCGGCAAGGCAAGGACGATCTGGGAGAATCAGCCGAGCCACATCGCGTCCAGCGAATGGCTCGAGCTTCTCGCCTCCTTGCACTACCTCAAGCACATCGTATACTGGCCTGGTGCTCAGCGGCCTCGCGAGTTCGACGTCGTATTCGCGGCCCTCGTCAAGAGCAAGCCAAGATTCGAAGGAAACCGGGCCGAGACCCTGCTCGCGTGGGATCGACTTGGGCAGGTCGGCCTGCTCGACCACAAGGTGATGGCTCGACCCTAGACGAGGTGGAGGAGACCCCTTTCCGTGGGAGGCTACCGCCACAAGGTCGTTGTCGATCCAGTCCACGGAGCGATTGGTCTCAGTAAGGTCGAGACGGATGTCGTCAACACGGCCGCGTTTCAACGCCTGCGCCGCTTGAAGCAGCTCGGCCTGGCCAGCTTGGTCTATCCCACGGCGGACCATTCTCGGTTTGCCCACTCTCTAGGCGTCTTTCACCGTCTTGCTGATCGAGAACGACTGCCATCTGGTCCATCACCTCTCCTCGCTCCGATTCAAGACGGCTCGCCTGTATCTCGTGAACAACGAGCCGCCGCTGCCCCCTGAAAAGATCGAGACGATCCGACGAGAGGTTGACGGTTGGTTGAGATGAACACAAGCGAGATGGTGCCGCAATGAACCCCCTTCTGATCGCCCGCAACCTCCGCACCGAGTACCTCAAGCTGCTCAAAACAGCCTTCGCCCCCCGCCAGCCGGAGCTGGCCAAGGCGTTTCGAGCCGAGATCGAGAAGGACGGCTTCCTGACCCGCGAGCCGTTCATCGCGCTGGCGCAACCGTACGAGAACGCGCCGCCGCTCGACGTCCTCTCACCCGAGGCCCGCGCGCGTTTCGGCTCGATCGCGGAGCGGCCCTATCTCCACCAGTCCGTTGCCTGCCGCCGGATTCTCGAGGGCAAGCCCACGGTCGTCGCCACCGGCACCGGCTCGGGGAAGACCGAGGCGTTCCTGATGCCGATCATCGACCACTGCTTGCGCGAGCACCGCGAAGGCGACGACTCGGTCAAGGCGATCTTGATCTACCCGATGAACGCGCTGGCCAATGACCAGTGCGGCCGGATTCGCAAGCTTCTCGACGCCACGACCGTCTCGTTCGGCCGTTACACGGGCGAGACCCGGATCATGGGCTCCCGCCCCGCTGACGCGCCTGAGAACGAGCGAGTCCTCCGAACCGAGTTCCACGCCCGGCCTCCGGACCTGCTGCTCACCAACTACCTGATGCTCGAGTACATGCTCATGCGGAAAGACGGCAGGGAGATCTTCAAGAACCACCGCGTTCGCACCATCGTGCTCGACGAGGTTCACACCTACCACGGCACCCTCGGGACCGACGTTGCCTGCCTGATGCGCCGGCTCCGCGACGCCTTGCGCAAGAGCAACCCCAAGCTTGATCCGGTCTTCATCGGCACCTCGGCTACCCTCCAGGCCGGCGATGAGGGCGATCCCAGGGCCGGCATTGCCCAGTTCTTCGCACGTCTTACCGGCCAGGAAATACCGCCTGAGGCGATCGTCACCGAGGTGACCGAAACGCCTCCGTTGCCCGCCGGGTTGAACTTGCCCCCTTCTCCCAACATCACTGAGGAGGATCTGAACTCCTTCGACCAAGAAGACCCCAATCAAGTTGCGGCCCTGGTTCGGAAGCTGACCGGAGCCCCGCCCGGCTCGCCCGAGCCGAATGCCGCCCTCTGGGATCGCGCGGCGCTGCCGTACCTGATGATGGAGTGGCTCCGGCATCCCCGCTCGGAGAAAGAAGTCTTGCAGCTTCTCAGCGAGCGGCCTGAGCGGCAGGGGGCCAACCCCGAAGCTGTTCGCCGCGAGCTCGAGGCAGCGCTCCTGGTCGGGCCATGCTTGCCAGACGGTGGCCTCGTCAAGATCCGTCCCCGGGTCCACCGATTCCTTCGCGGCCTGGCTCGGTTCTGGCGTTGTACGAACCCGTCCTGCGGCAAGCTGCTCGGAGAAGAGATTGGTGAGTGCGACCTGTGCGGCTCGAAGAGCCTGCCCTTGGCCCTCTGCCGCACGTGCGGCTGGGACTTCTTTGTTGCCGTTCAACCGGACGAAGACCGGGCGCTAGAGCCCTGGACCTGGCGGCGGTCGACCAAGGACACGCTGTTCCTGTACGACCCGCCCAGCGTCCGGGTCGAGGTTGATCCCGAGGTCGACGCGTCCGGGGCCGAGGACGAGGACGACGAACCCGCGCCGGCCGACGTCACGGACGAGGAGCCCGAGTCGGAATCCGGGGCAACCCAGTTGGGCCTGTTCGACCGCAACCTGGACCCCATGAGCCTCCGGCTCTGGCACGCCGGGGAACAAGGCCTGCCGGGGACGAAGGACCTGCTAAGGCCGGTACTCCTGCACAAGGGCAGGGGAACGCGCTGCCCGGTCTGCTCGAGCCGTTACGGCAGCTTCGACGTGCTGACGCCGGTGAGCCTCGGAAACTCCTCGGCGCTGACCCACGTCTCGCGGGTACTGATGAATGGCTTGCCAGTAGACCAGCGGAAGCTCTTGGTATTCTGCGACAGCCGCCAGGACGCCTGTCACCAGGCCCGTTTCGTCGAGGCATCCGAAGACCGGGTGCGGCTCCGCCGGCTCGTCTACTTCCTGCTGGACGGTGCGAAAGAGCCGCATGACCTGGAGTGGCTGGTCGACGGGCTGCACGAACGGTACGTCATCCAGGGACGGTTCGCGAAGACCAAGAAGAAAGACCAGTTGAAGCGCGAGAAGGACCGGGTCTGGGGCGAGCTGCTGGCCGAGTTCGTCATCTCGCCCCGCGTCCGTGCGGGACTGGAGCGAATGGGACTCGTCAAGGTCCGTCACGCCGGCCTTGAGGATGCACTGGCGGGAGACACCTTCCAGCGGCTGTGCGCTCTGCACCAGCTTCGACCCGGCGTCGCGGCGCACGCCGCGCGGCTGATCCTCGATGAGATGCGCCAGCGGAGAGCGGTTAACCACGAGGTGTTCAAGACACGTCTCTTCCCCAACGACAGACTCGCATCCCGTTTCGGAATCCAGGTCAACCGCTACATCGGCAAGCCGGCGGCATTCCTGCCGCCCCAGCAAAAGTCCGCGGAAACCCGATCGTACAAGCTGTTCGCCACCTGGAACACGAAGGGTAGCCCGAACTCGATTCAGCGGCTGTGGCACCACCTGCACCGTGTCAACGACACGGTGAGCAACGGCACGCCAGCATCGCTGGAAGCACTTTTGGAGTGGCTCTCCCACGAGGGATACCTCGCCTGGGAGACCGTCGGCGGTGAGCACGAGGCCGGGGAGGGCTACCAGGTCAACCACGAACAGCTCGAGTTCGAGGCCGGCCGCTCGTTCCGCCGCTGCTCTGTCTGCGACCGGGTTGCCGCGAACGAGCGCGACGAGCACCCCTGCGATCGCCCGAACTGTTCAGGCAGGATGGTATCCTGGGCAGGGCCGATCGCGGCGGGGAACCTGAACGCCCTGATGGCTGTGCAGGATTATGCCCCGCCGCTCTTCGCCGCCGAGCACTCCGCGGCCGTGACCGAAGAGGACCGCGAGCAGGCCGAGGACGGCTTTATGAACCGCACGCCGCCCCGCCCGAACCTGCTGGCCTGCACGCCGACTCTCGAGATGGGCGTCAACATCGGCGATCTGGAAGCGGTCGCGATGCGAAATATCCCGCCCAGCCCGGCCCACTACGCTCAGCGCTCAGGTCGTACGGGGCGCGTCAGCCGGATGGGCATCGTCGCCGGGTTCAGCCGCAACACGCCTCATGATGGCTACTTCTTCGACCATCCCGGCGAGATCATCTCCGGCGCGATCCCGCCGCCTCGGTTCAACCTCGACAACCTGGAGGCGATCGCCCGCCACGTCAGGAGCCTGGTCCTCGAACACGCCGGGCTGGACATCCCCCACAACCTGGCGAACTACCTGACCGATAAGGGGCAGCCGATCGAGCACGCGATCAACGACTTGCTCGCCAAGATCCAGGGCGGGGCGGAACCCGCGGTCTCGTCGGCGCGGCGCCTTTGGCCCGACCTGCCTGGCGCAGCGTCCGACTTCTTTGAGGCAATCGCTGCCGCTTTTCCGGACGCGGTCAAGGCGACGCTCGTTGAGCGGGGCAAGCTACTAAGCCAGGCCGCCGAAGAGGTGCGGAAGCTGGGCGAAAAGATCAAGCTGACCCCCAAGGAGGATCAGGCGCAGTCGGGTTACCGCATCCTCGCCATCCGCCTCCGCGAGGACAACCGCTACGCCTACCTGCCGCGCGTCCTTGCCGAGGCCGGGCTGCTCCCCGGCTATTCGTTCCCATCCGACCCCGGCTCGGTGGCTCTGGGCTACCAGCCCGAGCCGGTCTTCGGCGGTCGGCTCCAGGCCCAGCGTGAGTTTGCCCCGGGCCAGATTGTCTACGCGCGGGGTGGCCGGTGGCGTGTGACCGGCGTGGCGCTGCACCGGCCGGGCTCGCCCGCGGGGCCCGGCCAGTCGATGTTCAAGTTCACCCTCTGCGGGAGCTGCGGGCTGGCCAACCGCCCGAACCTCAACTTCTGCGCACGCTGTCAGGCCGCGATCGGAGACAACGACGGGGCCGGGCTCGCGACTTTCACCGCGTGGGACGCGAGCGCCTTCCAGGCGTGGGAGTCGGAGGTGGTCGGCGACAGCGAGGAAGACCGCATGATGGCGGCCTTCGACATCCGCCCGCATCCGCAGCTCGACCGGGAGGGGGTTCGCTTCCGGATCGGTCCTTGGGCGCTGGACCTGCGGTCGCAGGAGGAGATCTGGTTCATCAACCACGGCCTGAAGGAGGTCGGCAGCCTGGCCGAGGACCGGGCGTCGAGCCCCGGGTTCGTGCTCTGCCCCCAGTGCGGCGACTACTTCGACAAGACCGAGCAGAGGAAGTTGTCCAAGGCCGCCAAACAGCAAGACGGCGAGACGGTCCAGGACTCGCGCGCGGCGCTCGGCCCGCACGCCAAGCGGTGCAACGGGACGCCGGACCGCTTCTCGTTAGGCCACAAGCGGAAGGCCGACACGCTCCGCCTGGTCGTCCCCGACCCCGCCCAACTCGGGGGCGAGGTGGTGGCCTGGTCTTGGTCGTTGCTTTACGCGCTGGTCCGGGGTGCGATCCGGCTGTTCGAGGTCGACGAGGACGACCTGGAGGCGTACGTCCTGACCCGGCTGCTCAGTAACGAAGACGGACCAACGCGAGAGGAGCCGCTCGACATGCTGCTGATCGACCCGGTTTTGGGTGGGTCCGGCTTGCTTCGACGCCTGGCCGAGCACCTCCCATCAGTCGCGAAGGCCGCGCTGGAGCATCTCGACGGCCACGATTGCCCCAACTCGTGTTACCGCTGCCTCCGCTCGTACCGCAATCAGCGCCTGCATAAGCTGCTGGACTGGCGACTGGCTGTGCCCTATCTGCGAGCCTTGACGGGGGAGACGGTCACCCTTGAGGGACCGATTCAGGGAGTCCAGCCGGTGCCGGGCAACGAGGGGCCCGAGTGGGACGAAGCGCGGGCCGAGGGCTGCGAGTCGCCTCAGGAACTGAACCTGCTGAAGGCCATTCGCGCCGACGGCTCGCTGCCCGAACCGGCCAAGCAACACGAGGTGTGGGACGGCGCACGCATTTTGACCCGGTCCGATTTTGCCTTTCTGGGCGGCGACACGAAAGTGCTGATCTACGTGGACGGGTTGCAATGGCACTCGAGCGTGCGCCAGCGGACCCTCGACAATCGGATCACCAACCGCCTCCAGATGATGAATTATCTGGTATTGCGGTTCTTGGGCAGCGAGGTCCAACAGACACCGGAGGCGTGCGTTCGTCAGATCAAAAACAGCTTGAGCGACACCACGTGACCGTGATCACATTTCGCGCGGATCGGTTGGTGGATACCGTCTACGCCCCATAGACGACCCTGCCTTCCCGCAATGCCGGGTAAAAGACCAGATAGGGCGAATCGCCATAGAGCTCGATGTCTTCCGGTGTAGCAAGCACGACATCCACAGCGGCGAGGTCCCCACGCAGGCGGCGGTAAATGGTCGTCAGCAACCGCCAGTGATTGAACTTGCCGCTCTTGATGACCAGGAGATCGATGTCGCTGTTCGGTCCCATCTCACCGCGCGCCGCCGAACCAAACAGGATGATCTTGTCCGGCTGCGCGGCCTCGACGACGCTCTCGACAATCTCGGCCAGAACCTTCTTGTC
>JBIOJM010000455.1:0-6559 GCA_044450785.1 Isosphaerales bacterium
AGGTCGTAGGGTGGGTCGAAACGATGCTCCGCATCGTGAGGCCCACCGATCGCCACGGCTCTCCCGGTGGGCCTCACCGCGACGTGTCGCGGCTCGACCCACCCTACTCATCGCTTCCGCGGGAACCATTCCCGCCCAAAGATGCGCGCACGGCGCAGAGAACGTATGGAGGCAGAATCTATTCCCTCGCGTCCCCGGCCGGCGCGGGCGTGAACCAGGCGGGGAGCTGCTGTTCGTGCCGGCTGATGGCGGGGTCGTGAAGGAGGGTGAGCGCGATCGCGTCGAGGCCGTTCAGCAAGCGATGGCGGTGGGATTCGGGGACCTCGAAGGCGAAGCGAGCCGTTGGCTCTACGGCAGGGCCGCCGAGCGTGTGTTCGAGCGTGACCGTCTGGTCGCGCAGGTCGATGGTCACCAGGGCGCGGCCCGGGTGTTCTCGTGCCGCGGCGGCGATCGACTGCCAGTCGTCCTCGGTCAGCTCGATCGGCAGCAGGCCGTTCTGGAAGGCGTTCGACTCGAAGATATCGGCGAACCCAGCGTCCTTACCCGGTGCGATGACGGCCCGGTAGCCGGCCTGCATCACGGCCCAGACGGCATGTTCGCGGCTCGAGCCGCAGCCGAAGTTGTGCCCGACCACGAGCACGGTCGCGCCCTTGAACGCGGGGTTGCTCAAGGGGAACTCGGGCAGCTCGGGGCCGTGCAGGCTGGGGTTACCGGCCTCGGGAGCGCCGCCGGCGGCGTAGCGCTTGTCGGCGAATAGCAAAGGGCCGTAGCCGATTCGCTCGACCTTCTTCAGGTAGCGGGCGGGGATGATCAAGTCGGTGTTGACGTCGCTCCAGTCGAGGAGAGCCAGGCGCCCTCTGTGAGTTACGAACTTATCCATGAGCCCACCTTCTGGATTTTGGATTGAGGTCAGGCGAGGAGCTGGCGGACGTCGGTGAAGTGGCCGGTGACGGCGGCGGCGGCGGCCATGGCCGGGCTGACCAGGTGGGTACGGCCGCCGGGCCCCTGGCGGCCCTCGAAGTTGCGGTTGCTGGTGCTGGCCGAGCGCTGGCCGGCCTTGAGCTTGTCGGGGTTCATCGCCAGGCACATGCTGCAGCCGGCCTGTCTCCACTCGGCACCGGCGGCGAGGAAGACGCGGTCCAACCCCTCCCTCTCGGCCTGGTGCCGGACGGCCTCGCTGCCGGGGACGACGAGCGCCTGCACGCCGGGTGCGGTCTTGCGCCCCTTGAAGACGCGGGCCGCGGACCGTAGGTCCTCGATGCGGCCGTTGGTGCACGAGCCGATGAAGACGACGTCGACGTGGATCTCGCTGACCTTGGTGCCGGGTACCAGCCCCATGTACGCCAGGGCGCGGCGGGCGTCCTCGGGCGTGGCGAAGGGGACATCCTCGGGGTGCGGGACCACGCCGGTGACGTCGACGCTCATGGCGGGATTTGTGCCCCAGGTCACCTGGGGAGCCAGCGAGCCGGCGTCGATGGCGATCCGGCGGTCGAACGCGGCATGGTCGTCGGTTTTCAGGGTCTGCCACAGGGCGATCGCCGCCTCGAGGTCCGCGCCCCGGGGGGCGCCAGGGCGCCGGCCCTCGGTGAGGTAACTGATCGTCACGTCGTCAGGCGCGATCAATCCCGCTCGGGCGCCGGCCTCGATCGACATGTTGCAGATCGTCATCCGCCCTTCCATCGACAAGGCCGCGATCGCCGAGCCGTGATACTCGATGACGTGGCCGGTCGCGCCCCCCGTGCCGATTTTGCGGATGATGGCCAGGATGATGTCCTTGGGCTCCAGGCCGGGGCCGAGCCGGCCCGTCACCTCGATGCCGAAGGAATGCGGCCGGGTCCCTTGCCAGAGCGTCTGGGTGGCGAGTACGTGCTCGACCTCGCTGGTGCCGATCCCGAATGCCAGGGCCCCGAATGCGCCGTGAGTGCTGGTATGGCTGTCGCCGCAGACGATCGTCAAGCCCGGCAGAGTCAGCCCCAGCTCGGGGCCGATCACGTGCACGATCCCCTGGCGGCCGCTCTGGATGTCGTAGAGCGGGATGCCGAACTCGCGGCAGTTCTCCCGCATCACCTCGACCTGCCGGCGCGACAGCGGGTCGCGGATGTCGAGCTGATTGTCCGTCGGCACGTTGTGGTCGACGGTCGCGAACGTCAAGTCCGGCCTGCGGACGCGGCGCCCGGCCAGCCGCAGACCGTCAAAGGCTTGCGGGCTCGTCACCTCGTGGACCAGGTGGCGGTCGATATAAAGCAGCGTCCCATCGGCGGTCACCTCGACCACGTGACGATTCCAGATTTTCTCGAGCAGTGTCTCAGGCAAAAGAAAGACCCCTCGCTGACGCGTCGGGTTGGTGTAGGAGCCTTCATTCTCCCAAGCGGATCACCGCGCGGCAAGAGCGGCCATCCGGTTGCGGACGCAGGCTTGTCCCAAGTTTTACATCTGTGGTAGAAAGGAGTGGCCGCTCCGGGTGTCGCGATCTGGGCCATCTGACGAGGATGTTGCGTTGACCATCGTACCGATCTTTCGTCGCGAGCTGGTTGGGGCCGCGCGACGCGGGCGCTTGCAGGCGGATCGAGCGACCTTCGCGGGACTCCTGCTCACGATCGTTCTGGGGACCTTCGGAGCGTGGTATTACGGGGCAGGTGGGCACGTCACGCGTCACCTGATGGCCGGCGCGGCGATGCAGTCGTTCTACTGGGTCGTGGCCGTTCATGCGATCATGATCATGGGTAGCGCGACATTGGGCGGACTGAGCATCGCCGCCGAGAAAGACCGGCGGACGCTGGACTTTTTGCTGGCGACGCGGTTGGGCAACGCCGAGATCATCCTGGGCAAGCTGGCGGCTTGTCTGGCCGGGTTCTTCACGTACGTCGCGGCCGGCCTGCCGGTCCTGCTGCTCCTCTACCTGCTGGGCGGCGTCGATCCGCGGCTGATTCTGCTGGCGTACGGGGGCATCGCGTCCACGGTGTTTTTCGTGCTGGCGATCTCGATCTGGATCTCGACCGGCGCGCCCTCCGCTCGCCGTGCCGCCAGCGTTTCGACGCTCTGCATCATCGCCTGGCTGATCGTTCCGTTCCTGGTGTCCATGATCCTGCCCCGGTTTCGACTTCCCGTACCCGGCTTTCTGTACGCCGCGAACGCGTGGGTCCTGGCCAGCAGTCCGCTGGGGGTGGTTTTCAAGTTCGCCATGACCGGCGTGACCGCTTCAGTCGCGCTGGTCGATGCAGTCGCCTGGATGAGCGGACTGCAGGTGGCCGCGGGACTTGTCCTGCTGATCGGTGCGATCGCCCGGCTGCGCTCCGCCTACCGGGTCAACGTGGGCGGCGACGGGCATGGCCTGGGCGCGCGGCGGAATCGCCCCTTTTGGCGATTCCGCCCCAGGCCGGCGGTGAGTGACGACCCGATCCTCTGGAGGGAGATGTATACCGCCCGCGGCGGCATCGTCATGCAACTGTTCGGACTGCTGATCTCGTTGTTGGTTTATGCGTCACTGGCGTATCCCACCTTTTTTTTCGCGCGGCGCGCTTTCGTCGAGCTCTGGCACAATGGCTACAATTCGGGCATGACGACCGCGGCGAAACCCGAATTCAACCTCATGATCCGGTTCTTCTTCACGGACTCGAGCGGGCCGCTCGATCTTGCGCGGACCGATCTTAACCTGTTCCTGCGTTCCATCACGACCCCGATTGTGTTTCTGATGGCGCTCATGACCGCGGGAGTCGCCGCCGAGGGCATTGCGAGCGAGCGCACCCGCGAGACCTGGAACAGTCTGATTGCCACACCGCTCTCCCCGCGCGACATCTTGCGCAGCAAGCTGCGGGCATCGCTCTGGCGGCTGCGCGGGCTGCTGATGACGCTGCTGGTCCTCTGGACGATCGGCCTGATGGCGGGGGCGATCCATCCGCTGGGCTTTTTCCTGACCTTGGTCGAGCTGGCTGCCTGGACCTGGCTGCTGCTGGTGCTCGGACTGCTGACGTCGGTCCGCTCGAAGGACCTGGCCACGGCCACGAATCGGTCACTGAGCCTGATGCTCCTGCCCATCTTCTCGGGCGTTCTTCCGTTTCTGCTGCCGGCGAGGTTGAGCTCGGTGCTCTTGGGCGCCGGCTCTTCACCGTTTGTGACCTGGCTCTCGCTGGTCTCGTACCGCGACGTGCGCGCGGCCCTGCATTACTCGGTTTACCCGCACATCGCCTGGGCCGGCATCGCCACCGGCGAGGGGCCGGTCTCGGTCCTGTCGGCCTGCCTGCTCGGTATCATCGTGCCCGCGCTCGGGGGCCTGTGGACCTGGCGGTACCTGATCGCGCATTTCGATCGCCTGATCGGCCGGCCGTGGCGAAAAAAATCGCCAGTCCAGCCATCGCCGTCCCCAGGATCAGCCACGACGACGGTTCAGGCACAGACGACGGCGAAAGGCTGAAACTAATGTACGGTGTTCCGAGCTCGTGGTCAAATCCGGCTTGCAGGAGCACGCACGGTCCTGGCAGGGTTATCAGACAAGGCGACGACGAATAATCGCCCACGGGGATGTCGAGTGATTCAGACGGGTAGTACGGCAGACTGGTAATGCTCGACGGAGGGTCCGGCGATGACGGAAACGAGTAAACGAGGAGAGGAACAGGGTCGAGGATCGAAGTGTTATAGCCCCAGGAGGCGCCAGTCACATACAGATTCATTGGCGCTGGACTTCCCTGATAATCAAGAAGGACACCAAACATGGTAGGAGGCAAGCCACGACCATTGTCGAATGTAGCAACACCGAATCCAGTGCCTGTGAATGGATACACAGATATAACGATGTCACTATTTGAACCGCCGGAAAAGTAAGCGGGTGATTCTACGACGGACTCCATCCAGGTCGGGCCGGCCCTGGCGGCCGGAGATGACAGCATCAAGAGAAACAGAAGAATCGCCGTGGTTGGCCTGGACATTTTCGCCCGGTTATCAGGTACGTCAGAATCGACTTCCTGTCGCGCCGTCTTCGGCCGGCCACCCAACATGAGCATCTCCCGGTGAATCACACCTCGCTCACTGAACGGCATGCTGAACATATCGACAGTTTAATGATCCGCTTTTCCGTTGTCAAGTGAGGAGATCAGAAGTCGTCAATAATCAGCATGTGCCATGTAAGGCGCATCAAAGAACGCACTTGCCCTTTATTGAGCCGCACGCCGGTTTTTTTAACGGATCGCGGGTCGGTGTTACCGATGTTTAATGACATTCGGATGATCGACCACGGATTGCACGGATTGCACGGATCAGACGACGAGAGCGATACGCAAAGAGCTGATCCATGATGAGGAACTGATCGGCACTCCAGTTCCCGACGTCGTCATTGACGACTCAGTGATCGTCGATCCTAATGTCGTGACGTCTCTTACACGAGATGCACGACGCGCAAATGCTGGCATGGTTCAGAAGCAGGTGACACCCCAGGTGTGGCTGGGGTCGACGCCCGCAGGGCGACGCCCCCAGATCCGAGGCTTTGGCGCCGGGGGCTCGCCGGCTGCCGCCAGCTCGACCCCAGCCACCCAACTCTTTTCACCTGCGAAGATGCTGAAATTGAACCATGCCGGGTTTTCGGGTAATTGCGCGGATCGATTCACCACTCAGGTTTGGTCAACATCGGCCGTCTCTTGTTAGCCCTCGGGCGGTCCGGAACGCCCGTCGATGAGGATGCGATCGAGCGCCAAGTCGCGGGCGTTGAGGAAAACGGCGTTTCCTTGGTGCACGTCGTGGTCGTGTTGAGCGAGAAGTTCCTTTTTCGTAACCGTTCGGTCCCCTCCGGGGCACTTCATTCGCTATCGCTGAACTGGTGCGTGGAGCGTGGTGGGTGGTGGGTGGTGAGTGGTCAGTTTGAGGAGGCGTGAATATCCCAGCGAGGGCGAAGACCGCACACACACGCGTTAGGGGCCGAAAATGGCGTCATGGCGTCATCCGGTTGGCCTCAGACCTGCGGATCGTGCCATTTTTCGGGGTTATCCGGCTGAAGACCCATCTGCTGGTCTGCGATCAGTTCGGGCATGTCGCCGTTTTTTTCGGCGGCTTTGCGATCTCGTGTAATTGACAGGACGCGACGGTGCGTGCTCCGCTTGAAATGGACGAATATGCCATGGATGCCGAGTTGAGGAGTGATGCGGCGCAGGTCGATGGTGAGCCACTGGGACGATTTGGGCCAGCGGGGCGAGTCAGCGTGCTGACCCGCGAGCGCGGTGAGCTCGTAGAGCAGCTCGGATGCGGTTCCAGACCAATCGTTCAGGTAGTCGGGGCCGAGGTCGAGCAGGACGGCCGCGACGGGCGAGTCTTCGAGCTGGGTCATGGTCGCCTCGCGGCGATTGTCGTTGTAGTCTGAGAGGGCGGTTTCGGCCGGCCACCCGAGCTTTCGGCCGACCGCCTCGGCGAACTTGGCGAAGTCGGCCATGCGGGGCAGTCAGCCAACCGTTGACAGCCGAAACCATCAGCTCGCGGATATTTCGGGGCTCGGCCAGGATTGGGTGGGCCTGGGGGTCGATCAGCCGGCGGACGATTTTGGCCAGCGTGCTCTTGGCCGAGCCGTTCTGGCCGTAGA
>JBIOJM010000456.1:0-6528 GCA_044450785.1 Isosphaerales bacterium
GCTCCGGGATGTCGTCGAAGGTCGCCATTGACGGTCCATTTGAAGCCGTACTGGGGAAAACCCGCCGTACGGAATTTTAGAGGGGGAAGGGGAAACCCGAAGCTCGATCGAGCCCGCCGGGCGCCCCTTCCCTACTCGGCAAACCGATCGCCGTACCAAGGTGACTCCCTGGCCCCCCGCCCTACTTCGGCTACAATGTGGGCCATGAACGTCATCGTCGTGGTTTGCAACAGCCTGCACCTGGGTTTCCTGGGCGCCTACGGCAACGCCTGGATCGAGACGCCGAACCTCGACCGGTTGGCTGCTGAGGGGATCGTCTTCGACCACCACTTCCCCGAGAATCTGACGACCCTGCCCACCCGTCGTAGCTGGTGGACCGGGCGGTATGGGTTTGCAGAGGAGGAGCAAGGCTGGACGCCGCTGCGTCCCGATGAATGGATCCTGCCCGACTTCCTCTGGGACAAAGGCGTGCGCACCGCCTTGATCTCGGATGTTCCCTTGCTCCGCGAGGCAGGGATGGGATATGGCCGCGGTTTCGACGAAGCGATCTGGGTCCGCGGCCAGGGATATGATCCGCTCGTTCCCGAGGGCGATCCGCGCGCGCGCCACGTGCACCTGGACCATGAACCCGGGCTGCGGCTTCCCCCCGAGGATGAGCCCGATCGCGCGCTCTGGAAATCCCGGTGGGAGCAGCTCCTGCGGAACCGGGCCGCACTCCAGACCGACCGCGAGGAGAATACCGGCGTCGCGCGCACCGTCAAGACGGCGATCGACTGGCTCGAGCGGCGGGGAGGGTCGGACCCGTTCTTGCTCTGGCTCGACATCTTCAGCCCGCACGGGCCGTGGGATATACCCCAGCCGTATCGCGACCAGTACGTGACGGTCGAGCCCGATGAGTTCGAGGCCGGCGAGGAGGGAGATCTGGTCGACGAAGTGTCCGACGAGGACGGCGAAGAGATCGACATCGAAGAGATCGCAGCGCTCATCGACGTCCCGCCGGGGGCGGTGGGCGAGGTCATCAGCGAGGCCGAGCTGTTCCGCCTGCGAAGGACGTACGCCGGGACCATGACCTTGGTCGACCGCTGGCTGGGGGAGCTGTTCGAAGCGATGCGCCGGCTGGGCCGAATGGACGACACCTTACTGGTCTTTACCAGCGACCAGGGTGAGCCGCTCGGCGAGCACGGCTACGTCCGCCGGTTCCGGCCCTGGCTGTACGAGGAGCTGATTCACACGCCCTTGATCGTTCGGCTGCCGCTCGGACAGCACGGTGGAGTCCGCCACCAAGCCCTGGTCCAGTCCGTCGACCTCTTGCCGACCATCGTCTCGGCTCTGGGTTTGAAACCGATCGATCGCGACCAGGCGTCGCCGCATGGCCACGACCTGCTCCCCTTGATCCGTGGCGACCAGTCCAAGCTCCGCGAGTACGCCTGCCTGGGGATGGACGTCGCGGAGTTCGCCATTCGAACCCACCTCTGGCACCTGATCGTCCCGATCGAGATCGACCCGGAAGAGCCTCGGTCCGCCGAGCTCTACCGCAAGCCCGAGGACCGGTGGGACCAGAACAATGTCATCGGCCAGAATCCAGAGGTGGCCGAGCACCTCGAGCTAGCGCTGCGACGATTCGTAGAGACTCTGAGACACGGCGGAATCGAAGACCTTCCCTCCCTGCGCGACATCGCCCGGTTCGGTTCCTCTTGAACGGACCAGCGCGACGAGCGGTGCCAGGGGCCCCCGCAACGATGCTGCCGGCCCTTGAGGGGAACCCGAGACGGTTGATCTCTTGCCTGCGCAGCAGGTGCAACCGTGACAGCAGGACGGCGAACCTTCGCGCTGGCAGCCGCCGCATCCCGAGCCATGGCCCCAGCTCTTCAACTTGTGAAGCAAGCCTGAGAGCGCACAGGGCTTCTTCGCGGCGTTGGCTGGGGTCACACACGGAACGGCGTCCTGCTGTGGCGTCGATCGGACCGGCATCGCGATCGAGGCATTCTGCACATAGGTCGTGGGGAACGTGGCGGGCGGAAGCTGCGGTGAGGCGAGCGGATCGGCATGCCGATCCGGGTGAAGCCAGCTCAGGAACGTTCCCCGCGGCTCCGGCGGAGCGACCGGAGGAGGCGAAGCGTAGCTTGACTGGGCGGCCGGCCTGAACAGGCTCGGGCCTGAGGCCGACGAGGGGGCTTGACTTTGCGGAGCGACTGGCGCGGGCGCCACGGCGGAAGACGGCGCGGGAGCTTGGGACGGCTGGGGCTTTGCCTCCTTCTCCTCGGAAGAGGCCGGGGCCTGCGGCTCGGTAGGCTCGGCGACTGGCCGTGCGCCGTCCGGCAGCGGTGGAGGAGGCGGAGTGCGCTGCGCCGGCGGCTTCGGTGCCGGTGGAACCTGGGCCGGAGCTGATTCCAGCTCCGAAGAAGGATTCGGACCTGACGCGAATCCGACCATGGTATCCGAGTCTGTACTGAATGCCGGCGTCAGTGCGGAACCATTGCCAGCGGCCATCGCCATGAGTCTTCCCGGGCCGGCCTCGGCCGGCGATGGAACGGCTCGCGACGCCGAGCCAGGCTCATCCGCGGCAGAACGCGGCTCAGAAGCCGCGCGTTCGGAAGGCGAAGCCACGGGCGAGTCTTCCGCCGGTTGTCGCGTGTCAGCCGGCGCGGGATGTGTCTCGCCCGGAGACAGCCTGTCGTCCCCACGAGGCCCCGAGCTCGAGACGTCGAGCTCCACATCACCCGACGACTCCGGCAGGCTGTGGCGGTGGCCCGCGGCGGCCAACAGGGTCGGCATCCGCGATCGCTCGTTACGCTCACTGCGTCCCCGATCGGAATTTCCGCCGCCGGACGCGGAATCGTCTCCCGACGATGCCTGGACCGGCCGAACATCGTCGTCGGCACGCGCGGTCTGGCTGTCGCGGGGCGCTCCCGACCGCGCTGAGACTCGGCTCCCTTGCGCGTGAACGCTCGGGTCGACGCCGTCGCGCACGCGCTCACCGGCGTTCCCATTCCAGCCCCGGCTGAGCAAGGGGAAGCGGCGGGCCAACCATTCCGAACGCGACTCCGGCCACACATCTCCCGGCAGCTTCCCGCCCCCGGCGGCCGCCGCGGCTTTGCCGTCCTCCGCCACATTGGACGCATGATCGGAGCTCGAACCGGCCTCCGACCCAGACCCGCGCCACCATGAAAATCGGCTGGACGCTGGAGTCTCGGCCCCGTCCGAACCAGTCTTGGACGGTGAGGACAAGCTCAAGCGTTGTGGCAAGCCGGCACAGCCCGAAAACCCCGGCAGTAACACCGACAGTGACAACAGGACCAGCCCCACCTCGGGTGGCCGTCTCATGGCGTTTCCTCCCGCCTCGACGTCATCTGTTCTTCCGCTCGGATTCATGGAGTGCGAATCGCTCCGGATCCGCCTCCCTTCAAGAATCCATCGGCTTGGCGGTCAGTCGCATCCGGGCGATTCGACCAATCGTCCGACCACGAATCCGACACAATTCCTTTCTTCAAAAAGAACTTTCTAATTGCCGCATCCCGCACAATGTGAACAATAGGGAGATTCAGTCGATGACATCATCCTCTCCTCCCTTCCGACCGTCGACCGAAGTACCATGCGGCGCGGGGTCGCGATCTCGCCATGGGGACGAAGTCAGTCGGGGCTTATCGTGAGGTTCACCGATGCTCGATACCGAAGCGACCGAACGATTTATGGCCGCACCCTGGCTCGCCGAAGTCGACCGTGAAACCAAGAGCGCAATCTTGAGCACGCTGGTCGAAGCCCGGGCCCCGACCGGGGCCACCCTGCTTGCGCAGGGCCAGCCCAACGACCATCTCTCGTTCTTGATCGAAGGGACCGCCGCCATCGAACGAATCCACGGCAGCGGTCGGCGTGAGACCATCACGCTGCTGACGGCGCCGGCCGTGTTCGGCACGACGTCGTTCTTTCAACCCAAGCCCCCGACCGCCACGGTCCGCGCCACGTCGGACGTCTGGATTCTTTCCTTGTATCATCCCGCCCACGAAGCGCTCCGCGCCGCTGATCCCCGCGCCGCCGAAGCGCTGGCCCTGGCAATTCTCCGCGTCTTGTCCGAACGATTCGACCTGATCGACAAGCTGTTCAACGACTTCACATCCCAGCATTCCGACGAGCCCGCCAGGATGAGTGAGTGGGCGGGGTTTCGGGCCCGGTTGTTCGAGGATCGCGGCCTCTAGATGAGGTTCCATCGTCGACCGGTTCGTCCGGGTACCCGAGTTCGGATGATTCCGATTGATCGAGCTGACCGGGTAGGGCCGGGGAAGGGCGGCCCGACCGATCGGCTCGGAGGTTGACGGGCGCGAAGTTGGATCGCACAATGACGTTGAGAAGGACGAAGGATGAACCAGGAAGAGTCTTATTCATCCTCCCGCCTTTCGCGAGCGACACCGTCATGAACAACCCCGCGCCGCCGATGCCTTCCGAGCACTGGCTTCCGGCGTTTGATCAACTGCTCGAGACGGTGCGCGGCTGCGGTCCTCACGGCCAGCTCGTCGACGTCCGCGAATCGCTTCGCACTGTCCTGGGGCCGGGCCGTCCCCTCGTGATCCTCTGCCCTCACGCCGATGATGGCGCGATCACCGCGGCCTGCCTGCTCCACGAGTATGCCGTGCGGCGCGGCCTGCCCGTGATCGAGGTCCTGGTCTTTGCCGGCGAGCGCAACGTGGCCGCCCCCTGGCTCGACAACCAGACGAAGGTCACGATCCGCGAGGCGGAGTTCCGGCTCGAGTGCAGCATCCTGGGGTCCGAAGCCGTCTTCTGGGACCTGGATGCCTACCGCATGCCCGGTTATCAGCCGACCGTCTCCGATGTCGGTAAGGTCGTCGACTGGTTCGAAACGCGCCGGCCCGGTGCCGTCATCGTCCCACCCGCCAACGACGCCCACGTGGCGCACCGCGTGACCCGCGCCCTGGCCGCGATCGGCCTGGTCGGCGCCAACCTGACCGACTGTCTGGTCCTGACCGGCTGGACCCCCTGGGGACCTCTCGCTCGCCCGAATGCCTACCTCACCTACGACGGTGAAGCCGAGCGCACCAAGGAGTGGGCGATCCATTGCCACGCCTCCCAGGTGTTCTTGACCGACTACACTCAGTACTGCTCGCACCTGGGCCGGGCTTACGCCGCGCTGACTCGCGAGTGGGCCGAGGGGCACAGCTTGTCCGGCCGGGCCCACCGGACCGACGAGCGGTTCGTCGGCGTCGAGCTGTTCCAGATCGACTCGTACGACCCACGGGCGGCCAAGGCTTATCCCGCCGACCCCATCCAGATCGCCCTGGGCATCCTGAGCGCCGAGCTCGAGCCCGACGCGTCCAGGTCCCTCAAACCCGCCTCGGACATCAGTGCGGCAGCACCCGGCAAGACTCCAGCCGTCGCCCAGCTCTGACGACCCAGCCGAGGAGTCTCGCCCTGATGTCGGTCCCTCACCGTTCACTTCGACTTGGCGGGATGACCGTCGCGGTCTTCCCGGACGCGGAGGCTGCCAGCCTCGCCGCCGTCGACTCGCTGATCGAGATGCTCGGCACGGCGCGGATAGAGCGCGGCCGGGCCGTCCTGGGACTGGCCACCGGCAGGACGCCGCAGCCGGTCTATGCCCACCTGGTCCACCGGCACCGAGCGGGCGTTCTCTCCTTTGCAAACGTGTCGACCTACAACCTCGACGAGTACTACCCGATCAGCCCGCTCGATCCCAGGAGCTACCGGGCGTACATGCACCGCCATCTATTCAGTCAGGTCGACATCGCGCCCCACCGGGCGCATGTGCTCGACGGCACGGTGCCCGAGGCGTTCGCGGCCGCGCACGCCGCCGAGTTCGACCGCTGGATCGAGGCCGATGGCGGCCTGGACTTCCAGCTCCTGGGGATCGGTCGCAACGGTCACATCGGTTTCAACGAGCCGAGCGACTTGGCGGTCGCGGAGGCGCTCCGGCTCCCGACGCGCCTGGTCGATTTGCACCCGGTCACCCGCGCCAACGCGGCCGGGGAATTTGGCGGAGAAGACCACGTCATCCCCCGGGCCTTGACCATGGGCGTCGCTCCGATCCTGGCCGCGCGTGCGATCGTGGTCCTCGCCACCGGAGCGCACAAGACCGAGATCGTCGCCCGCGCCCTCTCCGGCCCGATGACCGCCCAGCTCCCCGGCTCCCTTCTCCAGGCCGTCGCCGAAAGAGTCTTCTGGATCCTCGACGAGCCGGCTGCGGCAGGGCTGACTTGAATGGCGTTGCACGCGGAGCCGTATCGATGCCGGGAACGACAGCGCTCACACCAACCCGACGCGCGAGTTTTGCAGTTGTGCTTTTCTCGCGTTCGCCCCGCAGGGGCAGCGACATGCCAGCCCAGGGCAATGCCCTGGGATCTGGAAAACGCAATGAGCCGTGCCCTCGTATGATCGAATTTGACCGCACGCTCGTACAATCGAATTTGACCGCACGCTGTCTCGCATGGTGATATTTCACCGTACACTGTCACTCCAGTCACGGCAGACTGGTTGCTGTGGTGGTCGTGGGGAGATCTAGCC
>JBIOJM010000457.1:0-6508 GCA_044450785.1 Isosphaerales bacterium
CTGCTCCGGCCCTACGTCAACGTCAGCGACGACGATTTCCGGCTCCTGGTCGTCTGGTCGGCCGCCGCGCTCCGGCCCGCCGGCCCCTATCCCATCCGGTCCTCTACGGCGAGCACGGCTCGGCCAAGACCAGCACGGCCAATGTCGTTCGCCTGCTGATCGATCCCCGGGCCGCACCCTTGCGCGGCCAGTCCCGAAACACCCGTGCCCTCATGGTCTCGGCCGCCAACCGTTGGGTGCTTTGCCGCGCATGGCCGACTTCGCCGCATTCGCCGAGGCGGTCGGCCGAGCGCTCGGCTGGCCCGCCGATTCGGTCCTCTCAGACTACAACGACAATCGCCGGGACGCCGCCCTGACCTATCTCGAAGACTCGCCGCTGACTGACATCCTGCTCGAGCTCGCCCCCTACAAGCTCGTTTGGATCCGTACCGCCTCCGACCTGCTGGCCGAGCTCACCACCTGGGCCGGTATAAGGGTTACTGTCTCGCCCCGCTGGCCTAAATCGCCGCTGGCGCTCTCCAGAGAGCTGCGCCGCATCGCCCCCCAAATGCGCATGCACGGCGTCTCCATCATGTTCCTCAGAACCGACGAATAGCGTTTCATCGAGATCATCAGCACAAAACCTCCGATACCAGAAGAGCCGCACGTAAGTGTGGGTGACATAGAGAGTTGCCCCCGCGAGCTGATTCACGCAGACTCGGACGCAGCTTAAGTCCCGGCGATGGGATGACGCTTGATGACGCTTGATGACGCTTGAAAACACGCTTTGTGTGTATTCTCTCTTGGTCCTCTTACGTGTTTTCGCGGGTAACATGAGCTGGGGTTAGAGTAAAGTCGCCTTTCGCGGAGCGAAAGACGACACACAGACCTCCCACCACCCGCCACGCTCCACGCTCCCGTTCGGCGACAGCGAATTCAGTGCGCCGAAGCGGAGTGAACGGTTACCGGTGACCCAATTCCTCGTGGGATTGCGTTGCAATGACCTGACGTTGCGTGAGAGACTCGGTGCTCTGTTGGGAGGACCTGAGGCCATGATCAAATCACCGAATACTACTGACTATCCCCCGAAACTGCGGTATCTTCAGTAGTCTTGGTGCACGAGGGATCGGTCCATGCGAAATGGCATCGTTTTGACTGTGGCGGCTGCTTCCTTATTCTGGATGCCGGGTTCGCGCGGCCTGGGCGCGGACGCACGATCCGGCGCGGATTCCACAAGCCAGAGGAGCGTTCGAAGGATGGAATTCGGGAAAACACCGGACGGAACTCCGGTCGACATGTACGTGCTGTCGAACGGCAGGATCACGGTCAAGGTCATTACCTACGGGGCGATCATCACCGAGATCGACGTTCCGGACCGGCATGGGAAGCTTGGCGACGTGGTCCTCGGTTTCGACAATCTCGCGGGATACCTGGGCGGCCACCCGTATTTCGGCGCCGCCACGGGCAGGGTCGCCAACCGCATCGCCAGGGGTCAATTCACGCTCGACGGCAAGGAGTACAAGCTGGCCGTCAATAACGCGCCGAACTCCCTGCACGGAGGGCTGAAAGGCTTCGACAAGGTCGTCTGGAAGGCTCACGATGCCAGCGGACCGATCGGCCCGGCAGTCCGGATGACGTATCTCAGCCCCGACGGAGAGGAAGGATATCCGGGAAACCTCGCCGTCAGTGTGACGTATACGGTCATGCCCGACGCCGAGCTGAAGATCGACTACACGGCAACCACCGACAAGGCGACGCCGGTCAACCTCACCAACCACAGCTACTTCAACCTCGCCGGGCCTGCCTCCGGAACGATCCTGGACCATGAAGTCATGCTCCCGTCCGATCAATATACTCCGGTCGATGACACGATGATCCCGACGGGGGAGGTCCTGCCCGTGCGAGGGACGCCTCTGGACTTCACGAAGCCGGCGACGTTCGGCGCTCGGATCGGCGAGATCAAGGGCGAGCCGGGCGGATACGACCACAACTACGTGGTGGGCGGCGACCACAAGCGGCCCATCCTGGCTGCCCGCGTGCGCGAGCCCGTGAGCGGCCGGGTGCTGGAAATGTTCACCACCGAGCCGGGGGTGCAACTCTACACCGCCAACTTCCTGGACGGAACGCTCAAGGGGAAAGGCGTCGTCGTGTACAAGAAACACCAAGCGTTTTGCCTGGAGGCCCAACACTTCCCCGACGCCGTCCATCACGCCAGTTTTCCCTCGACTATCCTGAGACCAGGCGCGAAGTATACTCAAACGACCATCTACCGATTCTCCGCTGATCAGGCGAACTCCCGATGAAAGCCGTTGCCGTCCTGCCTGGCAAGCCGAATAGCGTCCACCTGCGAGATATCCCCGTCCCCAAGCTGACCGACCAGCCCCATCCGCACGTTTGCCGGGTCGCCGAGGAACGCGCCGTGCTCGTCAAGGTGCTGCAAATCGGCGTCGATGCAACGGACCGCGAGATCAACGAGGCCCTCTACGGCAAGGCCCCGCCGGGCGGCGAGCATCTCGTCATCGGTCATGAGAGCTTCGGGCAGGTCATCGAGGTGGGCGACAGGGTGAACGAGGTCCGGCCGGGCGACTTTGTTTCCTGCACGGTCCGCAGGCCGGGCAAGTCATTGTTCGACCTGATCGGGCGGAATGACATCACCAGCGAAGAAACGTACTACGAGCGGGGCATCAACCTGTGCCACGGATTCCTGGCCGAGTACTTCGTCGACGACGCCGAATACATCGTCAAGGTGCCGCGGAATCTGAGGCATCTCGGCGTCCTGTCCGAGCCGGCCAGCGTCTGCGCCAAGGCCATCCAGCAGGCGTTTCTCGCCCAGCAACGGCTCCAGGTCTGGCACCCGCGACGCGCGTTCGTGCTCGGCGCCGGACAGATCGGACTTCTCGCCACGATGATGCTCAAGCTGCGCGGGATCGAGGTCCACACGCTCGCCACCAAGCCCAGGCCGCATCGTAAGTCGGCGATCGTCGAGGCTTACGGCGCCACCTACGTGAGCACCGACCAAACCTCGATCGCAACCCTCGCCGGTCAGGTGGGCAAGCCGGATCTCATCTTCGAGGCAACCGGCAATGCGGAGGTCTCCTTCCGCGCCATGGAAGTGCTCGCGCATAACGGGGCCTTGATCTGGACCAGCATCACCGGCGGCAACCACGACGTGACGATCGACGCCGCCAGGATCAACCTGGAATGGGTGCTCGGCAACAAGCTCTTGGTATCCAGCGTCAATGGCAACCGCCGTCACTTCGAGCAGGGCATCCAGGCCCTTTCCCACGGCGAGCTGACCTATCCGGGCGTCACGGGGCAGATCCTGACACACGCCGTCCCCGGTCTGGAAAACTACCAGGAGATGATACGGCTGCTGGAAGAGAAGGAGGCCCTCAAGGTCTTCGTCAACGTCGCGGAGTGATCGGAGCATTCATGAACAGCTTGAATATTCGCAAGGATTCGTGCGACCTGGATTTCCTTGCCCTGGGGGCACTCGTCCACCGGCTCGATCCGGGTGTGATCCCGTTCCGGAAGGCACGCTCGGTCGAGATTCACGTTTCCGGCGGCGAGTACAACGTCGCGGCGGGGCTTGCCGACTGCTTCGGTCTCAAGACCGGCATCGCCTCGGCGATGGTCAATTATCCGATTGGCGAGCTCGTTCAGGCCCGCGTGCGTGAAACGGGCGTCACGCCCTTTTACAAGTGGTTCGAGCACGACGGGGTGCGCGGGCCGAACATCGCCACCGTCTACAGCGACCGGGGCTACGGCGTCCGCCCACCGGTCGTTTTCTACAACCGGTCGAACGAGGCCGGCGCGCTGCTCAAGCCCGGGGATTTCGACTGGGCGCGGATCTTTGGCCGCGGCGTCCGCTGGTTCCACTCGGGCGGCATCTTCGCCTCCTTGTCCGAGACGACCGCCCCCTTGATCGTCGAGGGCATGCAGGCCGCCAAGGCGGCGGGTGCCCTCACCTCATTCGACCTGAACTATCGGGCGAAACTGTGGGCATCCGCCGGCGGAGCGAAGCGCGGCCAGCAGCTCATGAACCAGATCGCCGGCCAGCTTGATGCCCTGTTCGGGAACGAGGAAGACCTGCAGAAGGGTCTCGGAATCGCCGGTCCCGACGTCGCCTCCAAGTCGAGCCTCGACCCCGACACGTTCTTCGCGCTGATTGACCGCGTGGTCGAGCGGCATCCCAACATCAAGGTCGTCGCGACGACCCTGCGCGAGGTGCACTCGACCAACCGCCACGACTGGGCGGCCGTTTTGTGGCTCGAGGGCCAACGGTACGTGAGCCCCATGCGTCAACTCGACGTGCTCGACCGCATCGGCGGCGGCGACGGATTCGCCTCCGGCCTCCTTTACGGCCTGCTTTCAGGGCAATCGCCGGAACAGTCTCTGCGCCTCGGCTGGGCGCATGGAGCGCTTCTGACCACCTTCCCCGGCGACGTCACCATGGCCAGGCTGCCCGAGGTGGAGGCGCTCGCCCAGGGTGGAACGGCGCGCGTCCAGCGCTGATCTGGAAACGCCGGCAGGCCCCGGTTGGGGCAGGGAGGGGCGCCGGCGTCGCATGTGAGGGCGGGGGTGAGCTGATGAAAAGCTGGGCTTTTCATCAGCCCGGGGCGGTGGATTCACAGGCCGAGGATGGAGACGAAGACGATGCTGACCGCCTTGGGATGCGCCACGCGTCGGAAACGGCTCTGGGAGGCGTTGCCGGCGCCGTGCGACCTCTTGGTCGTGGGTGACCCGTCTCACCTGGTCTATTTCGCCGGCTATGTGCCATCTCCATTCGTCTTCCGAACGGTCGAGTCGGGTGCCCTCCTACTGCTCGAGCCGGCGCATGCGACCTTGGTTGCCGACGACATGCTCGGTCCATTCCTCGACAGCGCGTTCGTTGACGAAGTGGTCGCCCCTGTCTGGTATGACGGCAAACACTCGGCCCCACATCGCCGGCGGCGGCTCGTCGAATCGGTCCTGGATCGCGTGTCGAAGATACCGGGGAGCCGGATCGGCATCGAGCTCTCGAGCGTCCCCTCGGGGGTGGTCGAGGGCTTGCGTTCGGCAAGACCGGGTATGGAGATCTTCGACGTCGCTCCCATCATCCGGCCGCTCAGGCGAGCCAAGGACACGGACGAGATCGAGGTCATGCGCCGCTCGATGCGCGCCGGTGAAGCGGGACTTGCCGCCGCTCTTGTGCAAATGAAGCCGGGGATGACGGAGCTGGACGCCTACCTGATCGTCCAGAACGCGGCGATCAAGGACCTGGGCGAGCAGGCGATCGTCTACGGCGACTTCGCATCCGGGCCCCGTTGCGAGATCGAAAAGGGCGGCCCGCCGACCTCGCGACAGATCGAACGGGGCGACCTGCTCCTGCTCGACTTTTCGGTGGTCGTCGCCGGCTACCGTGGGGACTTCACCAACACGTTCGCCATCGGGGCCGGGCCGACACTCCGCCAGTGTGAGCTGTTTGAGGCGTGCTCAGGCGCCCTCCGCGCCGGCGAGGCAAGCCTGAGGGCGGGCGCGCTTGCCCGCGAGGTCGACGCCGCCGTCCGCGGACGATTCGAATCCCTCGGGCTCGCTCACGCTTTCACCAGCCATTCGGGACACGGACTGGGCCTCGGACACCCCGAGCCCCCTTATTTCGTCCCGGAGAGCGACGAGATTCTCCAAGCCGGCGACGTCGTCGCCCTCGAGCCCGGCTTGTACATCGAAGGCGTCGGCGGCATGCGCTACGAACGGAATTACCTGGTCACGGCGGAGGGCTTCGAGACCCTCTCCAATCATGAGATCCGGATCGCGCAATGATGTCCTTGGTCCTTAGTCCTTGGTCCTTGGTCCTTGGTCCTTGGTCCTTGGTCGGTGGTCAGTGAAAACTTCGGAGGACGGAGCCTCCGCCGCGCTGGGCGCGGGTCTCCTGACCCCGCCCTGGCGCTGGACGCGGGTCTCCCCGTGCGGAAGGTCGACGCCTCACGTGGGCAATTGTGCGGTCTCGGCGATTGATCAGAACCGCCGGATATCTCGCAGCGGAACCGTCACCCAGCCAATGCCCGGCGCGTACACCCACACGTATCTGCCGTTTCCGTAGCCGTATCCTCGATAGCCGTAGCCATAGCCACCGTACCCACCCAGGCCGTAGCCATAGCCGCGATTGCCAATACCCAGGCCGAACGAGTTCCGCACCACCGCGTTGATGCCTCCGTATCCAAAACTTCCGTAGCCATTTCCGCCGTTGTTGAGTCCGACGCCTCCGTTGACCGTGCGATTCGCGTTCGCGATCTGATTGCGGGTAAGGTTTCCGGAGAAACCCTGAGAACTGTTGAGATTGTTGCGTGACTTGACGACGCCCTGACGGGCAACCCTCGCATTGGAATTCGCGCCGAGATGTGGGGCCCCGCCGGAACGAGCGATCGCACCCCCCAGACGAGGCGCTGAGAAGTGGGTCGCCGCGGCACCGCGATGTGCGGGCGCGGTGTGGTGGACGGCTGCTCCCCGATGGGCCGCGCCGCCGTGATGTCCACCCCCGCCGCCGTGA
>JBIOJM010000458.1:0-6396 GCA_044450785.1 Isosphaerales bacterium
CGTCAAGGCCGCGGTCTGTCCGCAATTGCGCCTCAGGAGAATGACCCGCACGTGCTCGGGGTCGCTCCGCTGGATCGTCTCGAGCCGCGCGGTCGTACCGTCCGTCGAGCCGTCGTCGACGAAAATCAGCTCGTAGGGCCGCCTCAGGGGGCGCAACACCGCGTCGAGCTCGGCGTGCAGCGGCTCGACGTTGCCCACCTCATTGAACACCGGAATCAAGACCGACAGATCGATTGAAATCGTCATCACTTTTATGGACTGGATCGCAAATGGTGCCTGGGGCCTCGTGACGGGTGACGGGTGACGGGTGACGGGTGAAGATTCTCCGGTCTGATTTGATTGGCAGCCCGTCACGAGCCGCCACAATATTGAAGCAGAAAACGGCGGCTGATGTTGAGCGCGTCGAGACGAGATTCGAGCGAGCTTTCGAAGGCGCGATCCTCGACCTCGACCGCGATGTGTCCGTTGTATCCGGCATCGCTCGCCGCGCCCAGGAAGGCACCCCAGCGGACGTCGCCCAGACCGGGGATCTTGGGCGTGTGCCACAGCTTGGGATAGGACAGGACCCCGTGTTGATCGAGGGCCGCGCGGTCGATCCTGGCGTCCTTGGCATGGATGTGGAAGATCCGGTCCTTGAACTCGGCCAGGGGAGCGATGTAGTCCATCTGCTGCCAGATCAAGTGCGAGGGATCGTAGTTCAGGCCGAAATAAGGGCTCGGGATGTCGTGGAACATCCTCCGCCAGATGACCGGGGTCGTCGCCAGGTTCTTGCCACCGGGCCACTCGTCGCCGGTGAAGAGCATCGGGCAGTTCTCGATGCCGATCTTTACTCCCCTGGTCTCGGCATGAGCGATCATGGGCCGCCAGACGTCGAGAAATCGCGCCCAGTTGGCGTCGACCGGCAAGGCAGGGTCGCGGCCGACGAACGTATTGACGACGTCGACCCCCAGCGCCGCCGCGGCGTCGATCACCCTGCGCAGATGCGACAAGACGACCTCGGCCTCGGCCGGATCGGGTGACAGCGGGTTGGGATAATAGCCCAGTCCCGAGATCGCAACGCGATGGATGGCCAGGAGGTCCCGGACCTTGTCGATCGCGCCGGCCGCCAGGTTGGTCGCGTCGAGGTGCGTGACTCCCGCGTACCGGCGCTCGGACTTGCCGGGTGGCCAGCACATCAGCTCGACGCTGGCAAAGCCTGCGTGACTCGCGAAGCTGAGTACCTGGTCGAGCGTGTACTCCGGCAGGATCGCCGAGACGAATCCGATTTTCATTGTGACACCTGAACTGGCTAGAACCGTAGCACTCCGAAGGCGACGCCCACGATCAATCCCACGACGTGCGCGGCATTGGCGATCGGCCCCATGACTCCGGTCATGCAGAGCGCGAGATAGATCAGAATGAAAGTGACGCTGTTGGGATGCAAGATCATCCCCTGTTCGGGCTCGTAGAGGCCTTTGATCCAAATGTACCCGAACAGCGCGCAGATCACCCCCGAAATGCCGCCGAAAGACTGCGGCTCGCCCGGATCGACTCGTTCCATATAGAGATACTGACCGAGGTTGGAGACGACCGCCGCGATCAGGACCAGGCCAGCCAGCCGGAGGGTGCCCCGGCGGATCTCGATCAAGGAGCCGAACGAGCTGAGCGCCAAGACGTTCATCAGGAGGTGCAGGATGCCGAAGTGCAGGAAGATCGGCGTCACGAGCCGCCAGACCTCGCCGTGGAGGATGTTGTTCGAGCCGTTGCTGCGCTCTCGACCCTCAAGGTCGATGTACGAGGTCGAGAAGCTCAGCCCGTTGTGCACCACGGACGCATAATTCGGCGATTCGAGCAGGACGAACACGACCAGGGAAACGGCCACCAGCGCCAGGATCAAGGGGCGCCGGCGCAGGCCGGGGTAGGCCCACAGGTCAGTGACCTCTCGATAGTTCTTGCGGAACTGCTGATCGAGCTGCTGCTCTTGCCGGCGGATCGCCAGGGCGGCTTCGACCGCGTCGCGGTAGAGTGGGTCGTCGGGACGGCTCAGGTAATTCTGGAGTTGGACGCGGGCTTGCTCGACGTGGTCTTCGTTGTAGATCCAGAGGGACCAGCCCTCGGGCTGCTCGTCAATGCGGCTTTTGATGCCGAGAGTCAGCAGGTAATCGGTGAAGACCTTGTGGTCGAGGGTCTTGGGCAATGTTCCGATCTGGCGCAAGGGTGAATCCCCTCGAATCGAGCGCAACGGTGCAGTGGGCGAAGTCAGCCCGGCCTCGGTACGAAGACGCGTTGCTCGAGACCGTTCCCAGACTACCACATCCCGGGCGCCGGCTCCCACCCGGTTGGTCCTTCGCCGCTGTCTGGGGCCGGCTTATCCCCGCGCTCCCATGTCGACGATTGGCGGGCCGCGACGGGCGTGATACGATGATCTCGGCTGACGTCCCAGTTCATGACGAGACTCTGCCATGACCACCTTCGGCACGATCAAAAAGCCGCAGCGCAAAACCTGGACCCTCGCCGACCTGCATCGCCGGTTCGGCCCGATGCCTTTCGAGCGCATTCGCCAGAACCCGCCCCCGGGCTCCGGGACGGTCGACGACGTCGTCCGGCTCAACGACCACGAGGACCGGCTCTGTGAGCTGGTTGACGGTATATTGGTGCAGAAAACCGCGGGTCTCCGGGAATCCATCATTGCTGGGAATATTCTGACCATCCTCAATGTCTTCGTCCAGCCACGGGGATTAGGGCTAGTGGCCGGTGAAGCGGGCACAATTCAACTCGATATCAACTTGGTTCGGATCTCCGATGTTTCGTTTTTCTCATTGGAGCATATACCAGGCGGCGAGATCCCCGAGGAACCGATTCCCTTGCTCATCCCCGGCTTGGCCGTCGAGGTCATCAGCCGGGGCAACACCCGCAAGGAGATGGACGAGAAGCTCCAGGAGTATTTCGAGAAGGGGGTCCGCCTGGTCTGGTACGTTCGGCCGCGTAGTCGGGTCGTGGACGTCTACACGGCGCCGGACCACTTTGCCCGGCTAACGGCCTCGATGCGGCTCGACGGCGGCGATGTCCTTCCCGGTTTCTCGGTCCAGGTCGGTGAGCTGTTTGAAATACCGAAGCGACCCGGCAATAAAACGGAACAGAAGAAAAATGGCCCGCACCCCGAAATGAAGAACGGCCCGCGGAAGGGATGATCTCTACTCCCGCCGCAGCCCATGACGAGATTAGCCATGGCCACCATCGACGCGATTAATAGACCGCGGCGGAAGACCTGGACCCTCGCCGACCTGTATCGCCGGTTCGGCCCGATGCCTTTCGAGCGCATTCGCCAGAATCCACCCCCGGGGACCGCCACGGTCGACGACGTCGTCCGGCTCAACGACCATGAAGATCGGCTCTATGAACTGGTCGACGGGATTCTAGTGGAGAAGACCGTGGGGTACGAAGAATCCTACATCGCCGGGGAGATCCTGACACGCCTGAAAAACTTTGTTGAACGGCGAAAGCTGGGACTGGTGAACGGTGAAGGCGGGATGGTGAAGCTCGACATCGACCTGGTACGGATACCGGACGTCTCGTTTGTCTCGTGGGATCGGGTGCCCGGGCGTAAATTCCCTACTGAACAGGTTCCCCCGCTCGTCCCGGACCTGGCCGTCGAGGTCATCAGCCCGAGCAACACCCCCAAGGAGATGGACGAGAAGCTCCATGAGTACTTCGAGAAGGGGGGTCGTTTGGTCTGGTTTGTGCGGCCCAAGTCTCGGGTCGTCGACGTCTACACGGCGCCGGATCGCTTCACCCGGCTGACGGCGTCGGCGCGCCTGGACGGAGGTGACGTCTTGCCCGGCTTCTCGGTCCAGGTGGGCAAGTTGTTCCAAAAGCCGAAAGCGCCGGGCAATGACAAGGGGAAAGAGAAAGAAAAAAAGAATGGTCCGCGGCGCGGCCGTTGATGAATGCTGGATCAATTTCGCGAGCATCGTTTTGCGGAGCTTACACGCGTCATGTCCCAGAGTCCGCCCCGGTACCGCCTGGTGATTTTCGAGGCGATTGACGACCCCCAAGGACTCCGCGAGATGGTGTGCCGGGTGACGGGCATGCACCCGACCGACGTGGTGCAGTGGCTGGCCCGCGCGCCGGGAACATGGCCCCAGCCACTGGATGAGCCCGAAGTACGTCAACTGCTGGACGGGCTGTATCAGGCTGAAATTGCGGCGGAGGCGTGGCGGATCGACCAGTTTCCGGATTTGAGTCCGGCGCGAACGGTCCACCGCGCCGCCTGCTTGAGCGAAGGTTTCCGGATCGAGGGACTGCGGGGCGAACCGACGCACTGGGTGCCGTGGGACCGGATCGAGCTGATCTGCGCCGGGCGAGTCTCGGCCGAGGATGAGTTTCGCCACGTCCAGACTCCCCGCTGGCCGTCGACGGTCGTGGCGGGAATCCGCGCGCTGGCTTTGATGAAGCCCGAGCCGTCCAGCCGGCACGCCCGCGCCGCGCGAATCCCACGCGATCCAGTCGGTGAAGTCGTCATCGTCCGCCGTGACCCGCGGATCGCTTTCCGCGTCGTCGAAAATCAGATGAACTACGCCTACCTGGGCGAGCGGCGCTGCAACTCGGCCGCGGAGAACTTTCCGCTGTTCGTCGCCGACCTTTGCGCCCGGGCCGGCGCGGCGTTCGTCACCCCATCGACGCGTTCGTTGCTGGAGCGCCGCGAGCCCGCCGAGTACGAATTCGCGAGCTCCCAGGCGCTGCTGGACTACGCGACTCACCGCCTGCTCTGGAGCTGGTATCGCCGCGACCGCGACGCCGGATCGCGCCCGGATGCCCCGGACGAGCCACACGACCCGGAACCGGGCACCGGCAACGACACAGACACAGACACAGACACCGACACCGACTCGGACCCGGATCTGGACATGGAATTGCCGGCACCGTAGCCCGTCCACGGTTTTCGCGCTGCCGCTGGCCCCGCGTGTCGCCGCGGAACGTGGCTCCGCGGCAACAAGGTGACAGCAATTCTTCTCATCCGCGCGGGGTTTTGTTAGACTTCGAGATCACCCGGGCAATCAATCGTCCGGCGGAGGACCACACGCCGAGGAGCGTCCGTTCATCTTCTCAACCTGGGAAGGGCCCTCGGCGCAAGACATTGATACTCGACCGGTGGAGGCCCTTTTCCGTGCAGCAGAACGACAGTTACTTGTTCACAAGCGAATCGGTCTCGATGGGCCACCCCGACAAGATGGCCGACCAGATTTCCGACGGCATCCTGGATGCCATCCTGGAGCTGGATCCGTATGCGCGGGTCGCCTGCGAAACCCTGCTCACCACGGGGCTTGTTTGCGTGGCGGGCGAGATCACGACCAAGGCAATGGTCGATTATCCGGCGATCGTTCGTGAGATCGTCCGCGAAATCGGCTACACCTCGAGCGAAATGGGCTTCGACGCCTCGACCTGCGCCGTCATCGTCGCCCTGGGCAAGCAGTCGCCCGACATTGCACTGGGCGTTGACGAAGACAGCTCGCGGGGCAAGGACATCGGTGCCGGCGACCAGGGGATGATGTTCGGCTTCGCCTGCAATGAGACCCCCGAGCTGATGCCGCTGCCCATCGCACTGGCACACCGGATCATTAGCCGCCTCACCGCGTTGCGGAAGGATGGCACGATTCCGTGGCTCCGGCCCGATTCGAAGAGCCAGGTGACGATCGAATACGACGGCTATACCCCGGTCCGCGTCGATACCGTGGTTGTCTCGACACAGCACGATCCCCGGGTCACGCATGCCGAGATCGTCAAGACGATCACGAATCAGGTCATCAAACCGGTCTTGCCGTCGGAGCTGACCAACGATTCGATCACGTACCATGTCAACCCGACCGGGAAATTCGTGATCGGCGGTCCTTACGGCGATTCAGGGGTAACCGGGCGCAAGATCATCGTCGACACGTATGGCGGCATGGGCCGGCACGGCGGCGGCGCGTTCAGCGGCAAGGACCCAACAAAGGTCGACCGCTCGGCCGCCTACATGGCCCGCCATGTGGCCAAGAACGTCGTGGCCGCGGGTCTGGCCGAGCGGTGCGAGATCCAGCTCGCCTATGCGATCGGCGTCTCCGAGCCGGTGAGCGTCCACATCGACACCCAGGGAACCGGGACTTTGCCCGACATGCTGATCGCCGAGCTGGTGCGCCGCCATTTTCGGCTCAATCCCTCGGGCATCATCAAATACCTCGACCTGCGACGGCCAATCTACCGCAAGACGGCCAGCGGCGGTCACTTCGGTCGTTCAGAGCCCGAGTTCACCTGGGAGAAGACCGACCGCGTCGAGAATTTGAAAACCGCCGCCGGAAAGTAGTGCCCGGCGAAAGGCTGCGGAAAATATTACCCCGGCACGAAAGAGGATCACGCGAACCGTAGGACGGATTGCCAATC
>JBIOJM010000459.1:0-6393 GCA_044450785.1 Isosphaerales bacterium
CGTCACCGGCAAGATCGATGTGCGAGGGTTGGCGGAATCGGAGGCCGCATGATATCTGAGCGGCACGGCGCTAGCCGCCGGTGTTTGGCTTCCGGCACGCGGGGGGGATCCCTGTGAAGTCATTAACCTGACGCTCAATAGATGAATCGTCAGTCGGGGAGAACCCGTTTCCAGAGGTTCAGCCTTACCCTTCGATCGCTCGATCATCAATGCCCCGCCCCGCTTTCCTTCCATCCCGGCCCACCGCTGAAGACACGGTTGGTGCCGGCCAGGGGTAACCCGGTGATCAGCGAGGCTTCGAGCGATAGGGCGCGAAGGTCCTCGGGCTCGAGGTGGTGCACGCTGCTCTTGCCGCAGGCGCGGGCCAGGATCTGGATCTCCGAGGTCAAGGCGTGGAAGAAGTTGGCGACCCTCTCCGCGCCGGCGTCGACGTCGCGCCGCGCGGCCAGCTCCGGGTCCTGGGTGGTGATCCCGACCGGACAGCGGCCCGTGTGGCAATGGTGGCAAGAACCGGGCTCGGCGCCGATCTTGTGGTAATCCTCGAGATAGATCGGCTTGTTGCAGTTCAGCGCGATCAGAAGCGCCGTGCCGAGATAGCACGCGTCGGCGCCCAAGGCCATCGCCTTGGCGCAGTCGGAGCCGTGCCGGAGCCCACCGGCGATGATGAGCTGCACCTGGCCGTACAGGCCGATGTCCTCGAGCGCGGCCCGGGCCTCACAGACGGCCGCGAGCGTCGGGATGCCGGTATGTTCCTGGAGCAGCTCGGGCGAGGCACCCGTTCCGCCTTCCATGCCGTCGACGACGATCACGTCGGCGCCGGCCTTCGCCGCGAGCCGGACGTCGTCAAAGACTCGCGAAGCCCCCATCTTGACGAAGATCGGCACCTGGTGATCGGTCGCCTCGCGCAGCTCCTCGATCTTGATGATCATGTCGTCGGGGCCGAGGAAGTCCGGATGCCGGCACGGCGAGCGCTGATCGACACCGGAGGGGAGATCGCGCAGGCGGGCGATCTCGTCGGAGACCTTGGATCCCAGCAGTAATCCACCGGTTCCCGGCTTGGCTCCCTGGCCGATCGTGAGCTCGATTGCGTCGGCCTGGCGGAGGTGCTGGATATTGATCCCATAGCGGCTGGGCAGGACCTCGTAGATCATGACGCGTGACTCGGTGCGTTCGACGTCGAGCATCCCTCCATCGCCGGTAGTGGTCGAGGTACCGGCCAGCCGGGCCGCGCGCGCCAGCGCGGTCTTGGCGGTTCGCGACAGCGCTCCAAAGCTCATCCCGGTCACCATCAGGGGGATGTCGAGCTCGATCGGTTTCTTGGCGAACCGGCTCCCCAGAACCGTGCGGGTGTCGCAGGCCTCGCGATAGCCTTCGAGTGGGATGCGGGTGAGCGTCCCAGGAATGAACGTGAGGTCGTCGAAGGTTGCCCAGGTGCGCCTGCGGAGCGCTCCGAACCCTCGAATGCGATACCGGGCCAGCTCGGCCTTGATCTGGATGTCTTCAATCACAGCCGGCGTGAACGTTCCCGACGTCTCCCGCGGCGAAGGATCGCCGCCCTGCGACCGGAGGTCATCGGTTGAGATCATGGGCTTTCGGCTGGTTCGGTGAGGGGAGACGGGGCGAGCCATTGCCGCTGGGCGGCGGCGGGGACGGTTGGTTTTGGCCCTGGCAAATCCGCAGGTAATTCTTGGCCGGCTCCGCAAAATCCGAATGGTTGGTCAATTTGAGTACCCGACGAAAATCGGCGGCGGCTTCGTGCAGCATTCCCTTCTTCACCAGGCAGATTCCGCGTTGGAGGTAGGAATCAGGATCGTTGGCCTTCAGGTTCATGAATTGTTGAAAGTCGGCCAGTGCGTTGTCGAAGTCTCCGCTCTCGGTGCGAATCTTGCCGCGCTGGAGGTAGACCGCCGCCAGTCGCGGATCGCGCTCGATCGCACGGTCGTAATCGGCCAGAGCCATGACCGTCTCACCCATGGTCTGGTAGAGAGAGCCGCGCCGAAAGTAAGCTTCGCCCAGATCGGGCGCGGTGCGAATGGCCTCGTTATACTCGCGGAGGGCGGCCGCGTATTCCTTCTGAACGGAATACCTGCGGCCCATCTTGAGCAGGCGGGGAACCCGGGCGAGGAGCCGGCGCCGGGTTGTCAGAAGCACTTTTGCCATCACCACCGCGGCCGCCACCGGTAGACCGATCAGGACCGCGTCGACTTGAAGCCGCACCAGCCTGGAGTGCGTGTACCGGATCAGCGTGACGTGAGGACCCTGCTTCTCCGTGATCGTCTGGTCGTGGAAGAACCAGAGCACGACCATGAGCAGCACCACACCGACCAGGCCCAGGGCGCGGGCAAACCGCCTGACCTTGCCGAACGCCAGCAGCACGATGGCGGCCACCAAGAGTGCACCCGTGGCGGAGAGGGCCACGATGAGTCCCATCCGGCCGGGCCAGTTGATGAGACGGTCGTAATAGTCATAGAGGCTCATGCTTCGTCGTCTTTCGAGAAAATCGACCGTGCGCCGTTCACTCTACGAAGGGCTCGGTTCGCTGTCAATCAACTGTCCGGGCGGTTCCCACTTTTTTTTCGATGAACCCGGATGCCATCATCATCATAAGGCTGATTTCCAGAGGTCTCTTTCACTTTGCTGAAAATTCCACAGTCTTTTTCCTGCCACGAGCTTGCGAAAGCCGGCAGCCGGGGCGGACACCTTCCAGCGTTCGAGCGCGGTGCCCAGCAACTCACGATCGGCGGCGCTGACGTCCTCGAACACGGCGTCGGCCCCCAGCTCGCCATGCCCTCCGCCCAGGAAGACGGTCCCGGCATACATGCTGTCGGCGACGCCATCTCCGGCATGCCCGCAAACCACGAGGATCCCCTTCTGCATCATGAAACCGGCCATCGGCCCGACGCTGCCGGCGACGATCAGCAGCCCCCCCTTCATCGCAATACCAGCGCGGGTGGACGCATCGCCCCGCACAACCACCGTGCCCGCGCGGATCGATGCCGCCACCGCATTGCCGGCATCACCGTCCATCACAAGCGTACCATCACGCATGCTCTCCGCCGCTCCCCAGCCGGCCCCTCCGTGGACCTCGACGTCCGCGCCATCGTTGAGGCCAGCGACGTAGTAGCCGGCGCTCCCGTCGATCGAGAGGGTGACACCCTGCGGCAGCGCGACCCCCAAGTTGTGCCGCGCGCCCGGGTTGAGCAGGTGAATCCTGGTCGCGCCTCCGGCGATCGCCCCGCGGATCGCCTGGTTGATCGCTCGGGTGGTCAAGTCGCCGCAGTCCAGGGTCGCCGCTGTCTCGTCGACCGATTTCGGCGCAGTCACGGCTGGTTCCTCTCTGAGAAACGATGAAGGATGAGAATGAAGGAGGCTTCTCGCTGATCACCACCCGGTCGAGGGGAAAGGCCTACACTAACCCGACGCGTCAGCGAGGGATGCCGCAAGTCTCCTTCGGCGCGACGCCAACTCCCTCGCTCACGCTTCGGGTTGGTATGTGGGACGACTCTCGTAACGGACTTGGACCGGCCAGTGCCGGATTTGCTGGTGGTCTTCAGCGAGAAGTCTCGAAAGCAGCGTTCGATTCCTCGGTCCGGATTCACCTCACATCCTTCGTCATTACGCAGCCGGGGCTCGGCCAGAAAAGGACCGCGCCCGGCGGCGGCTCGACCGCGCGGTAGTCTCCTGGCAGGGCCCGGCGCAAGGCGATCTCCTCCGTCGCCACGGCGACGAGCTCGCCGGTCTCGACCAGCATCAAGGGCTTGAACCCGAAGCGGTCACGGACGGCCCCCAGCCCCTCGGACGACGCGACCAGGTAGTTGTAGGCGCCGTCCAAGCCGGCGACTGAATCGGCCATCGCCTCGGGGAGGCTCCGCCCCTGCATCATCCGCTCCCGAAGGTAGACGCCGATGACCTCCGAATCGTTGTCGGTATAGAAGGTCACCCCCTGCTGTTCGTATCGGCGCCGCAATTGATGGTAGTTGGTGACGTGACCGTTGTGAACCGTCGCCAGGTCGGGCACGCCGTGCACCCAGAAGGGCTGCGAGTGGCTGAGGTCGATCCGGCTCTCGGTCGAGAGCCGGGTGTGGCCGATGGCCAGGGGGCCGCTCCATGTCGAAACGGCATAAGCCGCCTCGAGTCGCGACGGCGATCCGACTTGCTTGACCAGGTCGAGCCTGCGTCCCAGGCTGAGAACTTCCAGGCCGCCCCGCCGTGCACCAAGGGCTCGCTCCAGGTCGTCCGCGCTCACACCCTGCTCGGGGCGGATGCGGAAACGCAGCGTGCTCCCCTGTTTCTCCCAGAGGGCACGGTTGGGCATCGAGACGAGCTGGCCGAGCGACGTGAGCCGCTCCAGCGAGCGTTCGTCGGCCGGGGTGATCCGGACGGACCAAACGTCCCCTCCGCCCGGCTCGGGCGCCGGACCGATCACGGCCACGCCAGCACCGTCGGGCCCGCGGCATGCCAGGGCCTCGAGCATCGTCAGAACCACGCGCCCCGTCGCCGTTTCACGCTGGCCGGTCTTGTCCCAGAACCCGACGATCCCACACATGGCGCTTCCTTTGGTGTCGAGAAACAGATCCGCGGACACCAATTTTACTGGCTTGGAACGCGGATGTCGCCAACAATCGTGGTTGGAAGCCCGGCAGTGCTTGTCCAATCAAGAAAGGACCGGTTCGCGTATGTCCAACGTGGATGCACAGCTCATCAAGATCGAGCACCGATTTCAAGATGACGCGATCGCCTATCTCCTGATCCAGTTCGTCGACATCCACGGGGCGGCCAAGGTCAAGCTCGTGCCCGCGGGTACCCTGCGGGCGGTCGCCGAGGTCGGCGCGGGCTTCGCCGGAGGGGCCGTCTGGGGGATGGGGCAGGGTCCTCATTCGCACGACATGTACGCGCGGGCGGACCTCGAGACTTATACTCCATTGCCCTACGAGCCCGGCGTCGCCCGATTCGCGGCCGATCTGCACGTCGACGGCCAGCCCCATCCATACTGCCCGCGGGTCAATCTCAAGCGGATCCTCACCATGGCCAGGGGCCATGGCTTTGACTTCAACGTGGGAATCGAGCCCGAGTTCTTCCTCGTGCAGAAGAGCGCGGACGGCTCGATCCAGGGCTGGGACCCGCACGGCGTCGACGATCTCGTCAAGCCCTGCTACGACTACAGGGGCATCTCGGGCGCTCTGGGCTTCCTCCGCGAGCTCAACGATGCACTCGGCCGCCTCGGCTGGGGCGTCTACCAGACCGACCACGAAGACGCCAATTTCCAGTATGAGGTCAACTTCAACTATGCCGACGCGCTCACCACGGCCGATCGCTACACCTTCTTTCGGATGATGGCCGGCCAGCTCGCCCAGCGGTGGGGTGCGACCGCGACCTTCATGGCCAAGCCGTTCTCGACCCGCACCGGCTCAGGCGCGCACGTGCACTATCATCTGGCGGACGCGTCGAACAGCGGCAATCTGTTCCACGATGAGATGGACGAGCGCGGACTGGGCCTCTCCACCCTGGCCTATCACTTCATCGGCGGCGTGCTGGACCATGCCCCGGCCCTCTGCGCGGTCATGTCGCCGACCGTCAACTGCTATAAACGCCTGCAAATGGGCCCCGCGCTCACAGGCTCTCGGTCCGGTTATACGTGGACGCCCGCGTTCATGACGTACGGCGACAACAACCGGACGCAGATGCTCCGGGTCGCCGGGGCGGGCCACGTCGAGGATCGCTCGATCTCGAGCGCCTTCAACCCCTACCTCGGGCTCGCGGCCTACCTTGCCGCCGGGCTGGACGGGATCGACCGCAAGCTCGAGCCCGGCGAGCCCAACCTCGGCAATCTCTACGCCGCCGACGTCGAAGACATGGCGCGCCGCGGCGTCCGCACCCTCCCTCAAAGCCTCCCCGAGGCCCTCTCTCATTTCGAGCGCGACCGCGTCGTACGAGAAAGCCTCGGCCCCATCGCCGATGAGTTCATCCGCCTCAAGCACGCCGAGTGGCGCGAGTTCCATGCGCAGGTCGAGTCGTGGGAAATCAAGCGCTACCTGACGGCGCTCTGAGGCAGTAGACGGTAGATTCTACCTCCGTAACATCTCCGCACGATGCGCGCATATTTGGAACCCTCAGACCGGCTGAAGCCGGGACTCCAACAAGGGCGGGCGTGATTTCCCGTTGGAGTCCCGCCTTTAGGCGGTCTTTGATCATCCGGCTTGAGCCTTTACGCACGATATTCCCGGTGGTGTTGCGGCTTTGCCGCGTTAGGCAGTCGGCATTGAAGACGGCGGGGAGCGTGGAGCGGGGTCGGTTCAAGGAGGCGTGAAAGTCCCGCGCGAGGGCGGAGCGCGCACAAGTGCGTTTTTAGGCCCAAAACGCCGACACGTCGACACGGCCTTGGTAGCATTAGAC
>JBIOJM010000460.1:0-6378 GCA_044450785.1 Isosphaerales bacterium
CTGGCCGGTCAGCTCGAAGCCCTCGCCGAGCGCAAACAGGCCGAAGGGGGCGAACCGGCCGAAGGGGGCGAGAACGCCGAATCCGCGCCGGCACCCGATTGAGGTCCACCGGGGGCCGCCTCGCTCCGCACCGATTGACACGCCGGGAGACGACGTGACTGTAATCGCCTGGAATTGGTAACCCTCCCCGATCGCACCGACTGGAAAAGAACGATCGATCGGGCCCTCACTCATGCAAAAACCTTGACCTTTACGATCCATCAGGAAAGGACTTTTCAACCGATGTCCACCGCGGAAGCAACTCCGTTCGCCGATAGCATCAAGAGTCTGGGCGACTCGCTGGTCAACATGAAGGTGCTCGAGGTGCTTCAACTGACGAAGTACCTCAAGGAGGCCTATGGTCTGGAGGCCGCGGCGATGACCGTGGCGGCTCCCGCGGGGGGCGGCGGCCCGGCCGG
Source organism: Isosphaerales bacterium (assembly GCA_044450785.1). Classification (GTDB taxonomy): domain Bacteria; phylum Planctomycetota; class Planctomycetia; order Isosphaerales; family Isosphaeraceae; genus JBIOJM01. Next base: position 459 of record JBIOJM010000460.1, read on the forward strand.
CGGCGAACCGCCTCCTCCTCCCAAGACCGAATTCGACGTCCTGCTCGAGGCGATCGGCCCGAACAAGATCCAGGTCATCAAGGTGGTCCGGGCAGCCACGACCCTCGGCCTCAAGGAGGCGAAGGACCTGGTCGAATCCGCCCCCAAGGAGGTCAAGACCGGCATCTCCAAGGAGGATGCCGAGAAGCTCAAGAAGGAACTCGAGGACACGGGCGCAACCGTGAAGATCAAATGAATTCGACCAACCCACGCTGATCTCTTCCGCTTCGCCCCGGCGCCGGCCAATTCGATCGGCGGCATCGGGGCATCTCGGCGCGCAAGGGCGGTCCGAGGACTGTGACCCCCACTCCGGCCTGCATTCTCTTCTCCCTTTGAGGAGCGCGACCCCATGCCCACCCCGACCACCGTGCGGCGAATTCTGCCCGCCAAGAAACGGAACTTCGGCCAGATCTCCGACGAGTTTCCCGTGCCGGATCTCACCCAGATCCAGACCCGCAGTTACGAGCGGTTCCTCCAGGCCGACTTGCCGGCCGACAAGCGGGTCGACGCGGGGCTGGAAGGCGTCTTCCGCGAAATCTTCCCGATCGAGAGCTACGACAAGACGCTCAAGCTGCAATACCTGCACTACGATCTCGGCAAGCCGCGCTACGACCCCGACGAGTGCCGCCAACTACGCTTGACCTATGGCCGCCCGCTCCACGTATGGCTCCGCCTGAACAAAGGAGAGACGACCCTCGAGGAATCGGTCTACCTCGGGGACATGCCGATCATGATCGGCGGGGGCGAGTTCATCATCAACGGTGCTGAACGCGTGGTCGTGAGCCAGCTCCACCGCTCCCCCGGCGTCGACTTCGTCGTCGAGATCGAGTCCAGCGACAAAAAGCTGCACGCCTGCCGGGTCATCCCGGAGCGCGGAAGCTGGATCGAGCTGCAAGTGACCAAGAAAGACACCCTGGGAGTGCGGATCGACCAGTCGGGCAAATTCTCGTCAATGACTCTCCTCCGCGCGATGAGCCCAAAGTATTCGAGCGACGAGGCCGTCCTCCAGGCCTTCTACGAAGCCGAGCACATCGACTCCGCCGACCCCAAGTCGGCCGCCAAGCTCGAGGGCTGCATCGCCTGCGGCGACGTCGTCGACCCGAACACCGGCGAGGTCTTGATCGAGAGCGGCACCACCATATCCAAGGCTTCGGCGCAGGTCCTGGCCGACGCCGGCAACCTGGGAAAGATCCTGGTCTTGAAGGATTCCCGCGACCCGCTGATCCTCCAGTCGCTTCAGGAAGACCCCACGACCGATCACGAAAGCGCGTTATTGCGGATCTACCAGCGGCTGCGGCCGGGCAATCCCCCACAGCTCGAGAAGGCACGCGAGCTGTTCCATGAGAAGTTTTTCGATACCAACCGCTACCGGCTGGGAAAAGTCGGCCGGTTCCGGATCAACCGAAAGTTCGACCAGGATATCCCGGAAGACCGGATGACGCTCGATCCCGACGACTACGTCAACGCCATCCGCTACATCCTCAACCTCCGGCGCGGCAAGGGACATATCGACGACATCGACCACCTGGGAAACCGCCGGTTGCGCACCATCGACGAGCTGGCCTCCGACGAGCTGCGCAAGGGGTTCCTCAAGCTCCGCCGCACCGTCCAGGAGCGAATGAGCTTGAAGGATGCCGAGGATATGACCCCGCGCTCGCTGATCAACCCCAAAAGCATCAGCGCCGCGATCGAGTACTTCTTCGGCCGTGGCGAACTCTCTCAAGTCGTCGACCAGACCAACCCGCTCGCGCAATTGACCCATGAGCGCAGGTTGAGCGCCCTGGGCCCCGGCGGGCTCAACCGCAAGCGGGCCGGCTTTGAAGTCCGCGACGTCCACATCTCGCACTACGGCCGGATCTGCCCGATCGAAACCCCGGAAGGGACCAACATCGGACTCATCAGCTCGTTGGGTATCTACGGCGGCGTCGATGAGTACGGGTTCTTGATCACCCCCTACCGCAAGATCAAGAACGGCAAGGCGACCGACACCGTCGTCTGGATGCGCGCCGACGAGGAGAGCGAGGCCTACCTGGCGCCTGCCGACACGCCGGTCGACGACCATGGCAAGCTCAAGGTCTCGATCCTGACCGCACGATACCAGACCGATTTCGTCACCGTCGCGCTCGATCAGATTCAGTTCATGGACATCTCGCCCAAGCAGATGGTCGGCGTCTCGGCGGGGTTGATTCCATTCCTCGAGCACGACGACGCCAACCGCGCGCTGATGGGCTCGAACATGCAGCGCCAGGCCGTGCCGCTCTTGATCTCCGAGCCGCCCATCGTCGCCACCGGGCTGGAGCGGGCCGTCGCCATCAACTCAGGGATGGTGGTCAAGGCCAACGAGGACGGAACCGTCACCTACGTCGATTCATCCCGGGTGATCATCGACCACAATCATATCTACAAGTTGCGGAAATACGTCGGCCTGAACGAGCGGACCTGCCTGAACCAGAAGCCGGTCATCCAGGTCGGCCAGAAGGTCAAGAAGGGCGAGATCCTGGCCGACGGCGCCGCGACCTACAAGGGAGAGCTTTCCCTGGGGCGCAACGTCCTGGTCGCGTTCATGGCCTGGGACGGCTACAACTTCGAGGACGCCATCATCATCAGCGAGAGACTGGTGCGCGACGACGTCTACACCTCGATCCACATCGAGGAGTTCGAGATCGAGATCCGCGAGACCAAGCTCGGCCGCGAAGAGTTCACCCGCGACATTCCCAACGTCTCGGAGAAGGCGCTGCGAAACCTCGACGACAACGGCGTCGTGCAGATCGGTACTTACGTCAAGCCGGGCGACGTCTTGGTCGGCAAGGTCGCGCCCAAGAGCAAGAGCGAGCTGACGCCCGAGGAGAAACTGCTCCACGCGATCTTCGGCCGCGCCGGCGAGGACGTCAAGAACGATTCGCTCGAGGTCCCGTCCGGCGTCGAGGGAATCGTGATCAACACCCAGCGGTTCAGCCGCCGTATGAGTTTGAGCGAGGACGAGCGCAAGGCGTTCGAGAAGGAGCTCAAGGACACGGAAGCCGCCGAAAACGTCCGGATCGCCGATGAGTACAAACAGTTGATCAAGACGCTCGAGGAGGTCCTGGGCGGTCCGGTGTCCGACCCGACGACCGGCAAACCCCTGGGCCGCGCCAAGGATCCCAAGGACTTGATCGAGGAGAACGATCGTCTCAAGCTTGACGCGCTCGATATCCGCAGCCCCGAGGCGGTCGCCAAGGCGCGCGAGGCGGGCCGGCAGTACGCGCCTCGCATCGAGGCCCTCAAGGACGAGAAGGAGCGGCGGATCAACAGCCTGAAGCGGGGCGACGAGCTCCCTTCGGGCGTGCTCCAGATGGTCAAGATCTACATCGCCACCAAGCGGGTCATCTCCGTCGGCGATAAAATGGCCGGCCGCCACGGCAACAAGGGCGTCATCGCCAAGATCCTCCCCGAGGAGGATATGCCCTTCCTCGAAGACGGCACCGGCGTCGAGATCCTCTTGAACCCGCTGGGCGTTCCCAGCCGGATGAACGTCGGCCAGATCCTGGAAACGCACCTCGGCTGGGCCGCCGCCAAGCTCGGCTTCCAGGCCATCTGCCCGGTCTTCGACGGGGCCAGTGAAGAGACGATCCGCCAGTGCTTGAAGGACGCGGGTTTGCCCGAGAACGGCAAGGCCGTCCTTTACGACGGACGGACCGGCGATAAATTCGACCAGCGCGTCACCGTCGGCTACATCTACATGCTCAAGCTCCACCATCTGGTCGACGACAAGATCCACGCCCGCGCCACCGGCCCCTACTCGCTCATCACCCAGCAGCCGCTGGGCGGTAAGGCCCGCTTCGGCGGCCAGCGGTTCGGCGAGATGGAGGTCTGGGCGCTCGAAGCCTACGGTGCTGCCTACGTCCTCCAAGAGCTCCTCACCGTCAAGTCCGACGACGTCGAGGGCCGGACCAAGATCTACGAGAGCATGGTCAAGGGCGAAAACACCCTCGAAGCCGGGACCCCAGCCAGCTTCGACGTATTGACCAACGAGATCCGGGGCCTGGGCCTCAACATGCAGCTCGAGAAAAAGAGGATCTGATCGCGCGACGATTCACATGAGTCTCAAAACGCCCTGGCTCAGACGCAAGCTCGTTGGAGAAAGGTGGGACCTCGGTCGGACACGGGGAGCGATTCCAATGCCACTTGAGCAATGCTTCGAAGAGGCCCTCCGCTCGACGGAGCCACTGAACGAGCTTCGATCCCTGGCCCTGCGTCTTTCCTCTCAAGGACAGGAAAAGACCGCGATCCTTGCGAAATTCGAGGACGCTCGCCGTTACTTAAGAGAGGCCAACCGAGATAACTTTCTTGCTCCGAACTTGCACCTTACGGAGCTGACCATGCCCAAAACGTCGACGCACTCACCGGCTGATCTGGAAAGACTCGATCGCTTCTACCGCGAAGGCGGTCTCCGCGCCATGGCGTCGCCCCATGTCCATTACGATGATCCGGCCTGTCCCCATCCGGGCTGCTCGCATCGAATGGAATGGATCGATTTCCAGCTCGAGCTCCACGGCGATCCGGAGCGGGTCTACAAACCATTGGTCAGGGCCTGGTGGGAAGGAAGCGGGTTCGTCGGCCGTTGTCCGAGTTGCCATGATTGGATCCGGTTTACCACCCTCAAGATGGAGGCTGTCGACGAGGATGCTGTTGCCCAGTTTCCCCAGCTCCCCGAAAGCTGGCACACCGTCGCTCAGTTTGCGTGACCGGCGACCCTGAACGAAATGTGAACGCATGAGTGTTTTCCGACTGGAGTGCGAGGTAATCAACGTCACCGACCCGAGCCGGTCGTCGGTCGTTCCCCAACTGCTGGTGGACACCGGGTCGAAGCTCACCTGGCTTCCGGAAGCGGTCCTGCATCAAGTCGGAGTGCGGATGGTCAAGAAAGACCTGCCCTTCCTCATGGCCAACGGTCAGACGATGACTCGTTCCGCCGGCTACGCCATCTTACGCGGCTCGGGCTTCGAGACGGTTGACGAGGTCGTCTTCGGCCAGCCCGGCGACCTCGCGCTGCTTGGTGCCCGCACCCTGGAAGGATTCGGCGCCACGGTGGACCCGAGCAATAAGCGACTCGTCGCTGCCGGTCCTCACCCGGCTGCATAGAATCCCATCTTAGAATGATGATGATCGCGAAGGTACCTATGGCGACAGCCACCGAGCCTGCTGCTTCTGAACGGCACGACGTAGCGGGCGTCGTGATCGACGGCGCGACGTGGGCCGATTACGAGGCAATGCTCGGCATCATCGGCGAGCGTCGCATTTTCGTCAATTACGACCATGGCGTCATGGAGGTGATGGTGCCGTCGCATCTTCACGAGACGATCGGCGACTTCTTGGGACTCATGGTCGACATTCTCAGCGAGGAGCTCGAGGTCCCCTGTGAGGCGGGCGGCTCGACGACGCACCGGCGCGAGGACCTCGAGAAAGGCGTTGAGCCCGACAGGTGCTTCTGGCTTCACGCCAAGGCCATCCCCATGTTGGGGCGGCGCGATCTTGATCTCGCCATTGATCCCGCCCCCAGCCTGGTCATCGAGGTCAATTACACGAGCAGCTCGGTCGATCGGATGGCCATATTCGCCGCCTTGGGTGTGGACGAAGTCTGGCGATTTCATCGCGGGCTGGAGTTCCTCTTTCTGGAAGGGGGCGGTTACCGGCAGACCGACCGCAGCCTCAATTTTCCCATGCTGACGCTCGCGGAGGCGAACCGACTTCTGGAGAAGACCCAAACGACAGGACGCGTCCCCTGGATGAAAGCATTCCGACAGCACGTCCGTGAAAACCTGGTCCCGAGGCCGCGCAAACCTCACGATGGCGCGGATCAACCTTAAGGCGAGTGGCAGGTCGAATGATCCCCGTAGCCGAA
>JBIOJM010000461.1:0-6366 GCA_044450785.1 Isosphaerales bacterium
CCCTTCGAGGGGGGGAAAGGGATCGCTCGGCCGCGCCGTCTTTCGATCGCGCGCAACAAAAACACCCGTCTCCCAACCGCCGCTCCAGTCCACTCAACACGAACTTTTCATCACCCCATCGCGACGGTGTCTGGGTGCCGAAGGCACAAGAGGCCGATGGCCAGCTTCGACCCAGCACGCGGACCCCGGTTCAAAGCTTGGAAAAAAAACCCCTAAGATACTGGACACATGTCCTCTACGAGGTATACTGGTCGAAGATGCACTACGATCCGCCACGACCAGGGAGGCCTCGCCATGGCGCCGCTGGAGCAGCTCTTCGCCCTGGAAGTCGAGTTCCACCGGAGGCTCAGGAGGGCCCAGGCACTGGGCACGGCCGACGCCGCGGCGATTCACACGAGCTACGCGCTGCAATCCGGGTATGAGCGCCTCTTGCAACTCATCGGCCACGCGACCGCCCGGGACATCGAGCGGCTGGCGGAGCGGCACAATCTGGCAGGCGATGCGCGGGATGTGCTGACCGCCCGGGATTCGGTCATGAAGATTCTGGGGATTCACCCGTGCGAAACCTGAGGCACTGCGCGGAAATAGGTTGATCAATTCGCCGGATGCATGGCATTTTCTCGAGAATTGTCAGATTCTCGGTTCTCTCGGCGGTTAAACTCAGGGAAGGGTCGCTCACGTGTGCAAGCAACCCCAGTGATCCGGCAACGTTCGATTGAAGGGTGGAACACGGGGAGACCTGTCGGTCGGCCCAAGGGGCGGGGTCAGGAGACCCGCGCCCAGCAGCCTGTCAATCGCAGATTGACGCCAAGCTAGCCCCCGCCAGTGAGGTCCATGATGCCGCGTCCCGAGAGGAGACCGAGCCCGCCGTCGTCGGTGAGCGAGCTGGCGGCATTGGCCAAGCTGTTCGAGGAACACCGCGCGCGGCTCCTGGCCATGGTCCGAAGGCGGATCGATCCGGCTCTGGCGGCGCGGTTCGATCCCGAAGAGATCCTCGCCGAGGCCTTTCTCCGCTCCGTGGACCGGTGGTCTGACTACGACCCGGAGGCGATGTCCACCTACACCTGGCTCTATCGGATCGTGCTCGACTGCGTGATCGAGGCCTGGCGCAAGGCCAATGCCGCCGGCCGGTCGATCCAGCGCGAGGTCCCCTGGCCCGAGCGCTCGTCGGTCCAGCTCGGCCTGGGCCTGGTCGGCTCGACGACCAGTCCCAGCGAAGCGTTCGCCCGCGCCGAGCTGCGCGAGCGGATCACCTGGGCCGTCCAGCAGCTCAAGCCCGATGACCGGGAAATCCTCGGCATGCGCCACTTCGACGACCTGTCGTACCAGGACGCAGCCGCGGTTCTGGGCATCAGCCCGGACGCCGCCATGCAACGCTACGTCCGCGCCCTGCGGCGGCTCAAGCTTCTCTGGAACAAGATCGAGCCACGCGACCAACCGGAGCCCGAGCCATGAGAACGGACGACTCGACCACCACACCCTTGTCCGACGAGAATGTCTACGTCGCCTTTCTCAAGGACTTCGAGTCGGCGACCGACCCCGAGCAGGTCGTTGGCGAATACGCCCAGCGCTACCCGCACCTGGCCGGCGAGCTGCGGGCCATGGCCGGAATGCGCCGGACGCTCGACCGATCGGCGCCGGCCGACGAGGGCGAGGAGTCGCAGCCCGAGCGGCTGGGCGACTTTCGGATCGTCGGCCGGATCGCGCACGGCGGCATGGGGGCGATCTACGAGGCGATCCAGGAGCCGCTGGGCCGCCGGGTCGCGGTCAAGATCATCCGGGGCCATCACCGGCACTTGACCGGCATGCTCCAGGGCCGGTTCCTCCGCGAGCAGAAGGTGCTGGCGCAGTTGCACCACACTCACATCGTGCCGATCCACGCGGCTGGCCTTGACGGCGCCCTCCAATATTTCGCCATGTCTTATATCGACGGCGCCGCCTTGCACCACGTCGTTCGCACGGCACAGCTCCACGAGTGGTCCAGCGCACGCGGCCAGACCCCGACTCTCGCCGTGCTGGCTGCCGAGGCCCAATCTCGCCTGAGCGGCGAATCGCAGCTCGCCGGCGAGGATAAAGCCCCGGCCAACGGCCATCCCGAGCAGCCCGCTGCCGATGTCCGGTCCCCTTCTGCAGATTCTCTCGGTGAACCCTCGCGCGTTGATCCAAAGCCCGAGACCGAGCTGGCCCCGGCACTCTCCGGCACTGGTAATGGCAAGCTCGTCCTCTCACCCGAGTATTTCCGTTCGGTGGCCCGGGTGATGATCGACGCGGCCGAGGCCCTCCAGCATGCCCACGAGGCGGGGATCATCCACCGCGACCTCAAACCGTCGAACCTGATGGTCGACACGGCCGAGCACTGCTGGGTACTCGACTTCGGCCTGGCCGGCTACCTGAAGGCGCAGGCCAATGGGCACGCGCACGACGGGCCGCCCGCGCCGGAAGCCAAGCCCGCGATCGATCTGGGCCCCGAGCCCAACCCGCCCACCATGAGCGGCGTGGTCGGGACGCCCCACTACATGGCCCCCGAGCAATTCCAGGGGCGAGCCGATGCGCGGGCCGACGTCTGGGGTCTGGGGGTGATCCTCTACGAGCTCTTGACGCTGCGCCGGGCATTCCAGGGCCAAAAGGAGATCGAATCGCCCGACCCGCCCCGTCCCCGCGACCTCGTCCACGACCTTCCTCTGGACCTGGATGCGATCTGCTGGAAGACCATCCGCAAAGAGCCCGCCCAGCGGTATCCCGCGGCCCGAGCGCTGGCCGACGACCTGCGGCACTGGCTCAAGAGCGAGCCGGTCCAGGCCCGGCCGGCGCACACGTTGCGGCGCGTGCTGCTCTGGGTGAAGCGGAACAAAGGCTGGGCGGCGGCGATCGCCCTCGCCACGCTGGCGTTCGTGGCGGTCAGTGCCGCAGCGATTTACGTCAACAAGACGCAGGCTGATGCGGCGCGGGCCGTGGCGCTCGCCGCCGGAGAAAAACAGCACGAAGCCGAGGAACGGGCCGCGGCAGAGCACCGCGAGGCCCAGACCCAGCAGCGCGAGGCCTTGATCCAGCAGATGCAGCGGGTTCGCTTGACCTACCAGCGAGAGTCTTGGTCGACGGGCGCGTGGGACCTGGCGCGGCGGGCCGCCACGATCGAGCGCGACCCACGAATCCAGGCCGAGGCCGCCACCCTACTGGCCGGCATCGACGTACGCAGGGTCAAGTCGCTTGCCCTGCCCGGCACGGCGCTGGCCTTCAATCCCTCGGGAAAGCGCTTGATGATCGGTGGATCGAACCCGTTACGGCGCGAGACCGACCGACCGGTCCAGGTCTGGGACAGCACGACTGACCAGGCCCAACCTACGCAGGTTACGGGCGAGGGCGTCTTTGGTTTCCGGGCCGACGGAACCCCTCTGCTCCTCAAAGTCCCCGGGACCGACCGATCGAAGGCGCAACTTTGGGACGTGATCAAGGCGCAAGTCCTCCACGAGTTCAAATCTCCCCTGGAGAGCAAGTCGGCCATCAGAGGCTTTGCCCTCACACCGGACGGGACATTGGTCGCGGCCTCGGCGCGCGCTCTCGATGAAAAAGGAGAGCCTGACGCCGTCGGCGTCATCGCCGTCTGGGAAGCAGCCTCGGGCCGAGAGATCTTCCGATCGGCGTCCCAGGGCGTCACCGAGGTGGCCCTGGCCCCGGATGCCAGCCTGCTCGCCGCCGGGCATGAGGATGGAGAGATCACCGTCTGGTCCCTGCCCAAGGGCGAACCGATCGCCACCTTGAAGGCCGACCGGAACAGGATCAACTGTCTTGTTTTTGGTCGCGACCCGTTCCGTCGCGCGGGTCCAAGACGCCCAGGGAGCACCTGGTTGCTGGCCGCAGGTGATAACGGCGGCGGTGTCATCGTCTGGGACCTGCGAATGCGGATTCCCCGGAGCATCTGCCACGGTCCAACGAGTTCTTCCGAAGTCCTGGCCCTGGCTCTCAGCCCCGACAGGATGACGCTGGCCTCCTCGGGGCGGGGCTTCGTCCAGCTTTGGGACATCGCCTCGGGACAATTCCTGCTCAACGTCGGCGCCGGCAACTACGTGACCGCCCTGTCGTTTTCACCCGACGGCAGGCGACTGGCCGTGGGAAGTATCGGGGCGTTCGGTTGGCCTGACAGTGTGGATGTCTGGGAACTGGAGCCTGGGCGTGGGATTGAAAGCTTACGCGGGCTCTCGGGGTTTGTTTTGACATCGATAGTCTCGCTCGAAGGCCGCATGGTCGCCGCATTGTCGAATGACTGGCATGTCGGGATCTGGGATCGATCCGCCCATCGCTTGCTTCATGTCCTGGAGGTGACGCCCGGGTTCTTCCTCGACAATGCTGCGCTGGCGTTCAGGCTCGACGGCCGGCAGCTTGCATACACGGCAGGCCGCGAAGCGTCGTTGTGGGACGTGGCCACGGGCGAGGCAATCAAGACCTGGAGATTACCTGCTGGTCTGGTTGACCAGATGGCCTTTACGGAGTCGAACCGGCTCTTGGTGTTCCGCGAGGAGACGGAAACCTGCGAAGTCGGGCCGTTCAGGAATTTCGACGCCCGCAAGTATCCCCGCGTTTGCCGGGTCAGGGACCTGCTCGGCCACGAACCCCTCAAGCCACTGGCCGAGATCCGGGACTGCAACCTGCATGTCTTTCACGCAGCCTGTTCTCCCGATGGGAGATATTACGTGGTCGAGGGCAAGGGAGGCGCGGTGGGCCGGGAAACACGAATCGCGAATCTGTACGAAGGCCCCACCGGCAAAAAGCTCGGAACGCTGCCGAGTCAAAGCCCTCCCAATTGGGATAGTGCGTCGTTCAAGTTCGACACCACGGGGACCGTCTTGAGTTTTGTCTCCTTCACCAAGGAACTTCGAACGTTCTTGCTTGAAATGCCATCCCGAGCGGTCCTGCGACAATTCGATGAGGTTCCCCAGTGCCTCGGCCCCCGGGCGAGGCGGTGGTTGATGGACTCCGCCGCCACTGGCGATCAACCCCGCGCCTTGACCCTCTTCGAGGAGGACCGCCAGGAGCCGCTGATCAAGTTCGTGCTCGACCTGGGAAACAACTTGGGGACGGGGAAGCCCCAGTTCAGTCCGGACGGTTTGCACCTGGTCTGGGGCACCAGCGGCGGTGTGACGGTGGTTGACCTGGTCGAGGTCAACCGCCGGCTGAGTGAACTCGGCCTGGGGTGGTAGCGTGACATTTTGTCGGACATGCCCTGTCAGGCCGTGGCGTTTCCTCGCGGTTAAGTATGGGGGGGAACGAGCCAGGAGAGCCTGCCCTGCGGGCGCAGCGAGGAATATCGCTCCCTGATCGTCTCTGTTCCGCTCGGAATCTGCGGTTTTGATCGACGGTGATGGATGTTCCGACGATGTGATCGACCCGGTTGAGGTGCGCACGCCACCGCGCCCCGGATCGCGTGATTGGTCCACCTGGGATTTGCCTGGAGATCGACCATGGGCACGAGACTCGCTTCCCGCAAGCGGCGACAAAACCGGAATCGGCGTGCGCTCAGGTCTACGGTCGACTGGTTAGAGCCGCGGACGCTGCTCACCGGTGGTCCCTGGATCATCAGCATCACTCCGACCCAGGTCATCAATAGGGCGTTCGATCACGTCGACGTGACCTTCAACGAGCCGATCGACCCGACGACCTTCACCACTGCCGAAGTGAGCCTGACGGGACCAGCGGGATCGGGAACCCTTGCCATCAAAGACGTGGTCGAGCTTGACAGCGCCGACTATCAGATCGATTTCTCTCCGCTGACGACGCGTGGTGCCTATCAGATATCCATCGGCCCCGACATCGCTGATCCCCAGGGGAACCTGATGGACCAGAACCAGGACGGCACGGGTGGGGAGCTTGACGACGTCTTCCAAGCGAACCTGACGTACGTCGTTGCCGACACGGTCTTCACCAGCGGCACCACGATCAGCGAGAGCAATACGACTTACGACGGACAGAACATCGCAATCGTCGGGACCACCGTGGCGATCGATGGCGCGCACTCCTTCAACTCGGTGCATCTCATCGACGGGGCGGTATTGACACATACCGCGGATTCCGCGAGCCAGACGCACGAGCTTGATCTGACGGTGACTGAGCAGGTCATCGTGGACGGGTCGAGTCGGATCGACGTTTCAGGCAATGGCTACTTGCCAGGTTACACGACGGGGAACACGACCATCGGCGGTGCGACCGGCCAGAGCGGCGGCAGCTACGGTGGTCGCGGCGGCGGCGGCTCTCCTAACCTGGTCTACGGCGACTACGCCAATCCCGACGACTGGGGCGCGGGCGGGTACAACGGGGAGGGGGGCGGTCTGGTGCGGCTAACCGCCGACACGTTGACCTTGGACGGTCAGATCG
>JBIOJM010000462.1:0-6336 GCA_044450785.1 Isosphaerales bacterium
CTTCACAAGGGGGGGAAAAACACCACCGCCCGGCCGGCTCGGCGCAACAGAAAGGTCTGTCTACCTGCGCCCGTTCCGGCCCGGAAAACACCAACTTTTCATCAGCCCACCCCAGCCCTCTCCCACGGGAGAGGGAGCGGCCAGAAAAGTTCATCGGCCGCTGGGGGAGGCTCTCTGTGCCGCTCAACACGCCTCGAAGATGGTCGTCGCTCCCTGGCCTTGTCCGATACACATCGTCGCCAGCCCCAGCTTCGCCCCCTGGTCGCGCATCCGGTGCAAGAGGGTGGTTGCGATCCGGGCCCCGCTGGCACCCAGCGGATGGCCGATCGCAATCGCTCCGCCACGCGTATTCACCTTTTCAGGGCCGATGCCCATCAGCTTGAGCACGGACAGGACCTGGACGGCGAACGCTTCATTGAGCTCGATGCAATCGATCTGATCCAGAGTGAGCCCGGCTCGCTTGAGCGCTTTTTGAGTCGAGGGAACCGGCCCGATGCCCATCTCCTCGGGACTGACCCCGGCAACGGCCATGGCGCGGATCCGCGCGATCGGTTTCAATCCCAGCTCCCGGGCCTTGTCTTCCGACATCACCAAGAGGGCCGCCGCTCCCACGTTGATCGGCGAGCTGTTGCCCGCCGTCACCGAGCCGCCGTCGGGGTTGAACGCGGGGGGCAGCGTCGAGAGCGCCTCCAGCGAGGAATCGCGGCGGATGCACTGGTCCGTCGTCAGCAAGACCTTGCGACCGGCGTCGTCGCGCCCCCAGGTCGGAATGATCTCATTCTTGAATTCACCCGCCTCGGTCGCCCTGGCGGCAAGTTGGTGGCTGCGCAGGGCGAACTCGTCTTGCTTCCCCCGCGAGATGCGGTACTTGGCCGCCAGGTACTCGGCAGTCAAGCCCATGTTCATGATCGCCTCGCTGTGGCGCCTGAACAAGGCGGGGCAGGGGTTGTAGTCCTTCGTCATCGGCACGTGGTCCATGTGCTCGACGCCGCCGGCGATCTGGACGTCCTCGCAACCGGCGGCGATGCTCATCGCCGAGTCGTTGATCGCTTGCAGGCTGGAGGCGCAGTTGCGGTTGATCGTCACGCCACAGGTCTCGTCGGGCAGACCGGCGACCAGCGCGGCGATTCGGGCGATGTCGAATCCCTGTTCCCCTTGCTGCATGACGCAGCCCCAGCGAACATCCTCGACCTGCTTCGGATCGATGCCGGTCCGTTTCACAAGCGCCTGGATGACGTGGGCGGACAGGTCCTCGGAACGGACGTCGCGGAAATAACCTTTGTCTGAAGACGCGCGCCCGATCGGTGTGCGGACGGCGTCGATGACCACGGCATTTTTCATGGGAAGAAGCCTCCGGCCGTGAGTATCCTCTCTCAGGAGCCTGTAACCAACTTGGGGCGCGGATAGAACGTCTCACCGGTTTTCGCCAACCGAAGCAACGACTCGGTCGGCTCAAATCGCTTGCCAAGGTGGGCATACTTCGCGAGGTTGGCGACGACAGCAGCCGCGCCGAGGCTGTCGCACCAGCGGAGGATCCCGCCGCGGAACGGGGGGAACCCGATCCCCAGGATCAGCCCCATATCGACGTCCGCCGGCTCGCGGACGATTCCTTCCTCCAGCACGCGAGTCGCCTCCAGGAACATGGGCAAGAAGAGCCGGTCGGTGATTTCTTCCTGATCGATCGCGCGATCGCCGGTCCTGTGTTTGGCGATCAACGCCTCGACAGCCGGGTTGGGCACTTGCTTCGACCGCTTATCGGATAACCAGAACTTCATGAGCGACTTCTTGTCGCCGGGGCTCGCCGCGAGCATCTCCTCGAGGATCGAGGATGTCACCGTCCGGTCCGGGTAGGCCTTGGCGACCACCCGGCCGGCATAAACGGCCGTATCCAAGCCGACCAGGTCCGTCAGGATGAGCGGGCCCATCGGCATGCCGAACCGCGTGGCCGCCCGGTCGATCGCCTCCACCCCAGCCCCGTCTTGCAACAAGATCAGCGACTCGTTCATGTAGGGGAACAGGACCCGATTCACCAGGAAGCCCGGGCAGTCCTTGACGACGATCGGCGTCTTGCGGATCCGCCTGGCCAGTGCCACGATCGAGGCGACCGTCTCGTCGCTGGTCTGCTCGCCCCGGATCACCTCGACCAGCTCCATCCGATCGACCGGATTGAAGAAGTGCATGCCGACGAACCGCTCCGGGTGAGGGGCGGACTGGGCCATTCGCGTGATCGAGATCGTCGAGGTGTTGCTCGCCAGGATGGCGTCGTCGCGAATCACCGATTTGAGATTCCGATAGAGCTCTGTCTTGACGGACTCGTTCTCGGTGACCGCCTCGACGACCACGTCGCAGTCGGCGAAGATCTTCGTCGTTGTCGACGTGTTTAAAAGAGCCAGCATGTTCCCCAGGTCCTTGGGCGTCGCGCGGCCGATCCTGATGCGGCTCTTGACGACCTCCTGGGCCCGGTTGAGTCCGTCGGCGATGCGGGCGTCGTCGACGTCGACCATGGCCGTCCGGATACCGGAGCGTGCGTGGGCCGCGGCGATCCCCGCCCCCATCAATCCGGCCCCCAGCACGCCGGCGCTGTTCACCGGTCGCGGCCGCACGGCAGGATCGCTGACCCCAGGATCGCGAGCCAGCCGGTTCTTCATGAAGAAGATGCCGATCAGGTTGGCGGCGATCGGTGAGCCGTACAGCTCACCGAACGCCTTCTGCTCGGCCTTGAGGCCGTCTTCCAGCGTCTGGTTACAGCCCTCTCGGATCGCCTTCAGGGCGACCAGCGGGGCAGGGTACTGTCCCTTGGTCTTGGCCTTCAATGCCCCCTCGGCGACGGCGAACGCGAAGTTCGACTGATCCGCATTCAACCCGAGCGGCTGCTGGAGCCGCTCGCGCCGGTCCTTCCACTCGCCGCTGCCCTGCAAGTACTCGATGAGCCGGCGCCCTTCATCGATCAAGTGTTCGGGCGGGACCGCATCGAACGCAAAGCCCACGGCCACGGCTTTCTGGGCCGAGAGGGTCTCGCCGGCGCAGATCACCTCGATGGCGGCACTGAGGCCGATCAAGCGCGGCAGTCGTTGCGTTCCGCCCCAGCCGGGAAGGATGCCGATCTGGACTTCCGGCAGGCTGATCTGGGTGTGGGGGGCGGTCGAGACCAGCCGCTCGTCCATCGTCAGGACCAGCTCGGTCCCGCCGCCCAAGCAGCCGCCGTCGATCAGGGCCACCATGGGAAACGGCAGCCGGCTGAGCCGGCTGAAGAGCTGATGCCCCGAAGCGATCAGGGCGGCCACCTGCTCAGGCTTGGCGTAGCTCATCGCGGCGAGCTCGTTCAAATCGGCGCCGGCGACGAACTGGCCGGGCTTGCCGCTCCTCCACAACAGCCCGCGCAGGTCGGCGCGCTGTTCCAACTGGGCGACCAGGCCCGCGAGCTCACGGAGCACACCCTGCGAGAGCGTGTTCACCTTCTTCTCGGGCAGGTCGAAGGTGACGAGGCCGATCTTGCCATCCAGCTCGTCCAATCGGAATGCGTTCACCATGATCTCTCCTTCAATCGATCAAGGCTTGTACGGCATGAGGATTTCTCCGGCATCGATGCCCGCGATGGCCTCGAACCCTCCGGAGGCGACCGACTCTCCGAGCTTGGTCGCGGCGCGGAAATAGGCGTCGGAGGGGCGCTGGCCGGTGATCCGCCGCGTCAGGTCCTGGCAGAGGATGTCGGCCGCGGCTTGCACGAGCTCGCTCGACTGCCGGCTCGCCCACAAAGCCGTCGCCAGGATGACCACCGAGTCTTGCAGCCGCTGAGAAAGCTCCGCGATGCGGCACTGGCGGTCGGCGAGGCGAAGCTGGTGCTTGAACATGGTGTCGCTGATCTCGAGGCGGCCGCGCTCGAGGGCGGCGGCGGCAAACTCGGCGTGCGCGGCCAGTGCCGGCGGCAGCGATTGACCCTTCCAGTGCAGACGGCGCCGCGGGGAAAGCATCTGGCCGATCCGCCACTTCAAGTAAGGGCCGACCGCGGAACGGAGCGCCCAGGCATGGGCCGGATTGAGCGGGTTCGGCTTCTTGATGCCGGCGGCTTGCATCGCCCGGCCGACCGGCTCGAAGAACTGCTTGCCGTGCTCCTTGATCAGCGACTTGAAGAACGCCATGCCCAGCATCTCTCCCTCGCCTTCGTAGATGCAAGGGGCGAGGTACTCGTGGATGTTGTCGCCGAACAAGTGCCCGCGGAGGAACGCACGGCCTCCATGAGTCTTCATGAAGAGCTCGACGGCCGCTTCCTTTTGAGCCTCGCTGCCGAAGATCTTGGCGATGATGCACTCGAGCTCGCCCCGGAACCCACGGTCGAGCAGCCACGAGCACCAATCGACCAGGGCATCGCAACCCACGATCAGCCCGGCCATGCGGGCGATCCGCCGCTGGACCAGCTCACGCGAGACGATGGCCGCGCCGTAGGTCCGGCGAAACTGGGCCCAGGGAAGCATGTTCGCCAGCATCACGCGCATCGAGCCCGCGGCCGACGCGCACAACGCCACTCGCCCCAGGTTCAAGCCGTGATAGGCGATCGTCAGACCGTCACCTTGAGCGGGCTGGAGCAGGTTCGCTCGCGGTACGCGGAAATCGCGGAATCGCAGTCCGTAGTTATGCAGGTGACGGAGCGCGAGCAGACCGTAGCTGACCAACTGGAAATGCTCGTCCTCCCGATCGGGGAGGTCGACGATCAGCACCGCGGGGCGATTGTCGACCAAGCACACCAGCCCGATCGTGCGGCCGGGGACGGCATTGGTGATGAACAGCTTTTCGCCGTTGACGATATAGTCGTCCCCGTCGAGCTCCGCTCGGGTCCGCAGCGCGGTCAAGTCGGAACCGGCGCAGGGCTCGGTCAGCGCGAAGGCCGAGAGTCGTTCGCCGCTGGCCAACCGTGGGAGATACCGTTCTTTCTGCTCGGAGCTGCCGAAAGTCCGCAGCGGGTCGACCGCGCCGATGCAGCCGTGCACCGACGCGAGCCCGGCCAGGTTGGGCTCGATCGTGGCCAGCTTGGTCAGGAAGCGGGCGAACGAGGCGAACGAGGCGCCGACACCGCCGTATTGGGGGTCGATCAAGAGTCCCCAGTAGCCGGCTTCGGCCAGGTCCTTGAGCACGGCATCGGACACTTTTCCGTCGGGGCCGAGCAACGTCCCTTCCGCGCGGTTGCGGCGGGCGGCCTCCAGCGACCTCTGCATCGTCCGGTCACAGGCGGGCGAGGTGACCGGCGGCTGTGGCAAGAACAGGTCGACCGGGGCCGCGCGACCCCAGACCGCGCGATGGACGGGGCTGTTCGACGTCTGGTAACGCGCGGCGAAAAGGGCGTCGACCTGGTCGTCGGCCCGGTCGACCGAACCCGTCGTCCGCGCCTCCTCTTCGCTCTTGCCGCCCAATTTGAGTGCGGTTTCGACGAACGTCTGGCCCTCGGGCTCACGGACTTGGGTATTCATCGGCGAACCTCGTTCGTCGTTAGACCGCCTGAAGGCGGGACTCCAACAAAAGCACGGACTTGGGTATTCATCCGGAAAACCTCGTTCCTGATTGAGGCAACCTGGGCCGGCACCGCCGGCCGAACCGCCGCGCGGGAGTTTTGAAGTTGAGCCTTTCCGTCTTCGCCCCGAAGGGGCCGTAACATATCAGCCCAGGGCAACGCCCTGGGAACAAACAAACGGCACGAATCAACAGAGCCCTGAAAGGGCGTGACAAGGACAGGCTCCCTGCTTCAGCGGCAAACGAAGCGCGGTACCGAAGGGATTGAGCGATGTTCCGCCCGTTCAGGGCACGGTTCATTACGTTCTCCATCTTCCCAGGGCGTTGCCCTGGGCTGTCTTGTCGCTGCCCCTGCGGGGCGAAACCCAAAAAGCGCAACATCAAAACGCGCGAGCCACGCCGCGCGGCACGGACTTCGCGTGCACGCGACGGGCCCCTGGGGCCCAGCCGGCCTCAGACCTTGGTTGAGGTCAGGAGACCTGCTGCGCGAGCAACCAGTCCTCCAGAATGATATGGTTCAGGAACGGCGCCCGCAACAGCACAGCATTCGTGGGGAGCTTTCGGTTCAACCAACCGCTACGGCCGAGGCTGGGAATCACGCTACTGCCGAGGCGGTCGAGATGCCGCATTTTCAGTTGTTTCATGATCCGGTTGCTCAGCCGCTCGAAGCCCGTCGGGAACAGCTTGGGCTCCGGCCCCACGTGGATCACCAGCTCAGCTCCCGACGCCAACGTGTTCTCCATCACGTCCCACGTCCGCTGGGGATGGTCGGTCCAGTCGGCCAGGATCGCACGGCTGTTCCACTCGTCGTAGCTGGACACCCCGGTCGTGCAC
>JBIOJM010000463.1:0-6334 GCA_044450785.1 Isosphaerales bacterium
CCTCCACCGGCCGAGGGTACTTGGTGATCATCGCGGCCTCCTGCCAAGAGCTGAAAGTCCTTTCCCAAGTTGCTCAGATTACCGACCAAACCGCGTGCCAAAAAGGCCAAATGCGACAGTTAATAAATTTCGTATCCTAAGCGCAGCCACCCCTACCGCGAAGCGGTTTCGTTCAACGGCCGTTTTGTTTACCGTGCCGGTGGGTGATGAGCGTGATCCCCAAAAACCCACCTCCGTATGCTGCGACGGGTTTCTTTACTTTAGCAGCGAGGGGGTGGAGGATGATTATCGGCTATGCGAGGGTTTCGACGACGGAGCAGAATCTCGACTTGCAGCGTGATGCCCTGAATCGGGCAGTGTGCGAGAAGTTCATCGAGGACACGGTCAGTGGCGGCAAGCTGCAACGCCCCGGCCTGGAGCGCGTGCGCGATGCGCTCCGATCTGGCGACGTGCTGGCGGTGTGGCGGCTCGACCGCCTGGGCCGGTCACCGGCAACGACAGAACCCACGCGATCACGATCACGCTCCCTGACGGCTCGATCAAGACCGAGACCGAGACCGCGGTCATTTCGGGCAAGCAGACGCTTGTGAACATCACGATCAACGAGCCCAACGGCGGCGGCGTCGAAACCGTGTCGACCGTCAAGCACAAGGATGGCCCAACGACCGCCGCGATGAGGACGATCGTGGAGCCCAACGGGTCGGTCGAGCACCAGAAGACGGTCACGACCGACCACGGCGAACTCGATTCGACCGCGGCCACCGTGACCGTTGTTCCCACAGGTGGTTCCCGTGGTCGGTCGCGCCACAGCAATCCTCGAGCAGTACGCACTCGAAGCCGCGGTGATTGGCCTCTCGCATGGTCGTATGCACACAGACGTCCGTGGTGATCCCGGTGAGGATCAGATTCTGGGTCGCGCGCGCCCGGAGCATGAGCTCGAGGTCGGTCGAATAGAAGGCGCCCTTCCCCGGCTTGTCGATGATCGGTTTGCCCGGTCCCGGGGTGAGCTCGGGGATGATTTCCCAACCGGCCTCTCCCCGGACCAGGATCCGCCCGCAGGGCCCTGCGTCGCCGATGCCGGCGCCGATTCGGCGCGACCGCCAGCGCTTGTTGGCGGGCAGGTCGGTTCGGGCGTATCCGGCGACAACCTCGGGTGGCCGTCGAGAGGGCAACGTGCTGCGCGACATCGCCCTCGGCGAGCACGGCGGTGAACGGCAGGAATCAGGACCGTCCTCGGGGGAAACCCAAGGGCCTAAGCAGCGCCGGTTGGCTCCGACAGGGGGGACACCGGCTCGGAAGTCGGGAGAAACCTCGAGCGTGCGGCCAGGGCGCCTACCCCCTCCGCACGCCACGGGCGGCCGACCAGGCGATCGAAGTGCGCGATGGTGGATCGCCAGGCCCACCATCCGCCCACGGCCGGGGCGACGATCCCGAGAACACAGGCGGCAAACGCCCAGAGTGGTCCCTCGCCGGTGCCGATCCCCACCCACTCCAAGGGGGGATAGGCCGCGTAGTGGAGTGCGGCGCGGACGTCGCGGTAGGACACGAGCGACAGCCAGCCGACGAATGCATTCGACCCGGCGCCCAGCAGCACCGAATTGAATCGGGCCGAGAGCAAGAAGGGCAGTGCCAGAAAGAGCAAACAGAGGAAAGGCAGGTTGAGGCTCTGGCCGGCGGCCGCTGCCTGGCCGCGGGCCCGAACGGAGGCCCGAACTCCCCACACGGTAAATAACCCAACCGATACGGCCAGGTTCAGAATCGCGAGGAGATAGCCGAGAGGATGGATCGCTCCCGCGAGCAAACCAATCGTCCACAGAACTCCCAGGACCGCGATCGGCTGCCGTACCCGCCAGACCGTCGCCAGCACCGCCGAGCGGACGATGGCGCGCGCCGACATCGGCGTCGCGAGCAGGCTGTTCCAGGTCTCCTTCCTTCGTTCCACACTGATGGTCTCGGCGGCGCTCTCCGCGATGATCAATGTCAGGAGGAGTGTGATCGAGGACGTCACATAACGGAGAAACAGATTGAACTCGGTCCGCCCCAGGTCCGGCGGCTGGTTGACGGCCCCGCCGGGCACGAACATCCGTACGAAGAGATTGAACTCAGGCCGTGCGTTGCTCGTCACGCCCGATCCATAACCGTGTCTCCACACTTCGACCACCGCGGGTCGTGCAAAGAAATACGTCGCGCAGGCAAGCGCGGCCACCAGGCCGAGGTTGACGAGCACGCCGAGGGATTTCAACACGCTATTGCCACGAGTTGTGTACTTCTCCCGCCAGAGGATCGGATCGTCTCCCACCGGAGGGCGACGCCGAAACCACGGGACGGGACGCGGGGCTTGCCGGCCGCGGAAATGCTGATCGCCGCTGGCGAAGGTGCGATGCGCCGATCGCAGGCGTGCGATCGCCCCGATCGTCAAGAACACGGCTCCGAGGAGTTGCAGCGCGATCATCCGGCCGGCGATGACGCTGAGCTTCGCCCAGGAATTAAGACCCAGCGCCAGATAGTAAGGCACGATGATGGGGCTGCTGAGAACGAGCCACCGGTTGGCGGCTCTCACCCACTCGGGCAAGAGGATGCCGAACCGGGGTAAGAAGACCGACATGCTGAATGGGCCGATCACCCAGGCCAGCGTGCCAAGCAAGAACGCCGCATACGCCCACCAAATGTCCGAGGCCTCCACTGAAATCCAGATCGCGAGCGCGCTCAGGAACAGGATCGTCGACGCGGAGCTGGCATAACAGAGAGCGATCAACCGCAGATCGATCCCGCCCAGCACGTGGACCAGCAGGATCACCGGAAAACCGGCGGCCAAGGTGGCGCAAACCATGACCAGGCATGACGCCAGCTTGCCCAGCACGATCTCGGCGTTCGTCAGGGGAGTCGCGAGCAGGAGCTCAAGGGTACGTCGGTCCCGCTCCTTGGCGATCGACCACGCGCCCCGAACCAGGATTGAGGCGAAGATTCCGAAGTGGACGAGCCCACACCAGCCGGCCGCCTCGATCATGCCCTGCGTCATCGTCCGATACGTGACAGGTTCGTCCGACCAGTAATACAACGCCCCGAACGTCCCCAGAACAATCGTCAGGAGCATGCCGACGAAGAAAGAACGCTCCGAATGCAGGCGGCGGCCCTCTCGCTCTCTCGCGGCCGCCACCAACTCTCGCCCGAAGATCGGTATGATGGTCGAGGTCGGTATCGTGCCGAGGGTCGGCTTCATTCGCGTCAGCCTCGATGAACCCAGGGAGCGGGGGCGTACTCTACAGCCTCACGAAGTTCGCCAGGGACTGCGAGACCTCCTGGCTCCAATCTTATCAGGCCAACGGTTGCGAGAGCGACTTCTCGAGGAGGTCCCGGAAATCAGCTCGCCCGCGGAGAGCGGGATGGATCAGGCCTGCCATGCTCGTCTCTAGCGTAACGACGAGGATTATTGGGGTACAGGATCAGTTGCGGTGTTGCGAAGGGCGGGGGGTCAGTTGTCACGGTCAATCTGTCGGCGGCCAGTGCCTGGAAGAGCGCCGCCATCACGGCAGCCAGCATCCTTGCAGCGATGGTC
This sequence comes from Isosphaerales bacterium, assembly GCA_044450785.1. Classification (GTDB taxonomy): domain Bacteria; phylum Planctomycetota; class Planctomycetia; order Isosphaerales; family Isosphaeraceae; genus JBIOJM01. The sequence goes on from JBIOJM010000463.1 coordinate 3,557, forward strand.
TTCGACCGGCCGGCCGAGCGAGGTCGAACGCCTTGGCCATAGCCAGCGCTGAAGCTCATGGCGTCAAGCTCGACAAGAACTACTCCAGTGGTACCACAGTTTAGTTCAACCTACTTTTACGTTACTCACAGTTGCATGCTGGTGCCGGTACGAGATTCCTAGCGTCTGGGGTAAAGGAACTCGATTAAGAAATCAAAGTAAACATGCTCGACGCTGCGACGGGTTTCTTTACGCGGTCGGCAAACGAAGACAATGTGTCAATGTCTTTATTGGCGAAGTCGCCGTTTTTTCGTGAACAGTGTCTTTTAAGTCACAAACCGGAGGCGGATCGCCAAGCCGGAAATTAGCGGTAAATAATCTGACTTTCGCTAGGCAAAACGTCCCCTTCCAGCTCATGCGGTCGGCCTGAAAAGACCTCCAATCAAGAAGTGAGCGACGGTCGTGCTCACCTTGCGGGCTTCGACTTCGTCCGCAGGGCCGCCAGCGGGTATGAGGCGTTCAAAGGCAAGCATGGCGACTCCGTGCAAAGTTGCCCAAATCGTCGTCGCGATGAGTTTGATATCTCCTTTGTCTGGGTTGGTCGGAGCCAAAGGACAGGCATCGCAACGGATGGTGCCGAGCAGGTAATCCAGCGCGTCGAATTCACCACCCGCCTCGGTCTGCTTCGATACCTGATTCTCATCTTCGACAAACCAGCAAGTCCTGGCAAACCAAGTTTCCCAGGCACGAATTGAAGCATCATCCGATAAGGACAGGATCGGCCGCCGCCCGTGACGCGATTGAGGACAAGGTTACCGCGACGAAGAACGAAAACCGGAGGGGTCGATTCCACGTGCCGTCGGAGGTCGGTCTGCCCATGATTCGCGCTTTCCGTTGAGATTCAATGGACTCGAGCTCGCCGCAGGTCGCAGAGCACGGTAACCAAGTCCCGCTCGCGGTCAACCCCGATCGACTTCAGCCGTTGGGACCGCCTGCAGGAAGTTCTCCGGCGGCTGGTGACGATCGTGGGTGAAGGGATTTTCAAATCAAGGGGTGTTGTTTCAGCAAACCGTCTTGAGGAAATGGATCGCCGAATTTCTGACACTTTGCAAGGAACGGCCTCACCTGGGCCGATCAAATGTATTATGCTGATGACTGGACTTGAACGGAGAGTGCATCCATGCGACCGAGTCTCGAGGTTGGCCCGAGTTCACAGGTTCCCACCGGACTCATCTTTTTGGTGGAAACATGACACCAATGCTGCTCTCAGATGAGAATCCCTCGAAGCCGCCTGGGGCATCGCCAACGCCTTGGTATAATGTCGCCATGCCGCCCGTTGGGAAGCGGCCTCGGCAAAGTCACGGAGGCAATCAGATGGCGAATGGACACGACCTGTCGGAAGATGCCCGAAAGCTCCTGCGGCTTCACTTCGCCGGCCGTTCGCTCTCCATGCGGAGAAGTCGACCGGAATCATTGCCCGGCCGGAGTGTCGAGGAGACGCGTCAGGCCTACCGGGAGCTCGTGGCTCTAGGGCTGATGGACCCAGTCTCCACCTTCGCCGGAGGGCCAGAGGCGCTCTACCGCCTGACGGAAGAAGCCGACAAGCGGCAAGACGAACTTCAGCGGGCGCCTCGTTGGTTCTCGCGGTCTGCTATGGCTCGCAGGATGAGTCGGGCCTGGTCGCTGATTGGCAAAGCGGTGTCCGCTGCCCTCAGCTCGGCGCCCTCGTGAGTGCCAGCGATGCTTTCCTCGTATTCGTGAGCAATCACTGCGTCAATGCGGTCCCGCAAGCGACCCTTCGCCCAGATCGCCGCAGCATGCGGGCCGATTTCCTCCGCGTTGAGCTCCGGGTTCAATACTCCGCTGTCGACGTTGATGCCATCCGGCGTTATGCCGCCGCCATCTCGTTCACCGGGAACGAAGGCGGCGCGCCGGTAATTCAGCTCGCGCCGCCGAACGCCGATCTGCCGTTCCGGAATTGCAAGCTGGCGCATTCGCTTCCGGATGTAGGTTTCGGCCACGTCCGCCCACTCGTGCCCCGACCGAACGGCATGCTCTGCGGGGTCGCCGGGGAAAGCAGGGTTGCGTGCCGAGGGCGGAATGCCGATCATCGCGGGCATCGGCTCACGGGCGCGGCCGGAGCGGAGCTTGACGGCAAGTCCTTTCGCCGCCCCCGCGATGCGGCCGATGATCTGTTGCCATCCTCGTGGTGAGCTCATTCCTCATGAATAGCAGGGGGTCTTGGGCCGAGCAACGTGTCTCAGCGTCTGCGAAGTCCGAGAATTCCGGCGGTCGTACCCGAACTCCCTACTCCGACGAATGTCAAAGGTTTCTGAACCTATGTCTTTCCGCGATCGGCGAGCTGTATTCTTCTATAGCAAATTCATTTTTACTTTTGTAGAACAATTCAAATTTAAAAGTCTTACAAGAATTATTTATGAAGCTAAAATCATGAAGTGTCTTGATTGCGAACCGGGGCCAAGGACCGCTCGGATCACGCGTAATATCGGTCACGCGGGAATGAAAACTTGGTCTATACGTCATTGAGATTCCCTGCATTGGCTCGAGTACTGGCTCGAAGACTCCCAGAAGTTGCAATGCGGTCGTCTTCCCCGTCCCGTTCTCCCCTAACGCGGCAGCGCCGCAACCGGATGTAGGGTGGGTCGAACGATGCTCGGCATCGTGAGGCCCACCGAGCGCCACAGCCCGCGCGGTGGGGGGCGGCCCCGCCCGGACCGGGGCCGCCCCCCCCCCCGCCCCCGGGCGCGCCCCCCGCCACCCCCCCCCCCCAGGGAAAAA
>JBIOJM010000464.1:0-6293 GCA_044450785.1 Isosphaerales bacterium
CATTACGGCGGTGTGTGGAACGCGCAGCGGATGGTGCAGAAAGGGCTGCTCCGGGCCCCGATCTGGATCACCTTCTTTCTGGGGTGGCGGGGAGGCAGCTACACGCCCCCGACGGTAGAGGCCATGCTGTTCGATCATCACCACCTGCCGTCTGGGTTTCTGTACAACACGAGCGTGATGGACCCGACGGAGCAGTGGAAGGTCCTGACCGTGGCGATCATCCTGGGTGGGCATGTCCGGGTCGGGATGGAGGACAATCCATTCGTCAGCCCCGGGCAATATGCGCGGAGCAACGCGGAGCTGGTCGAGAAAATCGCGCGCATCGCGCGCGAGCTGGGACGTGAGGTCGCCACGCCTGCCGAGGCCCGGCAGGTGATTTGGCCCAGCGAGGGTCAGGCCCATGGCAAGGATCAACGCGGTCAGCTTTCATGAGGACCCGAGCATCGAGTCGATCTGCCGCCGTGTGCGCGCCGCCGGCTTCGACTCGATCGAGCTGGCGCGCCCCCGGTTCTACGACAAGCTGATCACTCTGGAGACGCGGCGGCGGTTCGCGGAGTGGGCCGCGGAGCTGGGGCTCTCTCTCCATGGTTTCGATTGCTGGGTCGAGGTCGAGCCTTACACTCGGTTCGACGAGACCCTGGCTGACTTCCGCCGCGCCGTCGATTGGGCCGCCGAGTTGAAGCTGGGGATGCTGATCACCCACGACCCCTGGGCAAGCGTCAACGGCCACCGCAAGCCGTCTCAATGCCTGAAGACCTGCCTGGAACTGTTCGGCCGCGTGGCCGAATGGTGCGCGGAAAGACAGTTGGATCTGGTCTTCGAACCGCATCCCGACACGCTCTCCATGGACGACGCATGGGCGATCGACTTCATCGACCGGCTCGCCATGGGGTCGTCCCCGGAAAGCGTCGGCATCCTTTACGACTGCGCGCACTACGGGGTCGGTCAACCGAGGACCTACCCGGACGCGATCGGGCGGCTGGGCAGGCGGATCCGGCACGTCCATTTCGCGGACGGCGACTTGCGGACCTACGCCCTGCACCTGCCGCTCGGCGACGGGATGCTCGATCTCGAGGGGATCATCGCGGCGCTGGCGGCTGTCCGGTTCGATGGGAGCCTGACCAACGATCTATTCCATTATCCCTTGCTCGAGGACGGCGCCCGCCGCAACGCCCCGCGCATCCGCGAGGTGGAGGCGCGGCTGGGCATCGCTCAGGAAGCGAGTAGGTCCCGCGCATGATCCGGCCCGAAGCCCTGAAAACGAATGAGCCCCTCATCTGGTCCCCGGGAATCGGCACCGATGTGTGGGAGATGTTCTGCGCTGCCATCACCGGAGACCTGGAGACGATCAAGCGGCTGCTGAACAAAGACTCGTCGCTCGTGCGCAGCATGCACGCATATCGCACGCCGCTGTATTTCGCCGTGCGCGAGAACCAGGTTGAAGTCGCGGCATTCCTGCTGGAGCACGGCGCCGATCCGATGTACGGGCCGACCCACGACAGCCTGCTCGACATCGCCCGCGACCGCGGGTACGCGAAGATGCAGACACTGCTGGAGACCAACCTCGCCAGCGCGTATGGCGTCTCACCCGAAGGAACAGCCATCGCCGCGGCGATCCGCGACCGCGACCTGGCAAAAATGCGAAGCCTGCTCGACGCCTCGCCCGAGCACCTGCATGCCGGCGATGAACGCACCAATCAGCCGATCCACTGGGCGGTGATGACGCGACAGATCGACTTGATCGACGAATTGCTGGCGCGCGGCGCGGACATCAACGCACAGCGCTGCGATGGCGCGCGTCCGATTCAGCTTACGAACGGCGATTACCACTATCGCGGCTGGCGAGATGTGCCCAAAGACACCGCGGCCACCTCGTTGGAGGTGCTCGCGCTCCTCGTTGCCCGCGGCGCGTACCTCGACATTTGCACGGCCGCGCACATCGGCGATCTGAAGCGTGTCCAAGAGCTGGTCGACCAAGACCCCTCGCTGGCCAACCGCGTCTCAGACTACGTCACATACTACGCGTGCTCCGGGACACCCCTGCGTAACGCCGCCGGTGAAGGGCATATCGAGATCGTCAAGCTGCTGCTGGAACGCGGCGCCGATCCGAATCTGCCCGAGGAAGGCATCGCGCCGCGCGGGTACGCTCTGTATTCGGCAGTCGCCGGCGGACACTTTGAAATCGCCCGGCTCCTTCTGGAGCACGGCGCTGACTCGAACGCGGTCGTCGAAAGTTCCGCTGACTGCTTGAGCAGGGCCATCAATCGCGACGATCAGAAGATGATCGATCTGCTCGCATCGTACGGGGCCGCGCGCTCCGTTGAGATCATGGCGTACCACGGCGATGTCCGCACGGCCGCGGCCGTCTTCGCGGTAAATCCGGCGCTGGCCGACGACCCCGAGGCGCTGGCCAACGCCGCGGCGGAGGGCCAGGACGCATTCGTCCGCTTGATGCTGCGCCACCAGCCCGATCTCGCGCGACGCGTCGCCTGCGGCGCAAAGACGCGCGAATTGAACGAATTCCTGTTTCAACAGGGCATGGATCCAAGCCGGCCTGACTGGCTGCGCATCACGCCGCTGCACCGATTCGCCATGAAGGGCGATGTGGAAAAGGCCACGATCTTTCTCGAGCACGGAGCCGATCTGCATGCTCGTGATGAGGAGCTCTGTGCAACGCCACTCGGGTATGCGGCCAGGTTCGGCAAGACCGCCATGGTCGAGCTGCTCTTGAGCCGGGGCGCGAAGCCGAACCTGCCCGACGATCCACCGTGGGCAACGCCGCTGGCGTGGGCGGCCAGACGCGGACATGCGGGCATCGTCGAGATCCTGCGGCAAGCCGGCGCGAACGCGTGAGCCCGCCCCGCGCACGCAAGCCCGCAAGTTTTGAAGTTGCGCCTTTGCGTCTTCGCCCCGAAGGGGCAGTAACATATCAGCCCAGGGCAACGCCCTGGGAACAAACACACGACACGAATCAGCAGAGCCCTGAAAGGGCGTCACAAGGACCGGCTCCGTGCCTCAATGGAGAATGAAGAGCGGTACCGCTGGGATTGAACACCATGTTCGGCCCTTTCAGGGCACGGGTCATCACGTTTTCCAGATCCCAGGGCATTGCCCTGGGCTGGCATGTGGCTGCCCCTTCGGGGCGAAATCAAAAAAAAGCAACTTCAAAGCCCGCGATCGGAGAAAGCAATGACGATGAAGGCGGCCGTGCTTGTTCGAGTCGGTGAACCGCTCTCGATCGAGGAGATGCCCATCCCGGCGATCGGGCCCGACGAGGTACTGGTTGAGACCCACACCTGCGGGGTCTGCCGGACCGATCTGCACATCCAGGACGGCCTGGCCTACGTTCCGAGCCTGCCCCACATTCCGGGTCATGAGCCGGCGGGAGTCATCGTCGAAGTAGGCAAAGACGTCACGGGGCTCCGGCTCGGCCAGCGGGTCGTCCCGCACCTGTTTGTCGCCCTAGCCGACTGTTTCTACACCCGCACCGGCCAGCATGCCCAGGCGATGCACCTGCGGGGGATCCTCGGCGTGACGATGCCGGGAGGGTTTGCTGAGTACTTCAAGGCGCCCGCCCGCAACCTCCTGGTCCTTCCCGAGTCGGTCCCATGCGATATCGGCGGACTGACGAGCTGCGCGGTGGTCACCGCAGTCCATGCTTACCGCAAGGCGCGGCTCCAGGTGAACGACACGGCCGTCGTTCTCGGCGTGGGCGGGATCGGTCTTGTGCTTGTCCAGTTGCTGCACGCGGCGGGGATCCGCACTCTGGCCGTCGATCGCGACAGTGCAAGCCTCCAGCAGGCCGCCCTGGCCGGCGCCGAAACTTCGCTGGCAATCGAGACAGCCGAGGCTTGCGGGCTCGTCGAGAACTGGGCCGGCGGCGAAAAAGGGGGCGTCGACTGCGTGTTCGAGCTGGTCGGCAAGGGCGCGACGATGAAGGCGGCCGCCAGCTTCGTTCGGCGCGGGGGCCAGATCGTGTTGATCGGCGAGGAAGCGGAGTTCCCCGCTATCGACACCATTACGATCGCCCAGAAGGAACTGCGGATCGTTGGATCACGCAATGGTGGGCTCCAGGACGCCAGGGATGCGCTGGCGCTCATGGATCAGGGGATCATCCGGCCGTTGATCGCCGTGCGCTATCCTCTCGATCAAATCAATCTTGCACTGGAAGCTGTACGCCAAGGTACGATCCGCGGTCGCGCCGTCGTGACGATGAAGGGCTGACGAAAAGGGGATAAGTTATCTTATCGTAACGGTGAAGAGTATGATCTGGGAGTAGGGGTCGCGGGTTTCCCCTCCCCATCGACCAGCAGTCTTGCGCGTAGGGCGGTGCGCTCCACCAGATTCCCGGTCGGGTCGATCGGTTCCAGAACTCGGGGAGGGATCGTGAGACGCTCCATTCGCTTTTCGATCGCCGGACTGATGGGAGCCGTGTTGATTGCGGCGCTCGGATTGGCCGCGTTGCGCTCGGCCTCCGCGACCGCGGCCGGGATGACGCTCCTGGCGACGTGCGGAGTGCTCGGCCTGGCGGTCGTCGGAGTCGTTTGTCGTCAGGACGGCGAGCGGGCATGGTGGCTTGGGTTTGCCGTCTTTGGGTGGGGCTACATGGCGCTGGCGTTCCTGTCGCCGAACGACTCGGCCACGTTGCCGACGTTGACCCTGCTCAAGGCCGTCTTCACGAGGATGGGCATGACGGTCTCTCCACTCCCCCCAGGTCCGCAAATCGGAGGACGGAATGGACGCTTCGGATGGCCGGCAACCGGAGGCGTTACGCCGTCTTTTGACCAGACCGGTCATTGCCTCTGGGCGCTACTGGCCGCTAGCCTCGGGGGCATCTTGGCCCGATCCCTGTTCGCCAGTCCGGCGCTTCGGTCCGACAAAGCGACGGCCGAAACCCAACCGGCGGAAAGGGCTCCTCCGATGGTGTGGCACGGGCCGGCTGTCGTCGGGCTGACGGGCTTCGGGCTGGTCGCCATGGTTGCCGTGGCAGTCGCGGGGCTGACTCTGCGGTTCTGGGCCGGCGTGACGTTGCTGCTGACATGCGGGCTAGGCGGCCTCGCGGTCCTGGGCGCCCTCGTCGGCCGGGGGAGGCGCCGGGAGATCTGGCTGGGAGCGGCCGTGTTCGGCTTCGGCTATCTGATGTTGGCCTTCGGCTGGCAGCGGCCGCGGTCGACATGGCCGCAGGTCGCGACCGGCCAGCTCCTGGAGAACATCCGGCCGTGGTTACCGTCATACCTGAGCGGTTTTCCCATCACTCCGGACCGCACTTCCCCCGCCAACGCGCGCATCTTGCAGGAGCTGGAGCGGCCAGTCCCGATGCGGTTCCCCACTGCCACACCGCTGGAGGACGTCCTCAAGCACATCAAGAACGCGACACGGGGACCTGATGGCAAAGGCATCCCCGTTTACGTCGACCCGATCGGTCTTCAAGAGGCCGAGAAGAGCATGACCTCGACAGTGTTTATCGACTGGGAAGGCGCCCCGCTCAAAGCGAGTTTGCAGCTCTGCCTGAAGCAACTCGGGCTCGCCTACATCGTCAAGGATGGCTTTCTAATGATCACCTCGGAAGACGAGAGCTTGCCGATCTTCGAGGACCCTTTCATGATCGTTGGCCATTGCCTGTTTGCCATGATCGCGGCCATTTTGGGGGCCGCGGCGGCCCCACTCGTCGCGGGACGGAGAGGGCAAACGTAGACCAGAGCAAGAACTTATCGCTTCAAAAGATAAGGCGCCTGGCCGACGAAAACGCCGCCATGGCCGACGGCCAATCCCGAGGCGAGGTTCAATCCGTCCACGAACACCGTGGCCTTATCGGCGCGGCCGTCGCCGCCGATATCCTCGAGAATCTTGATCCGGTCTGCACACCGCGGTCCGCGCGGCGGCGGATCGGGGATGCGGTCGTATTCGGTGCGCGGGTACCGGTCGACCGTGACCGGCTTGAGACCCACCGGGTTGCGATACTGCAAGTACTCGATCACCCAGAGCCAGCCGCGCTCGTCGAAACTGGCCGAGATCAGGGAGCGGCAAAGCGGGACAGGTTCGCTTTTGGCAGGTTGAGCTATCCTATAATTTGCCTGGTCTACCAATACCGGACCAGTCCCGCTTTCCCAATCCAGTCCCCGGACCAGTCCCGCTTTCCCAATCCAGTCCCGCTTTCCCAATCCACCTCGACGCCTCATCGACTCGCCGTCTCCGCCAACATTCCGCACGAATCTGCGAAAATTGATGCAACTCGCCTCCCCGTTCTCTAGATCATATAGGTGTAAAGCTCTAACGCGCAGCATGCGCAACCA
>JBIOJM010000465.1:0-6292 GCA_044450785.1 Isosphaerales bacterium
CAGCGTCGGCGTCAACGAGTCGGGACTGACGGCAATCTGGGCCAGCGAGCCCACCAGGCCGCAAGCAAGATAGACGATCAGATACCGAAACGCGCCCAACACTTCCTCGACGTTGTCGCCGACGATCCAGAGGTACAGCATGTTGCCCAGTAAGTGCATCCAACTCCCGTGCAGGAACATCGACGTGAGCAGCGTCAGGCGGATCGGGATCGGGCATGGGAAGTGGGGGCGCGCCAGGTCACGCTGCTCCCAATGCCCTCCTCGGCCGAACTGGTCGTGCACCAGCACCCGCACCGTCCTCACCACCGGCTGCTCGAGGTCTTCATTGTGCGTGATCTCATAAGGAGTCGCCGCGAAGGCCAGCGTGAACTCGTCCCCTTGTTGCTGCTGAACCAGGAACGTCACCACGTTGATCGCGATCAGCGCGTAGGTCACATACGGGACGATCTGGGTGCGCTGCAGGTCGCCAAGGGGGAGGACCATGATCGGGGCTCATCCTCAGTAGACAGTAGGCAGTAGGCAGATTGATCTCACACGACTACGGGGCGGGAATTTGCACCGGGCGGTAGCCCCTCCGCCTCGAACTTCTCCCACTCGCGGCGTACCCGCGAGAGTCCGAAGGCGCAGAGCTCGAACTGGTCGCTGAGCCGCCGGAATACGGAACCCTGGTCGATGCCCGTGCTGAGTGTGCTGGCCAGGTGGTACGAACGCTTGCCCTGCCGCTGGAAGTTGATCAGGGTGTCGGGCGAGTCGGGCCCCTGCAGCTTCGCCAAAGCTTCGGGATAGACCCCTGTCCAGAACAGGGTGAAATCGCCGACATGGCGATGACAATCGCGCCGCCTCGCGGCGTCGTCGGCCGCCTCCGCTTCCGCAACCATCGCCGTAACTTGAACAAGAGGGCGTCCTTGCGTGTCACGAATTCGCCAGACACCCTGGCTCGGCACGAAGCTCGCCAGCAGCTCGGCCACGTAACCGACGAGCGACGGGTCACCGATTCCCAGCTCGTTCATGAACGCGTACTCGGTCAGGCCTCGAAACAGCCTGTGCAGCGGATGCGACTCGGGGATCACACGCAACGTGTCCATTGTGGGCGCTCCTCACCCATGGGTCTCGACCGTTTGTGAAAGGTGGAAAACCGAGGCAAACGAAATGGTTGTCGAGCGGGTCGTGTCACCGGAGAGGAAGCAAAAATCGTCTGTCCCCAGCGAATTTTACGGCAGGCGGCGAAAGTGTTCAACCGCTGTTTTCCGGAAGCAACAGAACGGCGGTGGGGACGGCGCGTCGGAAAATCGGGGGGAAAAGCATCCTATGCCGCCGCCTCGCGAGCCGGGGCGCGCGACCTGCGATTGCGACATAAGGTCCACAACACCATGAGCTTGGGTCGCCTTTGCCTCTTCCTTGCACCGTGTGATGCTCCGGCTTGATGCAATCGGCGCTTCCTGGCATGATGGAATGATTAACATCAACGGGGAGAGTGGGACCGCGGGCCGTGCTCGGTCTCCACGTCCAGCGGGGCGAGTGGGGCCGGACCGGGACAAGGACGATCGGCCGCGAGAAAGGGCGATCGCGCTGCCAGGCACGGAGCGTGCCTCCGCGGCGGCGCCGGGGCACGTGCGATCGTCGGGAGGGACCTTGGTTGCGAATCACGTTCCACGGCGCGACCCGGCAGGTGACCGGGAGCGCTCATTTGCTGGAGATCGGCTCCCGGCGGATTTTGCTCGACTTTGGGTTGTTTAATTCCGAGCGGATTGATCCCAGCAGCCCCAACCGCCAGCTCTCGTTCGACCCTCGCGCGCTCGACGCGGTGATCGTCTCACACGCCCATAACGACCACATTGGGCGTATCCCCTGTTTGATTCGGGCGGGCTATGCGGGGCCGATCTATACCACGCCGGCCACCGGCGACATCGCCAACGTCATGCTCCGCGACAGCGCGCGGATCCAGCGTGAGGAGGTGCGCAACGCCCATCTGAAATATCCCCACGTCGAAGTCCCCGAGCCGTTGTTTGAGCTGATCGACGTCGAGTTGCTGGTGGAGCACCTCCGGCGCCTACCGTACGGCCAACCCATGGAAGTCGTGCCTGACGTGACCCTGACCTACTTCGACGCCGGCCACATCCTTGGCTCGGCGATCGTCCAGCTCGACTGTCGCGAAAACGGCCGCCCCCGTCGTTTCGTTTTTACCGGTGACCTTGGCCGGCGGAACACTCACCTCCTGCCCGACCCCACCGTGATCCAGAACATCGACATTCTGGTCTCCGAAAGCACCTACGGCAGCCGCGAGCTCGATCCCTACGACCGGCTGATCAAGCAATTGCACGCGATCGTCGCCCGGGCCACCCGGCTTCAGAGCAAGATCGTCATCCCCGCCTTCAGCCTGGGGCGGACCCAGCGGATGGTCTATTGCCTCCAGGAGCTGTTCGCAGTGCACAAGGTCCGCCCCATCCCGATCTACGTCGACAGCCCGCTCTCGATGCGCCTGACCGAGATCCACCGCGATCACCCCGACGCCTTCACGCCGCAAGCCCGCGCCTTGATGGACAAGGACCCGCTCTATTTCGGCTCGAAGTACGTCGAGTTCTGCGCCACCTGGGACGACTCGCGCCGGCTCAACTACTTGAACGGCCCCATGGTGATCATCGCCTCGGCCGGCATGTGCGAGGCCGGCCGCATCCGCCATCATTTGCGGCATGTGGTCTCCGACCCCGACAACGCGATCGTGATCGTCAGCTTCCAGGCCGAGGGAACCCTGGGCCGCCAGATCTCCGACGGCGTCGAACGCATCCAGATCTTCGACCAGTGGTACGACCTGAACGCCGCGGTCTATGTGCTCGACGGCTTCTCCGGCCACGCCGACCGCAACGACCTTGCCTGGTGGTACGGGCAGACCGGCGGCGGCATCGAGCAAGCCTTCCTGGTGCACGGCGAGCCCGAGTCGATGCAGGCCCTCGCTCCCCTCCTCCAGCCATTTGTCCAAACCCCCGTCCAGATTCCCGAGCTGCACGCCAGCTTCGAGGTCTGAAATCATGGTGTCACTTCTTTTTTCCCGAGAAAAAAGGAGTGACACTATTTGTCTCGCCGATCAGAATCTCGCCGGATCAGAGACCATGGAACGAAGTTGAATGCGTCTAACGGGCGAGAGTTCTATCCCGGAGTTCTTGATCTGCCACGCGGTCAACTCGCGACTCACTCCGAATCGGCTTGTCAAGGTATGGACAAGATTCTCGATATCTGGGATCGATTCAGCCACTTCCTTGGCAGTCTTACGCGGAAGAAGGAGTTCGGCGGCGAAGGCATCAGCACGCTGCTCCACCCATTTCGGTACATTTCCATTCACGACGTCCACCAAGGGCAGCGCCCCGCTCCGATCAACCAGGAGATGGCAAAGTTCATGAGCAAGCGTGGCGCGGCGGGCTCCTTCGAGCGCGAAAGCGAAACGCTTGCTGTCGCTATTCATCCATATAGCGGGGCCATGTTTTGGTCCCCAACATGCGACTGCATCGAGCAGATCGGTTTCCAGTGAAATGTCATTAATTCTTACCTGTAACTCTCTCAGAATTTTCTCTATAGCCACGTATCCACCGGCCTCGACGAACCCATCCTGCTCTCGAATCCAGTTAGCCAGCACGTACCCTTGGTTATACGGCCGCCTGTCTTTCGTCTGCTCCAGCAGTGCCGCTGCCTCGCAGGAGAGCGAGTCGATTCTCGGCGTTTTCCGCTTTCCCTCAGCTTTCACCAGAGAGATCAACTCTCTCAGCGGCTTGATTCCGAGATAACCACGCGCCAGCCCGACTAACGCCAATGGTTCTGTAGACTCAAGATCATGCGCAGGGAGGTCAAAGGCGGACTTCAAATCCTCCGTCCCGATCAGTTCGTGGAGCTCCTCTGCGCACGAGCGAGTCGCAATCTGCACAAAATCCCAGGGATCCAAATTGCGGCGTTCGTCCCATCCCTGGACCGCAGCCTTCGAGCGGTCGTCGCTCAGACTCGCAAGCCTGGATGAAACCGCGCCACCGAATCGGGAAAGCGTTTCGAGCATTTCATTGAGAGGTCGTCTGATGGTTGTCCTTCGGGAGCCTATGCTCATCAAATCGCCCTCCCTGATGAGCCAAACCGAGGGTAGGAAAAGTCCGTGGACTCCTCGAGCGAGATCATGGGTTTCCTCAAAGGCAAACAGCTCCTCCTCCTCTCTGCGGACGAGATGATCGGGCATTGATTGCCACCTGGATTCCGCGTCGCTTCGAAGCTCTGCTGGCCAGGTTGGCTTCAGTTCGATCGGGTAACCGGTCTCGAATTCCAGATAACACCAAGAGTTCGAGAGGAACTCGAGCAGTTCGACCCAGCTCCATTCCACAGGAACGTTCTCTCCCACGTCGCGGAATTCACCCCACACAAGAAACTCGCCGAGCCAAAGCAGCAACGAGCCTTTGGTTGAGTCTACCGCTGACTTTCCAGGCTTGCTTCGCACCCACTTAAGCTGAATCTGTAAGCCTTGTGCATCTCCGAACGTGATCATTTCTTCAGCCATTTCTCAACCTCCCTGAGGCAGCCTAGTTGCCCGGCGCGTTCGAGCAACTGGTCCTTCAAATTCCGCGGCAGATCGCGAACGCGCTCCTGTAACTCGGGGAACCCGTGGTAGGAGATGCCAGGCTTGGTCGGCGTGGCCCGATATACCACGCCGTCCAGAACGTTGTAGATCCGATCCGGATGGGCGTGCGGCCACCTCTTGGGCAGATCTAGGGCACTTCCTCCAACTTTCAGCCTTCGAGCCCATTCGAGGATTATAACACATCGATGGTCTCAGCAAAGACTCGTTCATTGCACCGTAGCGGCTGGCATGGATTGACCGGCAGACGGTTTACGAGACGCTGGTGCGGTATTATGGACGGCGGGCCGAGGCTCTGGGCCGGCGTCGCGAGCGCGGGTGGTCGCGAGCGGTGGCGGCGGATCCGGCCCGACGGTGGGGCCGGTCTCCGTTGTTTTCACCCATTCCTGACTCAAAAGCGAGGAGTAGCGGATGTCGGATTCATCGAGACGAGGTTTCCTCAGCGCGGCCGCGCTGGCCGCGGGCGCGGTCGGGATGGAGGTCGCCGCCACGGCCGACGACAGGGTCAGGGGTCATACCGACCCCACCCTTGACGGTGAGAAACTGCCGTCGTTCAAGTTCGCCATGGAGGACCAGGAGGGTCGGGTCACCGAAGCGGGCTCGGCCAAGGAGGCGACGATCAAGCAGTTGCCCGTCTCCAAGGGGCTGGCCGGCGTCTCGATGAGGCTCAAGCCCGGCGGAATTCGCGAGCTGCACTGGCACGCAATTGCCGCCGAGTGGGCGTTCGTGATCAAGGGCAAGGTCCGCTCAACCGTGATCGCGCCCGACTCCCAGTCGGAGATGAACGACTTCGACGCCGGCGACGTCTGGTACTTTCCCCGGGGCCACGGCCACATGCTCCAGAACATCGGCTCGGAGGAGGCCCACTTCGTTCTGATCTTCGACGACGGCGCCTTCTCCGAGTTCGGCACCTTCAGCAGCTCCGACTGGCTGGGCCACACGCGGCCGGAGATCCTCGCGCAGGCGCTTGGCGTCCCCGCCTCATCGTTCGCCAAGTTCCACAAGGAGGAGCTGTACATCGTCTCGGGGCGGACCGCACCCAAGGAGTTTCCCCCGCTGCACCAGGGCGAGCAGCGACTCACGGCGCAGACGCACAGGTATCCGCTCTTGGCGCAGCACCCGCATACGAATCTGGCCGGGGCGGGCGAGGAGCGGCGTGTCAGCGCCAAGGAGTTCCCGATCTCGGCGGACATGACCGGCGTGATTCTCGACCTCAAGGTCGGCGCCCTCCGCGAGCCGCACTGGCACCCCAACGCCGACGAGTGGCAATACTACATCTCCGGCAAGGCTCAGATGACCGTGTTCGGCTCCCACAGCCGGGTCAGGACCGAGGAGTTCAAGGCGGGCGACGCCGGCTACGTCCCACGTGGCTACGGCCATTACATCGAAAACACCGGCGACGGCCCGCTTCGCGTCCTGATCGGGTTCAATACCGGCGACTATCAGGAAATCAGCCTGTCGACCTGGCTCGCCGCCAACCCCGACGCCGTACTCGCCGACAACTTCAAGACGTCCGACGAACTCGTCGCCAGGTTCCCCAAGCATCGCGTGTTCATCGCATCGAAGGATGGCCCAGAATGAGCATCTCCGAAAGCGTCAAGCGGCATCGGCTCAGTCAAAGAAGAGGGGTAAGGCGACCGGCGGATGCAAATTCACCGTAGGACGGATTGCCAATCCGTCCTACAA
>JBIOJM010000466.1:0-6276 GCA_044450785.1 Isosphaerales bacterium
CCCCGGCCGGGTCGGTGACCGACGGTAACGGTGGCAATAACTACAATGTGACCTTCGTCAACAACACGACGGGCACGATCACCAGGGCGGCGATCGCGGTGACGGCGGCGACCAACAGCAAGACCTACGACGGCACGACGAGCGCGACGGCGACGCCGGCGATCACGTCGGGCAGCCTGGCCACGGGCGATCTGCCCGACTTCACGGAGACGTACGACACCAAAAACGCGGGCACGAGCGAGACGCTCACCCCGGCCGGGTCGGTGACCGACGGTAACGGTGGCAATAACTACAATGTGACCTTCGTCAACAACACGACGGGCACGATCAGCCCGGCCCCGCTGACCGTGACGCTGAAGGATGCCTCGATGGTTTACGGCTCGGCGCTTCCGAACGTGACGTACACGATCACCGGGTTCATCGGCGCGGACACGACGAGCGTGGTGAGCGGCGCGCCGGTGATCACG
The DNA here is from genome assembly GCA_044450785.1 of Isosphaerales bacterium. Taxonomy (GTDB): domain Bacteria; phylum Planctomycetota; class Planctomycetia; order Isosphaerales; family Isosphaeraceae; genus JBIOJM01. Next base: position 468 of record JBIOJM010000466.1, read on the forward strand.
CCGGCGGCGACGTCCGCCAGCAACGTCGGCGTCTACGCGATCACGATCACGGCCGGCACCTTGAGCGCCGCCAATTACGACTTCCCCGCGGCTGACCTGGTCGGAAGTCACCTGACAATCACTCCGGCCTCGCTGACGATCACCGCCAACCCCCAGACCATGCTTGCCGGCCAGGCCGTGCCCACGCTGACGGACTCCATCAGCGGGCTCGTCAACAACGCCGCACCGTTCACGACACCGCCGTCGCTATCCACCACGGCAACCTCGGCAAGCCCGCCGGGCAGCTATCCCATCAACGCCGGCGGCGCCGTCTCGCCCAATTACAAGATCACCTACGTGGGCGGCACGCTCACCGTGCTCCCCGCGCTGGCGACCGTCCAGAATGTCTCGATCAAGAAGATGACGGTCAAGCGTAAGACAACGCAGGTGATCGTCCTTCAATTCAACGAAGCTGTGAATTCCGTGGGCGCCCAGAATGTCAAGACTTACAAGCTCGTCACCGTGCCCAAGAGCAAGAAACAGACGGGCACGGCGGTGGCGCTGTCGAAGGCGACTTACAACTCCACAACGTTCACGGTCACGCTGACGACCCGCAAGCCGCTGGTCCTGAATCCACCGATCAAGCTCACCGTCGTGGCTGCGAGTCTGCTGGATACTCTGGGCCGCCCGCTGAACGGCGGAACGAATTCCGTGGCCATTCTCAGCAAGAGTGGAGCCAGTGTCACGAACGCCGTTTCGCTCGCTCGGACAGACCGTCTCTCGGTCCACGCGGTTGATGCGCTGCTGGAAGCGGGGTTCAGCCCGGATCTTCGCCGTGGGCGTACGTCACGCGTTCTAGCCTGACGGTCGGCTCGATCCCCTCGACCGCTCAGGCGAGGATCTCGCGGATCGGCTTGCCGTGTTCGACCTCCAGCCTCTTCCGCCCGGGGATCTCGAGTCGGTGGGAGTCGAGGCCGAGGAGGTGGAGGACTGTTGCGTGGATGTCGGTGACATAGTGACGCGGCTCGACGGCGTGGAAGCCGAGCTCGTCGGTCGCGCCGTGGACGACGCCCCCCTGGACGCCGCCGCCGGCCATCCAGACCGAGAAGCCGTAGTTGTGATGGTCACGGCCGTCGGCACCTTGCGCGTAGGGGGTGCGGCCGAACTCGGTGGTCCAGACCACCACGGTGTCGTCGAGCAGGCCGCGGCGCTTGAGGTCGATCAGCAGCCCGGCGATGGGCTTGTCGACCTTGGCGCAGAGGGTCGAGTGGTTGGCGCGGAGGCCGGAATGGGCGTCCCAGGCGCCGGCGGCACCCTCGCCGTGGAAGACCTGGATGAAGCGGACCCCGCGCTCGGCCAGGCGGCGGGCCGCGAGCATCTGCTGGCCGAACGGGCGGGTGACGTCGCGGTCGAGCCCGTACAGTCTGCGAGTGGATTCGTCCTCGTCCTGGAAGCGGAGGACTTCCGGGACGGCCGTCTGCATGCGGAAGGCCAGCTCGTACGACTTGATCCGGGCGCGGAGCTTGGGGTCGGAGGGGTACTCGATGGCCGCGAGCCGGTTGAGCCGCCCTAACAGGTCGGCCTTCATCGCCCCCTCGATCGGCCCGACGGGCACGCCCGGCCGAGCAAAGGGCAGCGGGTCGGAAGGGTCGACCTTGAGCAGCACGCCCGAGTTCTCCGGCCCCAGGTAGTTCGCGTCGGTGGCCCCCATGCACTGGTACTCGAGGGGCGGGCCCATCGAGATGAACTGCGGGAGGTCGTCGCAGAGCGCCCCGAGCCCGTAGTGAACCCACGCGCCGATCGTCGGATAGCAGCCGTCAAGCAGGTGCCGGCCGGTGAAGAACTCCATCTGGGCGCCATGGTTGTTGTCGGTCGTGTACATCGACCGGACCACGGCGATCTCGTCGACGCATTCGCGCACGTGCGGCCACCAATCGCTGACCTCGATCCCGCTCCGACCGCCTTTCTTGAACCCGATCTGCGTCGGGTAGATCCGCCCCTTCGTCTTGTCGACGATGTTGTTGGCGACCTGCTCGCGGACGTTTTTGATATGAGGTGAGCCGAAGACCGCCTGCTTGTGCGGGCTTTCGTTGATCGTCTTGCCCGCGTGCTTCGTCAATTCGGGCTTGGGGTCGAAGCTCTCGAGGTGGCTGACCCCTCCCCGCATCATCAACCAGATGACCCGTTTGGCCCGCGGCGGGAAATGGGGCTTGCCGTCGGGCGGGCCCCAGCCGTGAACCGGTTGGGCGCGGACCACCCCGTCCCGGTGAAGCATCGCCCCCAATGCCAGGCCGACGAAGCCCATACCCACGTCCGCCAGGAAGCCCCGGCGCGTGGGGCCGGTGCAGGCGCAGCTTGCGAGATGTTCGTCCATGGCGGTCGCTCGATTCATCGGATCGTGACAAAATCGTTGTGGTTCAGCAAAACGTGGACCAAGGCTGAGCGGGCACGCGCTTCCGGCGGTGCGGCTTGCTTCCCCTCGGACGCGAACGCCGCGGCCAGCCGGGCGAGGCCCGACGCGCACTCGGTCCGCTCCGCATCAGTCGGCTCGCGCCCGAACAGGCGCACGAAGGCCGAGTCCGTGAAGGCAGTCCGCGCCCTAGGGCCCCCGCCGACCTCGCGGTCGATCTCCGACGCGATGTCGCGAGCGCGGGTCAAGACCATCCCGCTGTTAATCAACGCCAGCGCCTGTTGCGGCACGATCGTCTCGTGGCGGCGGTAGCACTCCGTCACGTTGGCGGCGTCGAACATGGTGAGCAACGGGATGTTGTCTCCGCTTGCATAGCGGTAGTAGATCGTCCGGCGCGTGCCGGCCTCGGCAGCGGCGACGGGCAGGTCGGGCCCACCGATCGTGCGGTCGAGACGTCCGGCGAGGAAGAGGACGCTGTCGCGGACGACCTCTCCTTCCATGCGCCGGAGGTTCGTCCGCCAGACGTAACGGTTGTCGGGGTCGATCTTCACGTTCGGGTCCCCTGGGCCGGCGTCGGACGATCGCAGCCGGTAGGCCCGCGACGTGACGATCAGCCGGTGCAAGTGCTTGAGGCTCCAGCCCGATTCCATGAATTCGACAGCGAGCCAGTCAAGCAGCTCGTGGAGTTCAGGCCGGGGCGTCCTCAGGCCGAAATCGTACGCGGAGCCGGCCAGGTCCTCGCCGAAATGCCGGGCCCAGACATGGTTGACCGCGACGCGAGCCGTCAGGGGGTTGTGGCGGCCGGCGATCCAGCGGGCCAGCGCGAGGCGGCGGCCGGTGCTGACCCTCGAATAAGGGGCGTTGCTCGGGGTGTCGCGGTAGGTCGTCTTGGCGCGGGGGAATTCGAGCGGGCGAGGTGTGTACGCGGTGGTGAGGGGTGCTTTGGCGGCCGCCTCGGCCTTGCTGTACAGCGGAAGGGCGGCGGCCAGGCGCCCCCGCGCGTCGACGAGCGCCGCGGCGGCCTTCGCGCGGGCGGCCTTGAAGGGGTCTCCCTTCTCTCCCGGACCGGAGGCAAGGAAGCCGTCGAGGTTGCGCCGGGCGCGGGTGAGGTCTCTCAAGGCAACCCGGCGGTTGGTATCGGCTTCGATGAGTGCGACCTGGCGCTGGGCAGCCAGGGCCGCACGGGCCGCCTCGGCCCAGCACCCGGAACCGCTCGCCTTGGCCCCCTGGTCCTCGAACCGCTCGGCATTCAGGACCGCCTTCAAGGCCGACTGTCTCGCCGCGGCCAAGGCCAGGGCCGACTTCGCGACGTCCCGGTCCTCCCGGGCGTCACGGGCAGCCCGCTGGGCGAGCGCCAGCGCCTCGACCGCCAGGGCGGCCGCGGCCTGTGCCGCCTTGAGCGCCTCCGGCTTGCCGGCGGCGGCAATGACCTTCACCTCGGCCTGACGGTCGGCTTCGATCGCCGCGGCGAGCGCCTTGTCCGTTTGCTTGGCCCGCTCGAGCGCATTGTCGCCGGCGGAACGGGCCTGGCTCACCGCCTTCTCGGCCCCGTCCAGGGCCTCGCGGACGACGAATTCACGCTTGTCGGGGCAGGCGGCGGTGAGGGGGAGCGGGACGGCGTCGACCTTGACCTCGCCGCCCAGTACGGCGGGTATCGCGGGTCGGAGCGACCGCGACTTGTCGGGATTGGCCTCGTCACCGCGGATGAACAGGAACGTCGGCGTCGTCAGGAAGTCGTCGAACGCACGCGGCAGGCCCGCCCGGGTGCGGTCGGGCTGACCCGGCACGCGGTCGATCCGGATGTGGTACGGCTCGAAGAAGGCGCGGAAGCGGTAGTAGTCCGCCTGAGAGACCGGGTCAAACTTGTGGTCGTGGCAGCGGGCGCACTGGATCGTCACGCCGAGGAAGGCGCGGGCGGTGTGCTCGACGGTGTTGGCCAGCCAGGCGTTCCGGTTGAAGACGTCCCAGTTGCGGACGAGGAACCCGGTGGCTCGGACGGTTGCCGGGTCGTCGGGTGCGAGTTCATCCCCGGCGAGCATCTCCTCGATCATCCGGTCGTAGCCCTTGTCCGCGTTGAGCGACGCGACGATCCAGTCGCGCCAGTGCCAGATATGCGGGTGACTGTAGCGGACCTCCTCGCCGAGCCCGTACCAGTCACTGTACCGCCAGACGTCCATCCAGTGCCGCCCCCAGCGCTCACCGTGGCGGGGGTCGGATAGCAAGCGATCGACGATTTTTTCCTCGGCATTCGCCGACCCGTCGGCGAGGAAGGCGCGGCGCTCCTCGCGGGTCGGCGGCAGGCCGATCAGGTCGATGTAGGCGCGACGGAGCCAGAGGTCTTTGCCCACCGGGTGGCTCGGCTTCAGGCCGCGCGACTGGTGAGCGGCGGCGAGGAAGGCGTCGATCGGGTTGCGTGCCCAGGCCGGGTCCGCCGCGCGCGGGACGCCGGGGCGCGCCGGGGGCTGGTAGGCCCAATGCTTTCGAGGGTCCGCGGGGGTCGGCTCGGGCGGGGCATTGGCACCCTGGTCGATCCACGAGCGAAGCGCCGCGACCTCGCCCGCGCTGAGAGCATTGCCTTCGCTCTCGGGCGGCATGCGGTCCGCGCCGTCGGCCCCGGTCACGCGGTCGATCAGCAGGCTCTCACCGCTCTTGCCCGGCTCGACGGCCGGCCCTCCCTCGCCCCCGCGGCGAATCAATGCCGCGGTATCCAGCCGCAGGCCCGCCTTCTGCCGGATCGCCCCGTGGCAACTCGTGCATCGGGCGGTCAGGATCGGCTTGACCTCGCGCCCGTAATCGACCGGCGGTGCGGCCCTGGCCGGCTCAACCAGCCCGAGGACGAACGCCAGGATCATCAGCTTGATCTTCATCGAGTCGCCTCGCAGGCCGGGCGTCCCGTTGCGGTATGCCCCTGAAAGATTATCCCCGGCGGCGGAAGAGTGCGTCAAACATAATTTAAACAATGGGCGCCGAGAGGCTGGAATCCCAATGGGGGACTGAGACATGGTAAAAAGTTGATGCGCGGTCCTTCCGGTCGGGATCGGCCGTGTCATACCAACCCGACGCGCAAGTTTTGATGTTGCGCTGTTCTCTGCTGAATTCACGACACGGCCCGGTACTCCTTCACAAAGAGAATACGCACACAGCGTGTTTTCCAGCGTCACAAGCGTCACCAAGCGTCACGCGGTCGCGTGAATTTGAGCTGCGTCCGGGTCTCCGTGAATTAGATTGTCTGAGCAACTCTCTATGTCACTCACACTTACGTGTGGCGACTCTTCGGTTCTCGGAGGTTTTGTACTCGTGATGGAAACGAGACGCTTTTCGCCGGTTCTGCGGAAAATCATGGAGACGCCATGGATGCGGATTTGGGGGGCGATGCCTTGTCAGGATGAAGGCGGGAGGATGAAGGATGAATCAGACAGG
>JBIOJM010000467.1:0-6265 GCA_044450785.1 Isosphaerales bacterium
CCGTAAGGTAAAGTACGATAAACACCAACAACAGCGGGAGCCCAGTACGTCGAAAAACAGTTCACGGGCCGTGAGGGCGCCGCCGAAGGCGGCTCGATCCGTTAACCCGAAGCGTAAGCGAGGGGATCGCTGGCGGAATCCTCGCTTACGCTTCGGGTTAGTAAAAATCGACATCCCGCGGCACTATGCGCAACTCGTTGGTAAACCGCTCTAGTTGCCTCCCAACACCGTTCCTCTTCAGCTATTCTTCTTTCTTCCCTGCCTTCTGCCTACTGACCAATGACCAAGGACCATGGACCAAGGACCAAGGACCAAGGACCAAGGACCAAGGACCAAGGACCAAGGACCAATGGACTGGACGCATCCGGTCGATCGTCGCACAATGCGTGCCTGAGCCCCGTGGCCGGGTTCGTGGCAGAGGGGTACCGGCCCGGTCGGTCCCCTTATCGAAAAGCCTGGGGTGACGATTCGCTCGATCACGAAAGGAGTCGACGATCCATGATTGTTCCGGGTTCTCGTATTCGGACGGCGCTGGCGCTCTTGATCGGTGTGGCTCTGGGCTGGGCGCTATCGAGTTTGCGGCCGGCGCCGCTGCTTGCAGGAGCTGGCGACCGCTCGGGTGAGTCGATCGTGACGACTGGGCCCGTGATTGTTCGCTATGACGAGGGGGCGAAGATTTCGATTCCGCTCGATGCCGTTTACCTCCTCGACTACAAGGCAGGGCGGCTGCTGGCGACGATTCCCACGTACCAGCAAAGCACATCGTCAACGCGTATCATCGACACGTTCGTCGAGCGTGACCTGGTCGCCGACTTCAAGCTCGATCTGGATACCGGACCGCGCCCTCGCTTCCTGATGACCACGGGCTCGCTCGGCCCTTTCACGTCGGGCTGGGCGCCACTCTACGTCTTCGAGACGACCACCAACCAGATGGGCGTCTTCCGGATCCAGCTCCAACAGTCGACGGCGAAGTCGTCGCGGCCTCGGTTCGAGCTGCTCGAGCTTCGTTCCTACGCCAAGGCCAGCGCCTCGGCACCGAGCCGTTGAAGCGGGAGCAGCACTCTTGAAAGGATGAAGGATGAAGGATGAAAATGCGGGTTAGTTGGGGGCGGCACCGGGCGGACCGCCCCTTCCCGCGCGCCCGGCAGCCGGTGCCGCCGGCGCCTGTCCCGCCTCGCCCGCGGCCCCGCCTCCGGCTTCCTCCCCGAGGATCGCCCCCTCGCCGTAGGGCCGGGATTGCTGGTGAATGATCAGCCAATCCCCGCGAGGATCGAAGACCTGCACCGATCCACCGTGGCCGTATTGATGGTACGGATCGCGGCGGCCGGCACCGAATCGCGCGAAGACGGCGCCGGTCTCATACTGGAAGAACCCCAGCCACTGATGGTCCAGCCCCATTCCGAACGGGGGCTTGGTCTGGTAGTCGATCACATTGAAGAGCTTCTTGTGCACCGGCGCCGCGTGAAACGACAGGATGATGATCGCCATGGTGACCAGCGCCCCCGCCAGGCCGAATATGAGCCGGCCGGCATGATAGATCGCCGGGGGGAAGCGCACCTGGGATGGAGCGATGGTTTCGGTCGTCAGTCGCAGCAGCAGGACGCTGACGCAGAACAAGCCCATCATGCAGAGCGTGTCGGAGAATCCCCAGCCGATGCCGGTCCGATCCAGCACCGAGGCCAGCGGCTCGTAGAAATTGAACGCGATCAGCGCCCCGAACACGACATTGAAGAACATGACGGCAGACCCCCAGAGCCCTTCGCTCGTGAGGACGTAGGTCATTAGCAGGACGAGCCCGATAATAATCAAATCGATGATCAGTTTCATGGTGAAAACCTCAATCCCCAGAACGGAATGGAATCACCCCGGATCCGACTTCCCGGCCGGTCAACGCACGGTGGCCCTGGTTGCGGTCCATGATCGTTTTCCTGTTACTTCACGACCCGGAGAAGCTCCTCGATCGAGGTCCGGCCCTGGATCACCTGGCGCAGGCCGTCTTCTTGAAGGTAGATCATGCCGTTCTTGCGAGCTTCAGCCTTGATCTTGTTGATCGCCGGATTCTCACGGATCATGTCACGCATGGCTTCGGTCAGCACGAGGAGCTCGTAGATCCCGGTCCGGCCGAAGTAGCCGGTCCCGCCGCATTGCGGGCACACTTGCTCGGGATTCTCGGGACGCCGGTAAAACACGTCGACCTTTTCGACCGGCAGGTTTGCTTTCTTGAGGAACTCGGGCTTGGGTTTGTATGGCTCCTTGCAGGCCTCGCACAGGATGCGCACCAGGCGCTGGCCCAGTACCCCCGACAACGCCGAGGCGATCATGAACGGCTCGACTCCCAAATCGAGCAGCCGGAACAGGGCCGTCACCGCATCGTTGGAGTGGACCGTCGAGAAGACCATGTGCCCGGTGTTGGCCGCCTGGCACGCGATCGAGGCGGTCTCCTGGTCGCGGATCTCACCGATCATGATGACGTCGGGATCCTGCCGCAGGATCGACCGCAGGCTGGTCGAGAACGTCTGACCGGCCTTGGTGTTGACCTCCATCTGGGTGATGTTGTCCAGGTGGTACTCGATCGGGTCCTCGACGGTGATGATGTTCCTCTGATACCGGTCGATCTCACGGAGCGAGGCGTAGAGCGTGGTGGACTTGCCCGCGCCCGTCGGCCCGCAGCAGAGGAACATGCCGTGCGGCTGGGTCACCAGGCCTTTCACCTGATCGACGAGCTTGGGCCGCATGCCCAGGTCCTCGAGCTTGGTGATGGCCGCGCTGTTGTCGAGGATTCGCATGACGAGCTTCTCGCCCGCCTTCGAACCCGAGGTGGCCACGCGGAAATCGAGGTCGCGGCCCTGAAGCTTGGCACCGAACGAGCCGTCTTGCGGCTTGCGCTTTTCGGAGATGTCCATCGCCGAGAGGACCTTGAAGACGTTGACCACGGCGTCGCCGGTCGGCCGGTCGAACGGCTCGGCGGCGTGGAGGATGCCGTCGATCCGATAGCGGATCGAGATCTGTTCGGTGGTCGGCTCCAGGTGGATGTCGGTTGCCCGGCGCAGGACGGCGTCGTAGACGAGCTCCTTGGCGGCCATGTACGACCGCGACTCCTCGGCCTGCCGCACTCGCGACGGATCTTCCTTGGCCGCGCCCTGGGTCTTGCCGACGAACGTGATGGGAGGACCGGACCGATCGACCGTCCCGACATCACGATTGAACAGCGGCTTCATCCCCAACTTGAACAAGATGTCGTTGGCCACTTCGCCGAAATGATACGGCGTCAGCACTTTCTGGTCGTCGGGCACCGTCTGGTTGCGGGCGTAGACGTAGGAGAGGAGGGGAACGAAATACGCCAAGAGCAGGAGCCCTAGACCGAGAAAATAAACGGGGATCGCAAACATCAGGATGAGGCCGAGGACGCCGGAAAGAAAGACGGCGCTGTTCCACACGGCGAACTTCGCGTTGATCAAGTCCTTGGTGTCATGTTCGACCCAGTCGGTGGTCCAGGCCCAGAGCAGGTAGATGATGAGCACCGGGATGAACTTGAAGAGGTTGAGATACATCCCGGGCCCGCGCTGCATGTGCGGCAGTTGCGCCAGGATGCCGGGCAGGAGCTCGGCGGCGTCGGCCGCGGCGGCGACGCCGAGGGATAACACGAAGAACGTCATGAGCGCCAGGAACGGGCGGAACATTGCTGACCTTTCTCTCACAGAATACCTGACTCGGGCAGGGTGATGCCTTTGAGCGCCATCCGCAGCAATTCGGGATTGGGAGCGTTCTCGAAGGCGACGGCCCGTTCGACCTTCTCGGCGACGACAAGTTGCCGCAGGCTCTCGGTGAAGTCGACCATTCCTTCTTCTTTTCCCAGCCGGATGGCCTGGGCCAGCTTGATGTCTTCCTCGTTGAGGATCAGCTTTTTCACCGTGGGGTTCATCCGCATGACCTCGACCAGTGGGGCGCGGGTCTGGCCGGATTTGGCCGCCCACTCCTTGGTGGTCGGCAGCAGCTTCTGGGCAATGATCGCCTTGAGGTTGAAGGCCAGGTTCTGCCGCATCGCCGAGTGCATGTCCTTCGGGAACAGGTCGAGGATGCGGCTGATCGTCGAGGGGGCGCTGGAGGCGTGGATCGTTCCGAAGACCAGGTGGCCGGTTTCGGCGGCGTGCATGGCGGCGTTGAATGTGTCGCGGTCGCGCATCTCGCCGACCAGGATGATGTCCGGATCCTGCCGGACGGCGTGCTTGAGGGCGGTGTCCCAGTCAAGGACGTCGATTCCCACCTCGCGCTGGTTGATGATGCACTTGTCGTCCTTGAACGTGAATTCGATCGGGTCTTCGATGGTGACGATGTGGCAGCGTTCGCGCTGATTCACGTACTGCAGCATCGCCGCGATCGACGTCGACTTGCCCGAGCCGGTGACGCCCGACAGGATCACGATGCCTTGATCGTGGCTGGCGATCTCCCCCATGACGGGAGGCAGGCCGAGCCCCTCGAAATCGGGGATCGACGTGTTGACGCGGCGGGCGGCCACGCTGAGGCGGCCACGCTGCCGGAACAGGTTGACGCGGAAGCGGGTCTCATCGCCGTTGGGCTCGAAGATGACGTGGGCGAAGTCGATGCCGCCGGTATCTTCCAGGATGGTCCGCTGGCGAGCCGACAGGAGCGGGAACATCAGCCGTTCCATATCGGAGGCGGAGAGAACCGGGAGCTGCATCAGACGCAGCACGCCCGTCAGCCGCATCGCGGGCGATTTCCCGACCTTGAGGTGCAAGTCAGAACCCTTGAATTTCATCACCATCCGAAACAGCTTGTTCGCTTCGGGCTCATTGGGCATCTCGTCAACGGTCGCTTCGATGGCCGTCGTCATGGGCGTGCACTCCTGCTGTTGCGAGAACGGGAAGACAGGTTTTCAGGTATCCTGCAGGGCAAGGCATCCGAGGACGGCCGCGCGCTTCCCGGGGTCGATGCGCCGGATCGGCACGCCCCGGCGCGCCAGGTAGTCCTTGGTCTCGCCGATCGAATAGTGACGGTAATGGAAGATGCTGGCGGCCAGGGCGGCGCTGGCGCCCGCATCGGCCAGGACGGCCCGCAGGTGCTCGGGGCTCCCCGCCCCGCCGGAAGCCACCACGGGGACCTCGACGGCGTCGACCACGGCGCGGGTCATCTCCAGGTCGTAGCCGTTCTGGGTCCCGTCGGCGTCCATGCTGGTCAGGACGATCTCGCCGGCACCCAGGCGCTCGACCTCCCGCGCCCACGCGACCGCCTCCCACCCGGTCGGGACCCGCCCTCCGTTGATGTGGACCTCCCAGACTTCGCGGCCGCCGCGCTCGACCCGCTTGGGATCGATGTTGACGACGATGCATTGGCTGCCGAATCGCCGCGCGGACTGTCGGACCAGATCCGGATCGCGCACCGCCGCCGAATTGATCGACACCTTGTCGGCCCCCGCGCTCAAGAGTGTCCGGATGTCGTCAAGGCTGCGAATTCCGCCACCCACAGTCAATGGCATGAAGCAGACTTCCGCGGTGCGCCGGACCACGTCCAGAAGGATCGCGCGATCTTCGTGGCTGGCCGTGATGTCCAGGAACACCAGCTCGTCGGCGCCCTCCTCGTCATAACGCGCGGCCACCGCAACCGGGTCGCCCGCATCCTTGAGGTTGAGGAAATTGGTCCCCTTGACCACGCGGCCATGGTTGACGTCCAGGCAAGGAATGATCCGCTTAGCCAGCATGCGCAGTCTCAACCTTCGGTCCCGGCCCCGACAATGCTGGCCGGCATCGCGTTCGTCCACCTCCGTCGGGATTCATTTCATCCACGAACTTTCGTATTCTATAAAACAGCGAGGAGCGATCCTAGGGGTTGGAGCAAGGGATTCTCCCCGCCACCAATCCTCGAACGCGATCGCGAAACGGGAGGGCCGCCGCATGAAGCGGCGAAGTCGGCCTCTTTCGTTCTTGCTACTGAAGAGGGCGTGGCCGTTCCTTCGCGGCGTGGGCGGGATGAGCCTGGCGGGCTATCAAGCGTCGATTGATGGGTTGGAGTACCGCCTTTATTGAGCGTCAGGTTAATGACTTCACAGGGATCCCCCCCGCGTGCCGGAAGCCAAACACCGGCGGCTAGCGCCGTGCCGCTCAGATACCATGCGGCCTCCGATTCCGCCAACCCTCGCACATCGATCTTGCCGGTGACGGCGGCGGAGCGTTCTAGTCAGCGGTACGGCGCTAGCCGCCGGTTTGCGTACCTGAAAATCAAGCGGAACCTATTAACCTGACGCTCAATA
>JBIOJM010000468.1:0-6255 GCA_044450785.1 Isosphaerales bacterium
CCCGCGTGCCTAAGCCAAACCCCGGCGGCTCGCGCCGTGCCGCTCAGATATCATGCGCCCTCCGAGACCGCCAACCCTCACCCCTCGATCTTGCCGGTGACCGCGGCGGAGCGTTCTCGTCAGCGGTACGGCGCTAGCCGCCGGTGTTTGGCTTCGGCACGCGGGGGATCCCTGTGAAGTCATTGACCTGACGCTCAATAGAGGGCGCTCGCAAGTCAGTCGAGCGAGTTTCGATTATCGTTGTCGCACGGGCTTCCAGCCCGCGGAGGTGAACAAGGCGGCTCTTCTCTTCACGGAGCGAGCCGTTCAATCAGCCAGCCGCCTTGTTCGCGTTTCGTGTACCGCAGTCGGTCGTGCAGCCGGTTGGGGCGCCCTTGCCAGAATTCGATCGACTCGTGCACGAGTCGATAGCCGCCCCAGTTGACAGGGCGGGGGACCTCGCCCTCGGGATACTGGTTCTCCAGCGCGCCGAATCGCGCCTCCAGGACACCCCGGCTCGCGACAACGTCGCTCTGCGGCGAGGCCCAGGCCCCGATCCGCGCGCCCTTGGGCCGGCTGTGGAAGTATCGGTCCGACTCTTCGCCGGCGACCCGCTCGACCCGCCCTTCGACCCGGACCTGCCGCTCGAGCTCGTGCCAGAAGAAGACGAGGGCCGCGTAGGGGTTGGCCTCCAGCTCGCGCGCTTTCCGGCTCTCGTAGTTCGTGAAGAAAGCGAAGCCGCGGTCGTCGACTCCGCGCAGCAAGACCATTCGCGCCGAGGGGCGTCCGTCCGGAGTTGCCGTCGCCAGTGCCATCGCATTCGACTCGGCAACCCCGCTTTGCGAGGCCTCGTCGAACCAAACCACGAACTGGCGGATCGGGTCGGGGTCAACCTGCTCCTCAAGGAGGCTGGAACGGTTGTGCTCTTTACGCTGCTCGTGCATCGTCACGGCGGAGGTTCCTCAGCGAGCTTCGTGCGGGCTCACCCATGAAAAAGAGGCAACTTCCACCCTGAACCGTGCCACAGGTCGTTGGCCAGGGGAAGCGATACCGCTCGCGGCCCGAAGTTAGCGCGGGCTCTTCGATGCGTCTTCTCGTCCTGGGTACAGTTGGGCGGCGAACCGCTTGTCGCTTTCCGAGAGTTTCGTATGCCAGTCAACGACGAGGCCTTCCGCCAACCCCTCGGGGATCGGGAACATCATGATCGATTGTGGGTCGAACGGCCGGTATTCGGGGTCCTCGAACTTTGGGAACACATTGAGTATTGTATCTTCGATCACCGACGGCGGCCAGTTATTTGGGGGACCACCGTAATACTTCATCACAGCCTCCCGATTCCAGCGGATCTTCGCATTGGGGCTCTTTTGCTCGTGGATTAGCCCCAGGACATGGCCAAACTCGTGGCGGATCACGCGTGCCGCGTCCTCCTCGTCGACGGCATTCTGCACCAATCCAAGGTTCGTCGTCGGCTGATCGGCCATCACCGTCAGCGCATCGGTCCCCAATGCCGACCAAGAGCCCGGTTGTGCAAAAGTGATCCGGATCGGCGCGTTCTTCGGATCGGAACCGAAATCGAAGTTCAGGTTTGCATGCTGTGTCCATTCCGGGGCGTACTTCTTGACAAGCCCTTTTACCTTGTCGTCGCCGTCGAGGAAGCGTATACGGAGGACGGCACCGTTCTTCCAGAGCCTCCACTGGCCTTTCAACTCCGGGTCGCGCGCCAACGCGGTTGACACGGCGGGTCGGTTCTCAACTCGCGACTCTTCGGCCTTGACCTGGGCTTCCTTTGCGAGCGCCTGTTCCTTGCTGTACCGGATCCGGCGAACGATCGCCTCCAGTTCGCTGTTCTTCCGGTCTAGCTCCTTATTCGTGTTAGTAAGCTCGTCTTGCGCCTTTTCGAGATCGATGGTTTTTTTCTGCATGTTATTCCGGGAGTGCTCGGCGTCCATCCGTCTAGCGTCGGCCAATTCACTGTTCATCTTGTAGTACCATGCCGACACACCCCATCCCGAAAGAGCGACGATCGCAAGAATTCCAAAGACCGATTTCAAGAGTCGATCCCGTTCGTTTTTCTGGCGCTCGATATAGCGGCTATCGTCAATCAGCTTGCGTTCGGCTGCGTTTCGGTCTTGATAGGTCTGGGCCTCCTCGAGTTCCTCCCCCTTGAGCAGCTTATCCGCGGAGCGGCCCGCGCGGTTCCACGACTCGGCGAGTTCCCGAAAGGCCCGCCTTTTGTCGAGCCACTTTTTGTAGGTGCCCCAAGACGTGAGCAGGGCCTTCGTCGCGAGCTGCACGCGCTCGGCATCGGAAGAGTCGCCTCTGGTAACACGGATGACACGCATCTTCGCCAATTCCGTGATCACGCGATCGACTGCTTCGGACGAAGGTAAGACGTCATAGAGGGCGGCCCGGGAGGTCGGGACCGGCTCGAACGTCTGACCATCGGGGCCCAAGCGTACAAGGCGGAGCAGGACGCATCGGGCGACCGCTTGATCCTGCGGCTGAAGCCCTGCCAGCCAACGATCGGCGGCCGACGCAGCCATGCTGACTGTCGATGGATCGAACTCGGCGAGCAGAGTCTCCTCGAACTTAGGTTTGACGACCACGTTGCGCTTGGCGTCGCCGTCCTCGCTTCGGGCGGCGGTGGCCAGCTTGGCGGCCCAGAAGTTGATCAGACCCTGGGCGGACGTCCGGTCATCCCGGGCGTCGAGGATGGACCCGGTGGCGGCCGCGCGGGACAGGAAGCGCAGGACTCGGCCGGAGCCCTCAGCGGTCGCAAGGAGCGACTTCAAGTCGTTCACCAGCAGGGTGTGCTCCCTCTCGATGGCGTCCAGGGAGTCGAAGCGGTTATCGGATGCCTTGGGCTCGGAGGTTTCAGTTGACATGAGTCGCAGTCCTCAACTGGACGTCCAGGTAAGCGGCTTCCTGGACGAGATCGCTGGTGATAGCGAGGAGTTCTTCATCGACGTTATGGAAGAGTCGCCGGAATCGATCGACAAAGTTCGCGAAGATGTCTCCCGCCGGCTTGGGGTCGTTCGGGGACAGTTTCGCCGTCGACTCGAAGGAATTGGGAATCTGGGCCACCCGAACAGCCAGGGTGTCGTCGGGCCTCCGCGACGCGATGGCCTGCAGGTCGGCCTTGACCGACTCCCAGGAGGGGACGCGGTCCGGAGTGACCACGGCGGCCGTCTCTGCCTGGGCCAGCGACGTCTCGATGCGCTGGCAGTTGTCGTGGTCGCTGATCAGCCTGGATAGACGGTCGCAGAGCGCCCGGAATCGGTTGAGCCGCTCGCGGAACTCGGCCATGAAGGCAGGCACGGAAGCTCCCGACGGGCCAAGCCCGGCGAGGATCGTGTCCATCAAGTCAACAAGCTCCAGAGGCTTGAGCCGCCGGGCGCAGCGAACCAGGTCGGAGTTCAGCCCGGCCTGCTGGTTCGGCAACGTCCTCAAGGCCTCGACGATCCCGGTTAGTGCGTTAAGGTCCCTTCTGGTGACGGCGTCCTTCAGACCCGTCACCACCCGCCCGAATGGCTCCACCCAGTCGGCATCCGCGGGGTCCTCCAACGAGGCGGTGCTCTTCACGGCCGACTCGTAATCTTCCTTGAGGTCGTCGCCGATCATGTCGATCTCCAAGGAGTTGGCCGGGTTCTGCTTGAACCGCTCGGCCGCCTGTGAGATCGCCTCTCGCTTCGACTGGAGATTGTGGAGCCCTTCGTGCAGCTTCTTGAAGCCGCTCAGATAGCGGAACTGTTTTCGACGCTCTACAAATCGCTCATTGAACCGGATGACGTTATCCTTCACCGCGGTCGGCATCGCCGATGTCGCGGAGGGGGCCGCCCCACCGGCAGAGGACAAACCCAGCTCGGTGGCGAGCGCGCGGACGTCAGGCCGCGTCGACCGCATCTCCTGGATACCGCGGACCAACTGCGCTACGAGCGAGCGTCGTTCAACAGCATCGATCAGCTCGACGACAATCACCTCCAAGCGCTCGTTGACCGGGGCGATGACTTCAAGTCTCGTCGCGAGCTCCTTCACGTGTATCCGTACAAGCTCCTTCAACTCTTCAAGGTCGAAGGCCTCGAGCAGGATCGTCTTGAGCCGTATATGAATGTCAATCGCGTTCGCAGGCATGGGGTTCCCACTGATCGATGGGGCCATCGGCTGAGCCGGGGCTTGTGACATCGGCCTTAACTTGGCCCAGGGAGCCGGTCACGGATCTTCCCGATCGGGATACCCTGATTCTAACAAGGCGGCGCGTTGAATGCCGAGGGGTCGCCATATAATGATCGAGCGCGATCAGATCATTTCCGAGGCAGCTTTCGCACGGCCTGCAGCACGTCGTCGACGATCGTCTCGAGGTTGCGGGTGATTTCCCAACCCGGGTAGTGCGCCCGAAGCTTGGCCAGATCGGAGATATAGACGATATGGTCGCCAACCCGCGGCCGCTCCTCGTACTGTCGGGGAATGCGCTGGCCCGTGAGCTGCTCCAGCCGATCGAGCAATTCCAGGATCGAGGCGGCGTTATCGCGGCCACCCCCCAGGTTGTACACCTCGCCCGGCCGCGGATCGTGATAGAACGCTTCGAATGCCCTGATCACGTCCTCACTGTGGATCTGGTCGCGGACCTGCTTGCCTTTATGGCCGATGATCGTGTAAGGCTCGCCGCTGACCGCCACGCGGACCAAGTAGGCGAGGAAGCCGTGGAGCTGAACGGCACTGTGGAACGGCCCGGTCAGGCAGCCGCCCCGGAAGATCCCCGTCTTCATCCCGAAGTAGCGGCCGTATTCTTGCGCCATCACGTCGCCGGCCAGCTTGCTGACGCCGAAGAGGCTGTGCAGGCAACGATCCACCCGGCAGGTCTCGCCGATCCCCTCGCGATCGGCCGGATCGGCGTAATCGTACCGTGTGGGCAACTCAACCAGCGGCAGCTCGTTGGGCACGTCGCCGTAGACCTTGTTGGTGCTCATCAAGATGAAGACGGCCTCGGGGGCGTGCCGGCGGGTCGCCTCCAACAGGTTGAGCGTGCCGACCGCGTTCACGTCGAAGTCGTCGAACGGCCGGGTGCTGGCCAGGTCGTGCGATGGCTGCGCAGCGCAGTGGATCAGCAGATCAGGCTGGATCTCGCGGAGGACCTCGAGTACCGCCCCTCGGTCGCGGATGTCCAGGGCCCGGTGCTCGAACCGCTTGCACGATCCCTCGAGCTGTCGCAGGTTCCAGGTCGTGTCCCCTGCCGGTCCGAAGAAATCGGCGCGCATGTTGTTATCGATGCCATAGACGTGCGTGGCGCGCCGATCGAAGTAGCGAACCGCTTCGGACCCGATCAGGCCGCTACTCCCGGTCACCAAGACTTTCATACGTGAATCCTCCAGGATGCTCCCTCAGTTCGTTCTCTCTGGTACGCGATCTCAGCGGCGCTCACCATCACCGCCGCGTGAGCACGATCTGGGCGAACATCCCCCAGCGGTGCAACCAAGGACGCATGCAGTTTTCGAGAGCACGCCAGGCCCCGAAACTCCAGCCGGGCACCAGGGATCGCAGGGAGACCCCGCCCGAGATCAGGTAGCGGAACGGCATGATGGGCCGGATGGTCTGCAATTGCCACATCGGGAACTCCCGCTCGAACTGGTCGCGGTCGCGGACGAACAGGATCCACGGGAGCGCGCCGTTTGCGCCGGACAGGGGGCCGGTTTGAGGAAACTCCCACTGGGGGGCCTCGGGGAGGAATGGCTCGTGGTGGAGGTGGGTGTAGACCCACCGCCCCCAGGTTGTCACCCAGGGCTCGATCATGATCACGGCGCCGCCCGGCTTGACACAGCGCGCCGCCTCGGCGAAGAAGCGGCGGGGCTGGGCCAGATGGTGGAGCACGTTCGTCATGACGATGGCCCGGAGGCTCCCATCCCGCAAAGGCATGGTGTGGGCGTCCATCACCAGTGCCGCGCCATGGGTGGCGAAGATCTCCGACGTGATCAGATCCGGGATGAAGTCGCTGAGGAATCCGGCACCCGAGCCCAGCTCCAGGACGCGGCCGTCGCACGCCGGCAGGTCGGCCACGATCTCTCGGTACCACTCCGCGTAAATCTTTCGCAGAAACCGCTTGGACTGGATGATCTCCCGACGAAGGTGCGTGGTGCGGGGGTCGTCGATGTCGAGGCCGCGGGTCAGCGGGTGGGCCAGCACAGACTTGATCATCGGGGAGCTTCTCGATCGGGACATTCGACTTGAATAAGGTGGCGTAGAAAATAACTTCAGCAAACCTTGTGGATCAGAGAGGCAGGG
>JBIOJM010000469.1:0-6214 GCA_044450785.1 Isosphaerales bacterium
CCGCCGCACCATCGCTGGGCGCGGGTCTCCTGACCCCGCCCCCCCGCCAGTGCTCGGCGCGGAAGCGAATCGGCTTTTTTTGGTGACTGCGTTTCAACTACCATCGTCGTCGTGGCCTCCTTGTGTGACGACAATAAAAAGCTTCGCAAATCGTGTGCGATTTGCCAAAACACGGGGAGGCCACTATTCTTTGCCACGTCGCCTATCTCCCCCAAAAAGCTGGACGTTTTCTCAAGGCAGGGGTTTCCGCCGCGACGAATTCTGATGAATGCTCTCCCCTAGGGCGGACCACCCAGACCGCGCAATCGTTGGCGCCGCTCCAGCCACTGCGTGTTGTCCAGCGCATGGACGAATCCTTGGGAATCGAGGGTCATCCCCGTCACGACCTCGACCCAGGTCGCGATCCGCGGGAGATCGGCCGGCAATTCGGACGCATCGCTCAGTCGCACTTCGTTGTACGGTTCCTCACAGATGGACAGGAAGGTCTTGCCGCTGGGGCTGAACGCCAGATGAGTGATCGCGCCGGGATGAACGATCGGGGGACCGAGGGGTTTCCCGGTCGAGACGAACCAGAGCCGCGCCGTGCCATCCTCGCTCCCCGTGATCGCGGTCTTCCCATCAGGGCTGGAGGTAAAAGCTCGGATCGGCCCTCGATGGGCCAGGATCGCCTCGATGGGTTGACCCGTGGCGGCATCCCAAAGCCGCATCGTACCATCCTCGCTAGCGGTGAGGACCGTATGCCCATCGGGGTTGTACACTCCGGCGATCACTGGTCCTCGATGCACCATGGCCTTTCCGACGGGTTTGCCTGTGGCGACATCCCAGAGCCGCGCTGTTCCATCCTGGCTCCAGGTGAGGACCACACGGCCGTCGGGGCTGTACACTCCGGCGACCACCGGTCCTCGATGCACCATGGGCTCCCCGATGGGTTTGCCTGTGGCGACATCCCAGAGCCGCGCCGCTGTTCCGTCCTGGCTCCAGGTCAGGACCACACGGCCATCGGGGCTGTATGCAATGGCATCGACGTGCCCCTGATCCATCAGTTGAATGCCGGGCGGTTGTCCGGTAGCCGCGTCGTAGATCCGAGCGATTCCGTCTTCACTCAGAGTGAGGACGTCCTTACCGTCGGGCCCGAAGGCCAAGGCCCTGATCGGCGCTTTGAGGAGCAGCGGCATTCCAAACGGTTCCCAAGAAGCAGTGTCCCTCAGCCACGCTGTTCGATCGCTTGCCGTGACGACGGTCTTGCCGTCCGGGCTGATCACAATGGCGCGGATCGAATCCTGACTGATCGCGGGCGCGGCGAGGAGACGCCCGCTCGCCGCATCCCAACGGTACAGATGCCCCCCACTCCCGGTGAGAATGGTGGTGTCGTCGGGGCTGAACACCATCGCCAATACCGGCCCTTTGTGCACCAGGGGCACTCCGAAGGGTTTTCCCGTGTGAGCATCCCAGAGCTGGCCCATTCCCTTGGCCACGGTGAGAACCTTCTGCCCGTCCGTGCTGTATGCCGCGGTTTGGACCGGATCCCGGTGCGCCAGGGTGATTTCGGGACGGATCATTGGGGTGAGGTCCCAGATCCGCGCCATGCCGTCATCACTCCCGGTCAGGACGGTATGTCCGTCGGAATTCCAAGCCACCGACCTGACGGGGCCCTCATGCAAAAGTGGAGCGCCGATCGGTTGGCTGGTGGCGGCATCCCAGCACCGCGCCGTGCCGTTATCGCCCCCGGTGAGAATCGTCTTGCTATCGGCGCTGAACGCCACCGCGAAGACCGGACCCTTGTTAACCAGGGGAGTCCCGATGGGCCTGCCGGTTGTTGCCTCCCAGAGCCGGACCGTACCATCGCGACCCCCCGTCGCGATCGTGTTGCCGTCGGGGCTGAACGCGAGACATTCGATCGGTTCGGGATGGACGAAGGGAGCGCAGCGCGGTTCCCCGGTGGCGGCGTCGGATAGCATGGCGCTGTTCCCGCCTCCGGCGAGGACGGTGTTGCCATCGGGGCTATACGCCAGGTGTTCGACATTTTGACCCGAATGAAGCAGCTCCGAGCGCGGTTGCCCGGTGTCGGCATCAAGGAGCCAACTGCTCGGAGTGAGGAGGGTCTTGCCATCAGGACTGAACACCGGAACTCCCAGACCAGCAGTGAGGATGGTCTTGCCATCCGGACTGAACGTCGCAACTCCCACCTCAAGCGCGCCAGTGTAGATGGCGGGCTGCGAGCGAGAGCGCGGGGACTTGGTCTGGGCAACAGACCGGCTCGCGCTGGGAGGCACCCAGACTGGGCCAAGAGGTTTCCCGGTCGCGGTATCCCAGAGCTGCGCCGTCCCGTCCGCATGTCCGATGAGGAAGCTCCTGCCAGACGGAGCGAACGCCAAGAGTCTGTCGCGATTCCTTTCTGGAAACTCCAGGGCCCCCAGGGGTTTCCCGGTGGCGGCCTCCCGGCGTTGGATCGTCGTGCGAACACCGAGGAGCTGGTTGTTCACGAATGGTGCGCGCCGACCGCACGTCAGGAGGGTTTTGCCATCGCGACTGAATGCCACGGCATCGAAAACCTCCAGAGGCGCTCCGATCGGCACGCGGTCAACATTCCAGAGCTGCGGCGATGAATAGAGCCGAGAACCCGGTGGTAGACCTCGTGGAGCCGAAGCTTCGGTCAAAACGATCAGGCCGCTGGGGCCGAAGGAGGCGGCGAGCACCCGACTGCAATACTCGATAACCTGGAGGGACCCTCCGGTTTTGGCGTCACAGAGGAACACCTTGTTTCCGAGCGTGGTGAGCGCGGTCTTACTGTCGCGGCTGAACGCCACCAAATCCAAGATTCTGTCCCCCGCCCCATGCGACCATCGCGATCCGGGAAAAATGGTATCAGGGGGTCTGGCAGCCGCCGCGAGCAGGTCCTTTGACGACGGCGTGAGCCCAGGGCGAGGTCTGTCGTTGGGCGCGGGAAGCGATGCTCTTCCGTAGCGCGAGCCGGGGATCATCGGTGGCGAGTCGAGAACCGCGCCGAGCGGCCCCTGGATGCCTCGAATCCCTGATCGGCGGGTTACGTCGACCCCGGGGAAAAGGGGAAAAGCCCTGGGCAAGACGGCCCTTCCGGCCTGCGGTGATCGGTCAAGCTGGAGGCGAGCGCTGCCGGCGTTCGCAATTACGGGAACGGGTAAACTGATCTTCCAGAGGAGCTTGCCTTCAGCCGCGTCATAAAGGAACAGGTCCTTCAGATCGCGAATGAGGAGGCTTTTGCCGTCGGGGCTGAACGCGCACCTCAGCTCGCCGGGTGTTCCGCGGTGCATCAGAGGATGCCAGACCCGTTTGCCCGTGGCGGTGTCGAAGAACAGGAGACCTCCAGCCAGGACGGTCTTGCCATCAGGGCTGAACGCCACGTCTTCCGTCCAGAAGGGAAGCGCACAATGACTCGCTGAGATGCGTCGTCCCGTGGCGGCGTCCACGTTTATTGCATCAACATTGATCCCATCAAGAAAGCATTTGGCGTCGGGGCTGTACGCCAGGGCGTGGAGTGGGAAGGCGTAGGAACCGTCGTTAACGACCGGGTCGTGAAGCCAACGCTCGTGGATGTGCCTACCAACCGGGCTGTACGCCGTGGCCGCCAGATCGTGCGGATCCACCGAGCGTGCCTCGGTGGGGAGGCCCGTGGCGAGGTCCCAGAGTTGTTGGGTGCTGTCCTGGCGCGCCATGAGGATGGTCTTGCCGCCAGGCATGAACGCCACCCGCACCACGGGTGCGACCGGGGAGAAGTCTCCCGCCTTCGCGGGGGTGAAGACCCCTCGGATCCTGGGACACTGGCGCAGCCAGGCGGACAGGTTGGAGCGCGCCGAGTGAGCCCCGTCGGGGTAACCCCCGGCAACGGCCGACCGCCAGCTCTCCACCATGAAGAGCAGGCCCGGGCCGGTTTCCCCCTTGTCAAAGGCGGCCTGGCCGCGCTCGAAATGGACAGCCGCCAGGCGCTGATTCGATTCGGTCAAGGACTTCTTGAGCCGGAGCGAGGAATTCCTGAGCTCGAGTGTGAACACGGTCGAGACCACGGCCACGGCCAGGAGGGCTGCCGCGACCGTGCCGATCGTGGCCGCCAGCCAGGGGTTCCGCTTGCACCAGCGCCAGAGCCGCTCGGCCCGCCCCACCGGTCGCGCTTGGATCGGCCGGTTGGCGAGGTACCGGAGCAGGTCCTCACCCAACGCCGCGGCCGAGGCGTACCGCCGCGCGGGCGCTTTCTGCAAACAGGTCAGGCAGATCGTCTCCAGGTCGCGCGGCACCTGGGCGTTGAGCTGCCGCGGAGATACCGGCTCCTCTTCCAGAACCTGGATCAGCGTGTCCATCGATGAGGAAATGAACACACGCGGTCATGAGGAACGTACGAAACCGGCCGCGCGCAGGGTGGGCGGCGGACAGCATCTTCCGCTCGAGCAGGAGCGTGAAGAAGCCCTGGGTCAGATCGGCGGAAGCCTGCGAGTCAGAGCCGCGGCGGCGAATGAAGGCGTAGATGGGATACCAGTACGCCCCGCACAACTCGCCCAGGGCGGCGCGGGCCTCGGGCGCTTCGTGATCGCCGGTGACCAGGATCCGGCTCCAGTGCGTGGTTGGGAAGTCGGGCGACGACGTTCGTTGTGAGGGTGAATCCGACACAGCGCTGCTCGCGATGTCCAAAGATCGGAACGGAAATCGGCCAGCCCCTGATTGGCCAGGCCCCCTCCAGCCAAGCTTAACGGTGGGATGCAGCGATTTCCAGAACGCAGTGAGTCTTGGATTCATGGGGCGAAGTGGGTCCGGGGCCGGGGTTCACTCGTAGCGCCGCGCCGCGTTATGGCGGTTGAAGATCACCGTGCGCCATGCGGCCGAGCCGATTTCGCGACCACGGTCGACCCGCTTGGGCCTGGGACGGTGATCTGGATAAGCAGATTTACGTCGGTTGCGCGGAATCCTTACGGGGGCGGCCGAGAATCGTCTGACGTGCGGGGCCGGGGATCAGACGAGTTGGTGCATACGGTGAGCTTCGCCATCCGCAGCCGTTGGATTTGCCGGCGCCACCAACCGAGCCGCGATTGGTGGTCTGTTTGCTGTCCTGTCCCAGCCATAGTGATTCCCCGGTACCGCGTCAGATGCGGTCCGGGGGCTAGACTACCACGCCCGGCAAGGATGGTTCGGCCGTGCGCTTACCGAAGAAACCACCAGTCGCGGGTCGACTGGTCGCGGTTTGTCGCGAGGTGGAAAGCGCCGTCCCCAACGTCGCACGACTTCCTCGTCCGACCAACCTTTGGCGACGTCCACGTCGAGCCGCAGCAGCAGGTGTAGATAACCGGGACCAATTTTCCGCCGAAAGCGATTTTCGATGCACCCGCGAACCCGGCGATCGTCAAACACCGATAAGCGCAATTTCCGGGAACCCCATTTTCAGTGCACAACCGCTGCAACTTGCCCAAACGCGCGCCCCAAATGGCAAACTTCAACGGATTTATGCAACTGGCCCTGGCGTCTTGCAGATCATATAGGGTGTAGAGCGTGCGCGGATCGTCGAGGGCTGTGAGTGCCGGGCCGGCTCGACCGGCCGATTGTGACGGTAATCGGGAGCATTCCAGTGCCGGGTCAGTCCGGGCGAGAGTCAAAAAGCTGCACCAAGATCGGAGAGGCGACTTTGCCTGTTCGACAGCGAAACCGGCCTGAAGAAGCAGAACGGAAAAACGATCCGATTCCCCTCCCTTGTACACCGATGGACAGATGCTGGAAAAACGCTCAAATCGTCCGGATTAATCCGGCCATTTGGCGCGCCCGATACGCCTTCCGGACCGCCAACATTGAGCCACATATCATTTCATCGCAGGGAGATCCGATCAGATCAGTGTATATCCGATCAAACAGCAAAACCTTGTCGGACGACCCCCCGCGTTTGTCCGACGACGATTTCGTCCCGATGTTCACCTATCTCCAGAGGTTTCGCTCTCAGCACTTCTCTACCCCTCGAGAGCGCGCCGGCCAGCCTGGGCCCCAGGCTGAGAACCGCGAGTGGGGCCAAATGGACGCGCGGCGGCAGCTTGCCGCCCGTGACAATGTGTGCGATGCCCGACGAACTCACCAATGCCGAGCAAACCCAGCTCGCATCTGCGTTGCCCCAGGAATTCCCCGACAATCGTTGCGAAGCGGCCGTGACGCACATCGAAGAGTCGCCCGTGGCGAGCTTCCTGCTCGAGTGGGCCCACGAATTGAA
>JBIOJM010000470.1:0-6159 GCA_044450785.1 Isosphaerales bacterium
TCGATGAAGAGGATCTCGCCCCCGGCCGGTGTCCAGGCGAGTCCCGTGGCCACGCCGGGGACACCCGTGCGATCGGCGAGCTCGCGGAAGAAGCGCGACGGACCGAGCAGGTCGGAGATCTCGTTGGGCTCGATGATGTTCGGTTCCCGCTGGCCTTCGGCGTGGCGCCGGGCGATTTTCCGGCAGATGGAGGCGATTTCCCGCTCGAGGTTGCGCAGCCCGGCCTCCCGGGTGTAATCGGCGATGATCTTGCGGATCGTCGCGTCGGTGATCGATAAATCCACGGGTGCCAGGCCGTGGAGATCGAGCTGCTTGGGGATGATGTACTTCTGCGCGATGTGGGTCTTCTCCTCCTCGCTGTAGCCGGGAAGCTGCAGGACTTCCATCCGGTCCAGGAGTGGCGAGGGGATGGTTTCCAGCATGTTGGCCGTGGCAATGAACATCACCTTGGACAGGTCGAAATCGACATCCAGGTAATGGTCTCGAAACGTCGAATTCTGTTCGGGGTCAAGGACTTCCAGCAGCGCGGCCGAGGGGTCGCCGCGAAAGTCGGCGCCGAGCTTGTCGACCTCGTCGAGCATGAACACCGGGTTGTTCGTCCCCGCCTTGCGGATTCCCTGGATCACGCGCCCCGGTAAAGCGGCGACGTAAGTGCGGCGATGGCCGCGGATCTCGGCTTCATCGTGCACGCCCCCCAGGCTGACGCGGACGAACTCGCGGCCCAAGGCCTTGGCGATGCTCTTGCCCAGCGAGGTCTTGCCTGTGCCCGGAGGGCCCGCCAGGCAGAGGATCGGGCCCTTCATGTCTTTCTTGAGCTTGCGCACCGCGAGGTATTCCAGGATGCGTTCCTTGATCTTTTCCAGGTCGAAATGGTCGGCATCGAGGACTTTGCGGGCCCGCCGCAGGTCGAGCCGGTCGCGACTGGCCTTGCTCCAGGGCAGGATCGCCAGCCAATCGAGATAAGTCCGCACGATCGAGTATTCCGCGGAGCTCGGGTGCATCCCGGCGAGCCGCTCGAGCTCGCGCTCAGCCTCGGTCTGCACCTCGAGGGGTGGGTTGGCCTTCTTGATCCGATCCCACAACTCGGCGATCTCGGGGTTCTCGCTTTCGCTCTCGCCCAGCTCGTCCTGGATCGCCTTCAATTGCTGCCGGAGGAAATGGTCCCGTTGGGCCTTGGTCAGCTCACTGCCGACCTGCTCTTGGATCTTTGTCGAAAGCTCCAGGATCGCGAGCTGACGCGATAGGTATTGCCCGAGCCGCTCCAGCCGTGCTCGCACGTTGATCTCGCCCAGCAGGCTCTGCTTCTCCTCAATGGTGAAGGGAAGACTCGAGGCCAGCAGGTCCGCCAGCCGGCCCGGCTCACGCGTGTTGATCGCCGCGACCTGAAGCTCCTCGGGGATCTGCTGGCTCTGGTCGACCATTCGCTGGAAAAAACGGTTCACATGATGAAGCAAGGCGTCGAGCTCGACACCCCCTTCAACGATCTCTTCGCACGGTTCGATGCGGCCGACCACGTACGGCTCGGTCTGCACCACCTCGACCAGCCGCGCGCGATACTGCCCCTGACAGACGATCCGAGTCGAGCCGTCCGGGAATTTCAACATCTTGAGAATCAGGCCGACGCACACGATCGGGTACAGGTCGTCAATGCCCGGTATGTCGGTCTCCGGATGGAACTGACTGACCAGACCCACCATCCGCTCGCCGACCATGCAATCATCGATCAGCCTGATCCCGCTGGGCCGGTTGATCACCAGCGGAACGACCGTGTGGGGAAAGACGACGTCGGATCGCAAGGGGAGCAAGGGAATGCGGCACGGTTGCAGCGGCGGATTGTCGTCCCGTTCTGAGAGCACGATCAACTGCCCCGAGTCTCCCACCGGCCGACCATCGACACGGGGGTCTCGAACAGATTCGGCGCCTGATCCCTTCCTTGGCTTCCTCGCTCGTTTGCTTCGTGAACGCATGGATCTCTTTTCTGAGAGGTCTCTATTCGAAGAACCTTGAAGACCAGCCAGTCTCAGGTCCGGATCGTCTGTGATCTGCCGGGATCGTTCATGATTGTGGATTGCCGCCGGGAAAGGAAGGGGTGACCTCGACGGAATCCGCGGCACCCGGGCATGCTCGTCATCTCAGCGTCTCCACCATTCGTCTTCCTGGTAGAGGCCCATGGCCTCGGCCTGGTGGATCGACTGGAGGAGCTGAAAATTGATGATGGCGAAAGACGCAAAGAAAATGGTGAGAAACATCTTGTTGTTGGAAGGCAGCGTCATCATCACGATGGCGAGGATCCCGGAGACCAGGAGCGACACGATGTGGGTCCATCGTTGGCCTCGAGCGCGGTCGAAGAGCGAAAGGAGGATCTGGGTCGCTTGCCCGCCATCCAGCGGCCACATCGGCAAAAGGTTCACGAGACCCCACAGCAAGTTGATCCAGACCAGGTTTCTGTACGTTAAGAAGAGAAACTTGGTTACTGTTTCGACCTGCATGAGCGCGTGGACCTTGAGTACGACGCTGACCGGCTCCGACCCTAACCCGACCAGGCCGCCGATCTCTTGCAGGTGTTCGATCGGAGTGATGCCGAAAAGAAGGGAGGTGACCAGCATGACGAATGCGCAGAGCACGAATCCGGCGCCGGGCCCTGCGAAGATGACGGCCAGTCGTTGTCCCGGCGTCTGACGTTCTCCCTGGCTATAGCACAGCCCTCCCAGACCCCAAAGAACGATCGACGGCGAGCCGTCGAATGTCTTGGCCATGAGGCCATGTCCATACTCATGGACCAGGATGGAAACGAACACACACGCCACCCAGAGCGCCACCGCGGGAAGGTTTCGATCCTGCCAACCCATCACCACCGACACAAGCCAGAAGATGGGATGAATGCGAACGGGTATGCCCAGGAAGCGGAACCGCAAGTCGTAGGGGGTCTCGGCCGCGCCAAGCATCGGTTACCTCACTGGGCACTACGGAAAAGAGACGAGATCGGCGAACCAACCCTATTCTATGGAGAATTCCATGGAGATCGCCAGTCTTCCACCAGATTAAGGATGAAGGATGAAGGATGAATCAAACCCGCTTCCGGTTCATCCTTCATCGTTCATCCTTCATCCTGCCGCCGAGGCAGCTCCAGGTTGAGGATCAGCCCGGGGTTCGCATTCCGCGCGGTCATGCGTCCTTGGTGCAATGCGACTGCGCGACTGGCAATGGCCAGGCCCAGCCCCACGCCGCCGCTGGAACGGTCTCGGTCTTTCTCGACACGGTAGAAGGGCTTGAAGATCTCGCCCAGGGCATCCGGCGGCACTCCCGGTCCGTGGTCCCGGACGCTGACCGTCGCCAGGGCGTCGCGTGTCGACAGTTCGATCTCGACCTCGCTCTTCGCCGGCGCGTGCCTGATCGCGTTGCGGATGACATTATCGCAGGCGCGACGGATCAACTCCCGGTCAGCCGTCACGACGGCCTTCTGGTGGATCCGCAGGTCCAGCCGGCATCCTTGCGCGTCCGCCTCGAGCGTGCAATCCGCGACCAGGTCGCGAAGCAGCTCTCCCAGCTCGACGGTCTCCAGGTTCCTGGCGGAGGGATCACTCTCGGCCCGGGTGAGCTGGAGCAGCTCGTCGACCAGGTGATTGAGCCGGTCGGCTTCCTTGCGGATCCGCGCCAGCGCCGTCTCGCGATCGGAACTTGTTTTGGCCAGCTCGACGGCGAAGCCGAGCCGGGCCAACGGCGACCGCAGCTCGTGGGAGACGTCCTGGAGCAAGCGGCGCTCCGCCGAGAGCAACGTCGCGATCTGATCCGCCATGAGGTTGAAAGCCCGCGCTAACTCGCCGATTTCGTCCTGCCGGGAAAGCTGGGACCGAACGCCCAGATCACCGCGCCCGAACCGTTCGACAACCTGTCGCAGATTTCGAAGCGGGGAGGCCAGGTGAACAGCCAGCAGGTAACAGAGCACCGCGATCAAAGGCGGGAACCAAAGAAAGGACTCCAGGGAGTCCCACAGCGCGAACCGCTGGCGAAGCGGCATCACGCTGACGAGGCGATAGCGACCGTCATCCGAGACCCGAATCCGGACGGCCGGGCCGGTCCTGGGCAAAAACCGCCACAGCCGGGAGCGGTAGGGACCCGATCTCCTCGCCCGCAGGGACGAGCGATCCTGGCCGGTGACCAGGTCGGTCCCTCGGCTGTCGGTCAGGAAGAATTCGGATTCGGAATAAGCGCTCAGCCGATTCAGGTATGCATCGAGGCGCGCCCTCCCACCCGCCTCGTAGGCACGGCGGGCATCGTCCAGGTGAAGTGCCGACATCCGCGACATGATCGTGTCACGGCCTGAGAACCGCGCTGAGAGGAGCACCGAGGTGACCAGAAGACCAACCAGCGAGAGGGCCACCGTGGCGACGAACCACAAGACAATCTTGGTGAAGATGGACCGGACCCTGATCTTCATCGATCCGTCTCATTTGCAGCGAGCAGCTCGGCTCGGAACAGGTAACCGACCCCTCGGACCGTGCGGATCAACCCGCCCCGCCGACCCAGCTTTTTGCGCAAATGGCTGACGTGGACGTCGAGCGAGCGATCCAGGGGCGACGCCGGCCGCTGGTGGATCGCCGCCGTCAGCTCCTGGCGCGAGACGACACGGCCGGCCGAGCGCGTGATCAGATCCAGGATGTCGAACTCGATCGTCGTCAGCTCCAGGGGCCGCCCTTCGGACCAAACTTCGCGCGTGCCCGGTGCGAGTTTGACACCATTGACTTCCAACGTCTCCGGCCCCACGGCGGCAAATCGACCCACCCGGCGGAGCACGGCGCGGATGCGGGCGGTCAATTCCTCGGGATCGAACGGCTTCGGAAGGTAATCGTCAGCCCCCGCATCCAGGCCCGCGATGCGGTCTTCCCTGGTGGTCCGAGCCGTGAGCATGATGATCGGTACCTGGCTGCGACGGCGAACTTGCCGCAAGAGCTCGAATCCGTCGAGGCCCGGCAGCATCACGTCCAGCAAGATCAGGTCGTACGCGTCCCCAAACGCTTTGGCCAAACCTCGACGGCCGTCGTGGATCGCTTCCACCCGGATGGCTCGCGCGGCAAGGAATTCCTGCATCAGATCGCAGAGCTCGACGTCGTCGTCGATCAACAAGACGGACAGGTCCGCCCCGCCGTGTGCTGCTCTCGATGCATGGTTCATTACACCGTCGTCTTCGATCGAGAAGGTGACTGCCTGCGATTCGACTCGAGTGGGCGGCGAGGTTGGTGCCGGCTCTCCAGTGGAACCGGAAACTCAGGGGATCGCCGCGACGATCCCCTGAGTCGTCTCGAGTAATCTTAGCGTCCCATCATGAATCCACCGCGAGGCCCCCATCCCGGTCCCATGCCGAAGCCGCCCGGACCTCGCATCCCGAACCCCGAGAGCCCCGGCAGACCCACAAGGTACGCCGCAACCGACTGGAGTGTCGACTCGGTCGTCGAGCTGGTCGTCGTGGACGTCCCACTGCTGGAATTCGCCTGGATTGCCGTCTCAACCGCCGCCTGGTCGGTTTGGATCTGGGAGACCTGAGCCGAAGTCAGCCCCATGCTCGAGAGCACGGCGGCCGTGTCCGTTTGAACTTGCGACACGGCGGCGCTGCCGGTCAACGTCCCTTTGCGGATCGCCCCCAAGTCGTCCTGAACCGCGCCGATCGAAGCGTGGCTGGGTTGAGCGCCGCTGGGGGTATCGTTCTTGAGGTCAGTTTGCAGGGTACCGAAGGCGCTCTGGACGGCCGAAGAAGGCGCAAGGGGACTGGAACTTGCCGTGGTTGACGTCGAACTGGACGTCG
Organism: Isosphaerales bacterium; assembly: GCA_044450785.1. GTDB lineage: Bacteria > Planctomycetota > Planctomycetia > Isosphaerales > Isosphaeraceae > JBIOJM01. Next base: position 5,801 of record JBIOJM010000470.1, read on the forward strand.
TTGTGCTCGTGCTGGCACTCGAAGCCGTCTGAATGGCGGTCTGAAGAACCTGCTGATCAGATTGGATCTGAGTGATCTGGGCCTGCGTCAGCCCCATGCTCGTCAGGATGGCAGTCTGGTCAGCCTGGATCTTCGTTTGAGCGGCGCTGCCGGAGAGCGTCCCGCCGCGGATCGCAGCCAGGTCGTCCTGAAGTGCGCCGATCGAGGCGTGGGTCGGCTTGGACCCGCTGGGAATATCGTTCTTGAGATCCGTCTGAAGCGTCTGGAAGGCCTGCTGCACCGCCGTGGAAGAGAACACACCCGGCGCGGGGGGCGTTGTGGAGCCGCTCCCACCGTCGAGCAATGGCGCGGTCAGGAGA
>JBIOJM010000471.1:0-6149 GCA_044450785.1 Isosphaerales bacterium
CACGAAGCGCGCGCGGCTTGGCCGTCTTTGCGGCATCCCGACGCGACGCGCTTGGCCTCTTTGGCGAAGACATCGTCATTGCGCTTTTCCTCCGCGAAAGCCCTCGCCGCCCGAGTGGTTGCCGCGCGCGGTTTCTTAACTGTCATTTCCTCAGCCTCACCCAGGCAGTGCCCGTTCGGGGCGACTCATTCCGTCGTCCCCATCTGATCGATTACTCTAGACCATCACAGTCATCAGCGCTACGGCAACAAGGATGGTGAACACGATCCCCGGTATGAGGAACGCGAGGTCGTCAGAGCCGAGGCCGAATGAGCTGAAGCCAGTGACCGACCACAATGCAAGAAGGCCGACAATAGTGCCGGCCGAGGTGATGACGGCGAATCTGATCGCATCTTTCATACTGGGCCGGTCCGTTCCTTGCGGCGGAGACGGACTCCGGGCCCCGCGCCGTTCTCCTCGACGAAGATCACGCCGGCCATCTCCACGTCAGTACCGCGGCGAGTAGCCGCCGCACCGCCTCCGGGCGGGATGGACTGATGCGGGTCACGGAGCCGCCCAGGGTCCGTCGCCCGGGTGCCGCGAGGCCTCCGGGTCGCTGGTCCGCGGCGACGACACCGAGCAGGTCTCGGCCCCGCCTCGCTGGTGCGCGGCCCGGTCGGCGGCGGCGCGGACGGCCCTTGGGCTGACCTGTTCGACGCGGAGAGGCTGGTCACCATCGCCCGGCGCGGCCCGGGGGCTGGGAGAGGGCGACGTGACCCGACGCGCCTCTGGCCGTCGCGGTCCACGGAGACGCCGACCGGCGGGCGCTCCCAATGGTCGTGGTTGTCGCGCGTGAGCCCGGCTCGGGCAACGCGGGCCGTCCGGGGGGAGGCCGTATGACCTTGACGGGCAGGCGGATGAGACAGGACCAAGTCTCGAAGTGCGCCTTCCGGAACGCCTCCTGCGGCCGCCTGGCTCGCCTCGCGGGCCTCAGGAACTGGCAGCTGAGAGCGCGCTGCGGGGACAGCGGGGCGTCTCCGGTCACCTACCCCCGGCGCGCTCCCGATCACGATCCCGAACGGCTAGGAGAGGACATCTAGCGACGGGACGTCACCGAGCAGTCGGACGAGGTGTTGTTGCGCGGGCTTCATCCGCCGGGTGGAGCGCGTCCTGTACGGGACTGGGGTATCCCCCCGGCGGCTCGCAGGGGCCTGCCGAGGGCGCTGAAGGGGGCGCCCCCGTCCGGTTCTTCTGCGGCGCGAGCGCCGCCGCCTCCCGAGAAACTTACTGCGCCTTGAGTATGTCGCAGCACACACCGTCAGTCTCGCAACCCTTCATCGGGAGCGCCGGCCTGGACGGGCGACGAGTCGTCATGAAGCGGTCTCATGCGGGAGGATGCGCGTAGATGCGCGACGGCCGTCGCGCGGCTGCCCGAGCTGCTCGACGAGCTGGACCGGCCGCGCGGTGGCGAGAGATGAGCCGGCGTGAGCCCCTTGATAAGCAACTAGGGTCCGAAAAGACGGATTCCGATAGCCTTCAACTCGTCTCTTATTGGACCCTCCGTTAGCCAAGTAGCCGCGTCCTGGCAGCCCGAGAAATCGAACATACTAAAGAGGGGTAGCAGGACTCGCCTGAGAGCGGCGAAATGCGACGCCTGAAACTCCGACCAAGAAATCGTAACATTCCGCGAGAAGTGCTCGGTAACAAGCCTTTTCCCAGGGGGTACCACCCGCTCAGTCGCATTCCAACAAAGCACGCGATTAGCAAGGCCGCGCCAATCCATTCTGATCACGATCTGATTGATCGCTGTGATTTCCCGCGCGAGTATCCGTGCATGCGCCAGTAGCTTATCCATCCTTTCGATGCACAAGCTCACGAAGAGACACCGCTGCTGCAACCCTTCCCGATAGATGAGGTTGTCCTCGCGATAGCTCTCGGCGACTGCGACAATACCACGTTCGTACACTCGCCAATAATCTGAGCTTGGCCAAAGGCTCGGCATGGGTCGGTAGGCGCATTCCTTCCAGGTAAATGGCCTCATTTTTCAATAACTCACCCATTCGAATTTGAGGGGCTCGCTCCTGTGTCCGAACGTGCCGAAAGGGCACCTTTCCCTGTCCGCAAAACTGATGCAGGTCGATGCCGGCCCGTTCGTTGACGGCGTGCGGATTGTCGATGCTCAAAAGCTCCCCGTCGTTCCCAACCAAGGCATAGCCATTTACGGCGAAGTTTGCCGAGCTTGCGCGAAACCATGCTTCACCTTTCGGTGAATCTACCGGGACCTGTCCCACCTGGGATACGAAATCGCTCGCGGTGGCATCACTGGCGGCTCTAAGCGTGTCGAACACATTCTCATTGGGGTTCGATGGACGACCGATCGCACGGCGCATGATGTTGGCGAGGAGATCGGCGCGGTGGGATACGCAGCGCTCAAGCAAGTTCGCCCAATCATCTGGAGTTCGGATCGCTACGCTCTCCGGACCCGGCGCCCGAATATACAGCCTCCCCTCAGTGATACCGATCGGACGACCCGTGCTGTCCTGCGGGCCACTGGCTCTCGCAATCACCGGTCGGGAACCATGCGACGAGACGACGACGGGATAGTCAACCTCCCCGACGCGCGCCCAGGCGACCTGGCACTGAAAACGAGGTTCGATCGCCTATAACTGCGCCAAGGCCGGAATCGAGGCTCTCACCCGCACGCTAGCGCTAGAAGGAAGAGATTCCGCAATCCGAGTCAATGCGGTGGCGCCCGGGCTTGTGGATACAGCGTCGAACATTGACACGATGAAACCCAAAGATCTGAAACGCTGGACCAAACGCGAGGACATCGCTGAGACTGTGGTCTACCTCGCCTCTCAGCGCGCCGCAGGCATTACCGGTCAGGTGATTGCGGTAACGGGTGGGGGATTGTAGCGAGCAAGTAGTACTTTTGTCCGTTCACCCATCGGCGTTGGGTGCGTGACAGCTTCTTCGGATCGCATTTGAGCGGCGTCGCAGCCAATCAAGAATGGCGAGATCCGCAAGAAGCATGGCAACACGCGCTGATCTCGACCCTGCGACAAATCTATGGAGCTAACTTCGCTCCGGCATTCGGTGGTCACGGGAAACTCAGTGACGTGCTGCTCAGGCTCGACCGGCCGTCCCTGCGCAAGCTCGTGGACGATCTCAAGAAAGGCAAAGGCCAAAATAAAGCCAAACTGCGTGCCGGATGATCGCCTTAGGAACGACCATCTGCCGACCGAGGCCGTGAAGCTTGGTCTTGGCTGAGGCCGGGCGCGGTGACGAGTTGCTGCAACCTGCTAGACCGTGCGCTGGTAGAAGGGTTTCTCGCCGGCCGCATGGTCCGTCGTGTCCACGATGTCGACAATCTCGGGTGCCACCCTGCGCACCATGACCTCGAACCCCTGTCGCAAGGTTACGGAAGACGCAGCGCAACCCTGGCAGCCTCCGCTCATCGCAATGAAGAGGTTGCCGTGCCGAACGTCGACGATTGAGATCTTCCCGCCATGGCTTGCGATGGAACGATTCACTTCGCGGTCCAGGAGTTCCTGAACGCACGCACGAATCTCGCCGTCGGTTCGGCCCCGCGCGCCTGCGTTGCGAGGAGCCTCGAAGATCGCGGGCACGCCTGTGAGCAGCTGCGTCCGGATGGCCGCGCCGATTGCCGATTTCAGCGCCGACCACGCGACACTCGGATCCTTTCCAATCGTCACCACGGTCTCGGCCACGAGCACATGGGAAACGCCCGGCAGGGCGAAGAGTCGCTCGACGAGAGGCGAGCCGGATGCCCGATCCTTGCTGTCGAAAAAGAACGGGCCACCCGGATGCACCGTCCGGCTGACCGTGAACTTGCACGTGTCGGGGTCGGCCTGTGATGTCTCGGCGCGGATGGTGATCGTCGGGTCGACGGGTAGGACCTCAGACATCTTCCACGACCCTGGCTGCGCCGCGTTCACCGAAGGCCCGCAGGTGCGCGAACGAGTAGATCCCCGTGCTGTGACCGTCGTTCCAGCTGATGGTGATGGCGTAGTTGCCCACGCTGGTGATGGTGCGGGGGGTCACGTCCGGTCGCACGCTCTTTGGGTCCAGGAGAGGGCGCCCGCTCATCTCTTCGACACAGAGGGCGCATCGGCACGCCAATCGCAGGTCCCGGACGTCGAAGTCATGCCGCTGGCCGTCCTCCCAGAGCACGGACAGCGTGCGAGTGTCGCGCGGGCGGAAGCCAATCGCCGTCGTTCGCGAGCCCGATGGCCGGATGGCACTCTCGACCCAGGCAGGCTCGCCCTTGCCGGTTTCCCAGGTCCACGCGAACGGCTTCAGCCCCGTGGTTGGGAGTCCCTGGAGGCGGCCGGCCAATTCCGTGGCGATTGCCAGGTAAGCCATAGCAGCCACTGAGTTCGGCTTCTCCACGACAATCGGGCGGCCTTTATCGCCGCCCATGACGATGTCTGCGTCCAAGGGTATTGCGCCCAGGAACGGAACGCCGAGCTCCCTGCTCATCCGCTCACCGCCGCCACTGCGGAACACGTCTGTGCCCTTTCCGCAGTGAGGACACGTGAAGGTGCTCATGTTCTCAATGATGCCGAGTATGGGGACATGCACGGTCTCGAACATCCGCAAACCGCGGCGGGCGATCTTTAGACTCACGTCTTGCGGCGTCGTCACGATGATCGCACCCGACAAAGGGTAGCTCTGCGCCAGCGTCAGCTGGGTGTCGCCGGTCCCGGGTGGGAGGTCGAGAATCAAGCAGTCGAGGCGTCCCCACTGCACGGCGCCGATGAACATTTTCAGGTACTTGCCCACCATCGGTCCGCGCAAGATGGCCGGGTTGTCGTCCCTGGTCAGCATGCCCATCGACATCACTTTCAGGCTGTGGCAATCGGCGGGGATGATCTTGCCGTCCGGGGTGGTCGTGGGCGGCTGACCGACCGGAAGCCCCAGCATGCCGGGGATGCTCGGGCCGAGGATGTCCGCATCCATGAGCCCGATCCGGCCCCCGATCTGTTGGAGCGCGACCGCGAGATTCACGCTGACCGTGGACTTGCCCACGCCGCCCTTGCCGCTGCTCACCGCGATGACGTGGCGGATCCCAGGTAGCTTCTCCGGGCCGGCAGATGCCTGGAACGACGCGCCAGGCGCGTGCTGGTTGCCGTCGTGCGGGTCCGTCGTCTGCACTCCTCAGTTCCTTTCTTTCTCACCGTGCTCGGTGGCTGCCCCTACACCTCGACCTCGATGTCGGTCCCCGTCACGCGAACGCCGTATCGCACAACGGCTCGCTGGGCCGGCGGACCCATGGGGGCTTCGAAGATATTTCACCGCCATCTCGGCAACCGCGGCGCCTGTCAGGGCACGCAGTGCCGTATCTTCATGTCCGTTGTCCGCCAAGGCCGTGGCCATGGGCTGTTCCCGAATGCTTCAGCAATCTAGGTCTCGTTGAATTTACAAATAAGAACGCGATGACAATTCACAACGGTCCTCAATGAAGGCCCCGAGCCCGACAAGGCCCGAGCACTGGTGTTTGCCATGCGCGCAAGGCCTGGCCGCAACCGCGATCGCCACCCACCTGCCGTTCAGGTCAAGAAGGCAGATGATCACGGGCTTCCAGACGACGCCCAGCTCACCCAGCCGCCCACCGGAGAGCGGCGGTCCGACGGCCCCGGTGGTATTGTTGATGTCGACACAGATCACGCGGCAGTTGTTGGCCGACGCGCCGAGGATGTAGGCGCAGCTGTAGAGCGAGAACGTCTTGCCGGTCGTGAAGACGGGCGGGACCTCGCGAATGACCGCAATGGGTGGAACGCGGCCGTTCGCGGGAAATAAGCCTCAACGAAGCTGGTAGTCGAGGAGTAGCGATCTCGACCAATTCCAATTCTGCTCGGCAGCCCCGTCAAACCGAGCACAAACGACCAGGGCCTGCCTGGTGCCCGCCCTACGACCATCACAACGACTTCGGCTCCGTCCATGTCTCGATCGAAGGCAGAGGTTCACCGCCGATCTTGGCCTCAAAACCGCGTAACCGCTGATAAATCGAAATCAGTTCGACGATCGTGCTCCACGAGTTGACAAGATACTGAAACGAGGTTCTGACCTGCGTGAAGGCGTTCAGGATCTGGTTCATCGAACCGAGTGTGATCTTGCCGGCAATGATCGTTGGTCCGAGCAGGATG
>JBIOJM010000472.1:0-6138 GCA_044450785.1 Isosphaerales bacterium
CGCCCAAGGCGCCCAGCAAGATCGACATGATCCGCGCCAAGGCGCGGGGCGAGACGACGACTGGCGTTGCCTCGCCCGCCCCGGCGGCCGAATCCAAGCCCGCCCCGGCGGCCAAGCTCGCCAAGAAGCCGAAACGGGCCGAGGAGCGGCCCAGCCTGGTCTGGCTCGGGGCGGCCAGGCTCCAGGAACTCGCCGGGCGGCTCAATGCCGAGCTGGGGCAGGGCACCGTCTCGATCGTCCAGGCGGCGCTCCTGGTCGAAGCCGGCAAGCTGGTCGACGTCGCGCTCTTCCTTCGCGATCGCAACCCCATCCGGTACGACTACCTGGCCAGCCTGCAAAGCGTCCACTTCGATGACTGCATCGAAGTCAACTACCAGCTCGACAGCACCGAGAAGCCCGGGACATTGATCGAGCTGCGGGTCCGCACCAGCGAGGCCGAGGGCCAGGGGGAAGTCCCCTCGCTCTATCACGTCTACCGCGGGGCGGACTTCCAGGAGCGCGAAGTCTACGACATGATGGGCGTGCGGTTCAGCGGACATCCCGAGCTCACTCGCATTCTGATGTGGGAGGGCTTTGCCTATCATCCACTCCGCAAAGACTTCCTCGAGCCCTACTACGAGGCGCCGTCGAAAGTTTTCCCCAGCCGGGTCGATGAGGGCTTCGGCCAGCATATCCGCGCCGAGGAGCTCAACCCCCACGGCACGAACCTCAAGGTCCCCAAGGACTTCAAGGATTGGGCAAGCCTGTCCAGCAGCTCCGACCCCAAGGGCCTGCCGCTCGTGCCCGCCGGCGTGGAAATCGCGGAGCTCGGCACCGATCAGTTCGTGGTCAGCATGGGCCCGCAGCACCCGAGCACCCACGGTGTCTTCCGGCTGAACCTGCGGGTCGACGGCGAGACGATCGTCGGGCTCAAGCCCGTCATGGGCTACATGCATCGAAACCACGAGAAAATCGGCGAGCGGAACACGTTCCTCATGAACTTTCCGTTCACCGACCGGCTCGACTACCTGACCAGCATGGGGAACAACTTCGGTTATGCCCTGGCGGTCGAGCAATTGATGGGCGAGGACGCCAAGCCCCCCGAGCGAGCCGAATACATCCGCGTGATCATGGCCGAGCTGACGCGGATCGCCAGCCACATGTGGTCGATCGGCTTCTTGCTCAACGACCTGGGCGCGTTCTTCACACCGGCCCTGTACGCCATCGAGGAGCGCGAGCTGATCCTCGACCTCTTCGAGTGGGCCGCCGGCAGCCGGATGATGTGCAACTACTTCCGGTTCGGCGGCGTCGCCTTCGACCTGCCCCCGGGCTGGATCGAGCGGTGCCGGGGAATCGTCAACGAGCGGATCGACAAGCGGATCGACGAGATGGACCGCTACCTGTCCGAAAACGAGATCGTGCTCGACCGCTGCAAGGGAGTCGGCATCCTCACCCGCGAACAGGCGATCAGCTTCTCGACGGCCGGCCCGGTGCTGCGGGCGTCGAACGTGTCGTACGACATCCGCCGCGCGGCCCCGTACGGCATCTACGACCGCTTCGATTTCAAGGTTGTCACCGGCTCGAACGGCGACCTCTACGACCGATACTACGTGCGCCTCCAGGAAATGCGCGAGAGCGCCCGCATCTTGCAGCAGGCGGTCCGCGACATCCCCGCCGGACCGATCATCCCCGGCAAGAAGAGCTACCAGATCAAGGTGCCCGCGGGCGAGGCGTATTCCCGGGTCGAAAACCCCAAGGGCGAGCTCGGCTTTTACGTCTACTCCGACGGCTCGCCCTCCGCCTATCGCTACCACGTCCGCAGCCCAAGCTTCATCAACCTGACCGCGCTTGAGGCGATGTGCCTGGGTCACACCGTGGCCGACGTCGTCGGCATCCTGGGAAGCCTCGACATCGTCCTGGGCGAGGTTGACCGGTGACGCCAGGCGGGCGGCCGCCCGGGTCGGGCGATCTCCACCGCAAGCAAGACTGGAGTTGAGCCGAGGTGAGTGCGACCGTCTTGGGAGTCGCTGGGCTGGAAGTTCGGCGAGTCGTGAACGTAGGACGGATTGCCAATCCGTCCCACACTAGAATTCCGCTTGTTGGCTGCGACACGATCGAATCGAAGGGGCGAAAAATATGGCTGCCGGCACGGGCATCATCAGGGGCCATCTGATCACGATGAGGCGGTTCTTGCTCACGTTCTGGCGTGACATCCGCTCCGGGCAGGGTCTGAAGCGTCGCGGTGGCGGGCCCCTCTTCATCGACCTGTTCCGCTCCCCCGGCCGCGGTCAGGAGCCCACGGTCCTCCAGGACTTCAAGACGACCGGTCTATTCACCGTCGAATATCCTGACGAACGGCTACCGGTCTACGAGCGGTTCCGCGTCTTGCCCGTCCTCATCTACGACACCGAGGACGGCAACGTCCGCTGCACCTCCTGCAACATCTGCGCCAAGGTCTGCCCCCCCCAGTGCATCTGGATGAGCCAGGCCAAGAGCCCCAAGGGGACCGTCGTTCCCCTTCCCGAGGATTTCTACATCGACATGGACGTCTGCATGAACTGCGGACTCTGCTCCGAGTACTGCCCGTTCGACGCCATCAAGATGGACCACAACTTCGAGCTCTCGAATTACGAGCGGCACCAGACCCATGTCTTCGACCTGCAGGACTTGCTGGTCTCGAGTGAGTTCTATGCGAAGACCCACCCCGAAGCCTGGAGCAGCGCCGACGAAACGACCGAACGGAACAAGGTGGCCAAGAAGAAAGACCAGCGGCTGCAAAAGGCATTGGCCGCCTCCAAGCCGGCCGCGGCCAAGCCGGCCGCGAAACCGGTGACCGCGTAGCCACGGCCTGCATCGATTGACGAACGGCGACCACTTTGATCGTAAAGGCTCTAAGGTCTTGCCGGCGTCCTCGAGCCACTATTAAGATGATCGCTCCCAGTGTCACAACCGAGAGTATCCCCAGCATGATCCCGCTCCCCCCCAAGCCCCAGTACCCGCCGGGGACGCGCGTACGCGTCACCCAGCATGTGCGCGTCGGCCACCGCCGGTGGCTGACCCAGGTCGAGGGGGTCGTCGTCACCGAAGGCCGGCGCCCGGTCGGCGGAATCGAGATGGGCGGCAAGGCCTCCTACTGTCATCAGAAAACGCTCCGGCTCGAGCGCGACGACGGTGAACTCACGGAAATCGCCGTGGACGAGGAAACCCAGGTGCAAACCATCACGCCCTGAGAAGCTCGAATGGTCATCAACAATTACATTTTCGTCGGTTTGCTGCTCGTGCTGGCGGTCGTGTTCGGGGTGCTGCCGATTCTGGTCGAGCGGGTGATCGCTCCGCGCAAGCGCACGCTGGCCAAGGGCGACGCCTACGAGTGCGGCGTCAAGACGTACGGCGAGACATGGGTTCGCTTTCGGATTCAGTATTACATCTACGCGTTGATGTTCGTGGTTTTCGACATCGAGACCGTGTTCCTCTTTCCCTGGGCGGTCAGTTACGGGGGGGGAGGGTTGGGGGTTTTTGCGCTGGTCGAGATGATCGTGTTTTTGTTGATGCTCCTGGCCGGCCTGGTTTACGCCTGGGTCAAGGGGGTCTTGCGGTGGGTCTGATTCGAACGTTGGGATCGGTGGTCTTTGCCCAGGAGCAGCAGATCGAGCTCGGAACGGCGACGTGGGTTCGCTGGGCCCTGTGGCTCTTGGTGGGCTTTTTCGTCGTGTTTCCGGGCATTGTCGCCTACATGGTCTGGCTCGAGCGGAAGGTGGCCGCACGGTTTCAGGATCGCATCGGGCCCAACCGGGTCGGCCCCTTGGGCTTGCTCCAGCCGATCGCCGACGCGCTCAAGCTGATCACCAAGGAAGACCTGGTTCCGCGCGACGCCGATCAATGGGTGCACCTCGCCGCGCCCGTGCTCGTCATCGTCTCGGCGTTCCTCGTCATGGCCGTGATCCCGTTCGCCGCCGGCATGGCGCCGGTGAATCTCCCTTCGGGCGTGGTCTACCTGATCGCCGTCTCCAGCATCAGCCCGCTGGGTATCTTTCTGGCGGGGTGGTCGAGCCGGAACAAGTATTCGCTGCTGGGTTCGATGCGTGCCGTCGCCCAACTCGTGTCCTACGAGGTTCCCCAGGTGCTCTCGACGATCCCGATCGTGCTCTGGGCAGGGAGCTTGAGCCTGGTCACGATCTTCAACAAGCAGGTCGATTTCGGCTGGTTCATCTTCTCGCCTCCTGGTCTGCTCGCGTTCGTGATCCTGCTGATCGCCAGCATCGCCGAGGTCAACCGCACGCCGTTCGACCTTCCCGAAGCCGAGTCGGAGATCATCGCCGGCTACCATACCGAGTACTCGGGGATGCGGTTCGGTCTCTTCTTCCTGGCCGAGTATCTCAGCGTGTTCGCCGTCAGTTGCGTGGCCACGGCCTTGTTCCTGGGGGGCGGAACTCCGATCCCGTTCGTGGAGTTTCCCAGGAACCTGCTGGGCGATACTACTTTCTCGTACGTCCTGGTCGATCTGATCCTGATTCCGGTGTTCATGGCGAAGGTGCTGTTCTTCATCTTCCTGATGTTCTGGATCCGGGCGACCCTGCCGCGGATGCGGGTGGACCGGCTGATGAATTTCGCGTGGAAATACCTGGTGCCGCTCTCGATCGTCAATGTGCTCGTGGCCGGCATCTGGTACGAGATCGTGATCCGGCCCGATTCGTTGACCCTTGGGAATTGGCTGCTGGGCACGGTGGTCACCGGCGTCATCGTGCTGCTGGCCGTCTGGGCGGTCCTCAGGCTGAATCGCCGTACAGCCGCGAGCGCTCCGCTCGGCGCGGAGTGGCCGACGGTCGGCTCGATCCGGCCCCTGTGGACGCTGCGCACTCTCGGGCGGTGAGGCGGCGCTCTCGCCGGCAGCCCGCGGACTGCCGCGGAGGCGGCGCAGGGCAGGCGAGTCTGGCCGCCGGACCTGACATCCGTTATCGGCAAACCGAGATCGAAGGAATTCACCAGGTTGGAGTCGAAGACGTGATCCAGGTTCTATTCGGTGTGATTGCAGCGTTCGGGCTGGCGGCGGCCCTGGGAACCATCCTGGTACGGAACCTGGTTCGGGCGGCGCTCTATCTCATCGCCTTCTTCTTCACGGTCGCGTGCCTGTTCGTGCTCCTGGAAGCCGAGTTCCTGGCCGCTCTTCAAGTGCTGGTTTATATCGGGGCCGTGGCGATCTTGCTGATGTTCGGCATCATGCTGACTCGCAATATCCAGGGAGATGATCCCACCAGCACCCCCTCGGCCTGGCGGCTGCCCGGGCTGGTGGCGGGGCTTGGTATTTTCCTGATCCTCGCTTATGGGATCCATTATCAGAAGGGGATCGGGACCCGGTATTCCTGGTCGGCCACCGAGGTCAGGCCCAAGATCGCCCAGGTGAAGGGCCGGGGCACCACGCCGCGCGCCGAAGCGGTCAACAACATGGCCAAGGTCGTGGGCGAGGAGCTGATGACGCGGTACGTGATCGCCTTCGAGGTGGCCGGGCTCCTCTTGACCGTGGCGCTCGTCGGGGCGATCGCGATCGCTCATCGCGAGGAGGTCGAGCCGTCGCCTCCGCGAGGATCCGGACGAACGGCAGACCTACCGGCCGCTCCGGTGCCCGCCGGCGGCTCGGCGCCGGCAATGGTCCAGCCGGCCGCCGCTTCGGTTTCGTCCTCCCCCGCGGCTCGATGATTGCCAGCCATCCCTCGACCGCTGATTCGCATGGCAGAACTTGCTAGTCGTCCGCGAAGTACCAACAAGGCAGTCTTCTACCGAAACGAGCTGACGCGATGCGTCCCGACATTCCCTTGAGCTGGTTCCTTTACTTCGCCGCCGCCGCGTTCGCGATCGGCCTGGCGGGCGTTCTGGTCCGGCGCAATGCCATCGCGGTGCTGATGGCGATCGAGATCATGCTCAACGCCGCCAACGTCAACCTGGTCGCGTTCTGGCGATACGGCCCCGAGCGGCCCGAATCATTCGGCCCGGTCAGCGGAGTGATCCTCGCCATCATGGTCCTCACCGTCGCCGCGTCCGAGGTCGCCGTCGGCATTGGCCTGATCTTGCTTTGCTATCGCCGCTGGCATGCCGCCGATGTCGATCGCTATGACAGCATGGCCGGCTAGCATTAGTCATTAGTCATTAGTCATTAGTCATTAG
>JBIOJM010000473.1:0-6020 GCA_044450785.1 Isosphaerales bacterium
GACTTCTCGCTGATCACCACCTGGGAAGGAAGACGAAACGATGCCCCGCTGTTTCTGGCTCCCTCTCCGAGGGGAGAGGGCCGGGGTGAGGGGCGAGCGGCACCGAGAGCCTTTGGACAAGTGATCCGTCTGCTCCGGTGTCTGGCGATCGACGATCGCCGATCGCCGGGTTGACCGGCGGCTAGCGCCGTGCCGCTCACCGGAGCGTGTCAGGACCGAATGGACCGTGGAAGATGGACACTTCTGCTCACACTTCTCGGCGAACACCACCGATTCGCGGAGTCGTCGTCACGCTGGCCCGGTACTCCTTCACAACGAGAATACACACACAGCGTGTTTTCCAGCGTCATTAGCGTCATCTAGCGTCATGCCGTCGCCGGGATTTGAGCTACGTCCGGCGCTCCGTGAATCAGCTCGTCGGAGCAACTCTCTATGTCACTCACACTTACGTGTGGCAACTCTCCTGTTATCGGAGGTTTTGTGCTCGTGATGGAAACGAGACGCTTTTCGCCGGTTCTGTGGAAAATGACGGAGACGCCATGGATGCGGATTTGGGGGGCGATGCCTTGTCAGGATGAAGGCGGAAAGATGAAGGATGAATCCGATAGGTGAACATCGGTGGGAAATCGTCATTAGACTAACGCGGGGGGTAGTCCAACGAGGTTTTTGGTTCCTCGGAGAAGCGCTGGTCTGATCGGATCTTACTGCTCCTAAATGACATGTGGATCGAGTTTGGTAGCTTGGAAGGCGTTACGGGCGTTGGACTAAGTTGGACTATTTGAGCGTTTTTCCAGCATGCGTACACCGATGTACGGGACCGGGCGCACCGGCAGGCCAAGGCGCCGCCCCAGGGCAAGGAAATGTCGGGAGTGGCTGATGGCTCGTTGGTGAGCAGGAGGGACCGTCGTCAGCATGTCGTGCCGCTCCGCGGGGGTGCGAGATCACTGTTTCACTCGGGCTCACGGTCAACCGGCGTCCAATCGAGGTTCGTCTACCTATATGATCTGCGAACGCGCGCGATCAGTTGCATGATTCCGGCCGACGACCTGCTTTTTTAAGAGGCACGGACTGGATTTTACTGAATGTAGGGATTGATCAAGCTTGAAACAAAGCGTTCGCGAGAAGCACCTCATTGACCCGGCGCGGTTGAACTGACATGATGCACGTTTGTCAATGGCGACTGGGAGCGACGCATGGCCGATACGCTCATCGAAAATCCGATCCTGAACTCGCCCTACCGGGAACCGATCCGGCACTGGCGGTTCGGCGACGAGGGGATCACGAACGAGATCGTCGAGACGCGACGAGCGAGCGCATACTTCGTCCCGATTCCGGCACCGAAGAAGAAAGGCAAGCAACTCCAGTTCGAGACCGAATGGACGCAAGACCGCATCGAGCTGAATGATAAGGCCAACCTCATCCGAGAGAAGGTCAAGCACTGGCGGGAAGGGGAATATCAGGGGGTGACCCAGGTCACTCGCAAGCTCTTGCAGCACTGGATCAACCCCGACCGGGAGAACAAGCTCTTCTTCTGCCAGGTCGAGGCCCTGGAAACACTCGTCTACCTCACCGAATCCGCCAGGAAGGTCGGCGACAACTGGATTGAGAACTGGCTCCGCGACGCCAACGACGCGTCGAACCCCGGTCTCAATCGCGTCGCGATGAAGATGGCGACCGGCTCGGGCAAGACCGTCGTCATGGCCATGCTCATCGCCTGGCATGCCTTGAACAAGATCGCCGACCCGAAAGATCGCCGGTTCTCCGACACGTTTCTCGTCGTCACCCCTGGCATCACGATCCGCGACCGGCTGCGGGTGCTCTTCCCCAACGACGCCGAGAATTATTACCGGCTCCGCGACCTCGTTCCGGCGGACCTGATCGGGCAACTCGGCCGGGCGAAGATCCTGATCACCAACTTTCACGCCTTCAAGCCCCGCAAGCTGCTCGAAGCGAACAAGCTGACCAAGCAGATCCTCGGGACCGACTTCGACGAGACCGCCGCCCAGATGGTCAACCGGGTCTGCCGGGAATTCGGCAACAAGCGAAATGTCGTCGTCATCAACGACGAGGCTCATCACTGCTACCGCCGCAAGCCCGACGGCGAGGCCGATGCGCTCAAGGGCGAGGATCGCACGGAGGCCGAGAAGCGGAACGAGGAAGCCCGAGTCTGGATCTCGGGTCTCGAAGCGGTCCGCGACAAGACCGGCATCCGGGCGATCTACGACCTGTCGGCGACCCCGTTCTTCCTGCGCGGGTCGGGTTACCGCGAGGGCACTCTCTTTCCCTGGGTCGTCTCCGACTTCGCGCTCATCGACGCCATCGAGTCGGGTATCGTCAAGATTCCCCGTGTTCCCGTCTCCGATGATTCGATGCTGGGCGATCAGCCGGCCTACCGCTATCTGTGGCCCCGCATCCGTGAGGACCTTCCCCGCAAGGGGCGAAAGACCGAGGCCGTCACCGGCGAGCCGAAGATCCCGGTCGAGCTTCAGGGGGCCCTTCACAGCCTCTACGGCAACTACGAAGCCCGCTATCACCTCTGGGAACAAGGCCAGACATACGGGACCGGCAACCAGACTCCGCCCGTGTTCATCGTGGTCTGCAATAACACGAACGTCTCGAAGCTGGTCTTTGACTATGTCGCGGGTTGGGAGCGGACCTTGCCGGACGGCTCGACGGTCCTTGTTCCGGGTCAGATGGCCCTGTTCGACAACGTTGGAGACGGACGCTGGAAGGCCCGGCCGCTGACGATCCTGATCGACAGTGAGCAACTCGAATCAGGCGATGCGATGAGGCCCGAGTTCAAACAGATCGCCGCGCACGAGATCGAGGAATTCAAGGCCGAGTACCGCGTCCGGTTCCCCGGGCGGGACACCGAGGGCCTGACCGACGAGGACCTGCTCCGCGAAGTGATGAATACGGTCGGCAAGACCGGCAAGCTCGGCGAGCACGTCCGTTGCGTCGTAAGCGTTTCGATGCTGACCGAGGGATGGGACGCGAACACGGTGACGCACGTCCTGGGTATTCGAGCGTTCGGTACGCAGCTCCTCTGCGAGCAGGTCGTCGGCCGCGCCTTGCGGCGAATGAGCTACGCCGCCAACGACGCGGGGCTGTTCGATCCCGAGTACGCCGACGTCTACGGGGTGCCGTTCTCGTTCCTGCCCTGCTCGGGCACGACGAAGCTTCCCAAGGCCGGCCCGACCCCGACCCGCGTCCGGGCGATCCCCGAGCGGATCAAGTGCGAGATCACATGGCCCCGACTGCTCGGCTATCGGTACGAGCTGCCCGGTGAGCGGCTCACCGCCAGGTTCACCAGCGACGCCAAGCTCGCCCTGACCAATGTCGACATCCCGACGAAGACCGAAATCGAGGGGATCGTCGGCGAGATTCGCGTCGATACGCTCGACGACCTGAAGCAGCGCCGGCTCAACGAGGTCGACTTCCGGCTGGCCAAGCTGACCCTCGAAAAATACTTCCGCGACGACGCGGGACACGACAAGCCCTGGCTATTCCCGCAGCTCCTGGCGGTCGCCAGGCGTTGGCGCGTCGAGTGCTTGACTTGCAAAGGGGGAACGTTTCCCCAACTCTTCCTGTTCGCTGAATTCGCCCATGAGGCGGCCGATCGGATCTACCGCTCGATCGTCGCCTCGACCGAGGGGATGCCGGCCCTGAAGCCGATGCTGCGGCCCTACGAGGCCATCGGCACGACGCGGCACGTCGATTTCCAGACGATCCGGGACACCTACAAGACTCGGGCGGACAGGTGCCACGTCTCGCACGTCGCCCTTGATAGCGATTGGGAAGCCAAGCTGGCTCAAGAGCTCGAAGACATGGGCGAGGTCGTCGCCTACGTCAAGAATCAAGGACTCGGGTTCACGATTCCGTACACGCTGAATGGCGTCAAGCGGCAGTATTACCCCGACTTCATCGTTCGGATCGAGGATGGACACGGGCATGACGATCCGCTCAACCTGATCCTCGAAGTGACCGGCGAGCGGAAGAAGGACAAGGAAGCGAAGACGGCGAAGGCCCGGACGCTGTGGGTCCCGGCCGTGAACAACCACGGCGGCTTGGGGCGATGGGCTTTCCTGGAAGTCACGGACCCGTATGATGATGTGGCGGAGTTGATTCGGGCCATCGCTCGACCCGCCCCCGCGCTGGAGGTCGCATCATGAACAACACGACCACGTCCTTCGGAGCCAACATCACGCTGCCGATGGGCCGGATCGCCGCGCTCTGCGAGAAGTATCAAGTCGAGGAACTGTCGGTCTTCGGCTCGGTCTTACGGGATGACTTCGGTCCGGAAAGCGACATCGATTTCCTGGTCGTTTTCCAGGATGGCGACGCCGGACCGTGGATGTCCAGGCTCCTGGATCTCGAGGAGGATCTCTCAGCGCTGCTGGGGCGGAAGATCGACTTTGTAGACAAGGGCGGTCTTGAGCAATCTCACAACCGGCCAACACGAAGAAGAGCGATCCTGGACACTGCCCAGGTCATCTATCCGGTCGAGGATGGATCGGACGCAGCGCCTGGCAACGCGGACCGGGCTCAAAGCCACCAAGGACCGACGCTCTCGGAGATCCCGCCGCTGGTCCCGGCGCGAATACGGTTCGACCCTGGGCGACTGGCTGAGTTCTGCTGCCGCCGTCACATCGCCCGGCTCTCTCTCTTCGGCTCGGTGATTCGGGACGACTTCAGCCCCGATAGTGACGTGGATGTCCTGGTCGAGTTCGAGCCGGGGAAAACGCCCGGACTGCGGTTCATTACGATCCAAGACGACCTGACGCAATTGTTCGGACGCCGCGTCGACCTGAACACGCCCGAGTCATTCAGCGTCTATCTCCGCGACAAAGTGGAGGCCGAAGTGGTTCCGCTCTATGTCCAGCCATGAGGAGACGGTCTACCGAGATGGTCGACCTCCCGCCCCTGATCGCGGCGCTCGACGTGATGCTCAATCCACCGCCCGGAGCCTGACCGATGGCCCGCAAGAAGAAAGACCCGACCCCCGCGTTTCCCGAACTCGACGCCACCCGGCACAAGGACACCCGCAAGAACATCCCGACCGAGGAACTTCGCGACTTCGTCGCCGCCGAAGAGACCAAGCCGCCGATGAACACCCCGGGCACGATTTCGCGACACGGTATCACGCTGCCGATGGAACAGGTCGCGGAGTTCTGTCGCCGTTGGAAGGTCCGCGAACTGGCGGTCTTCGGCTCGTTTCTCCGCGACGATTTTGGAGATCAAAGCGACATCGACTTCCTCATCGACCCCCAGACGGGTGTGATCTGGAAATTCGCGGACCAGATGGCGATGGAGGAGGAAATGTCCAAACTTCTGGGCCGCAAGGTGGAACTGGTCGAACGCACCGCTGTGGAGCGGAGTCGAAACTACATTCGCAGGCGACACATCCTGTCTACGGCGGAGCCGATCTATGTCGAAAGATGACGCCTACCTCCTGGAGATGCTCCAGGCCGCTCAGCGCGCGGCAGCCTTCCTCGAAGGACGAGATGAACCAGTCTTCTACGCCGATTCCCTGCTTCAGCATGCAGTTATGATGCTGCTGGTCGTGATCGGCGAGACCGCGCACAAGGTCTCGAAGGAATTTCAGGACGCGCATCCCGAGATCCCCTGGCGCTCGATGTACGGTATTCGAAACGTTCTGGTTCATGCCTACGGCGAAGTCCATCTCGATCGCGTTTGGTTCGCCGCGCATGTCGGGGTGCCGGCGCTCATTCGATGCCTGGAACCGCTCGTTCCCCCTGACGACGGCGTCGAGCCACCGTCTCAGCTCACTCCTCGGGAGACGCCTTGACCAATGGCACGCAAAAAGAAAGACCCGACCCCCGCGTTTCCCGAGCTCGATGCCACCCGGCACAAGGACAAGCGGAAGAACATCCCGACCGAGGAACTCCGCGACTTCGTCGCCGCAGAGGAGGCAGCGCCGCCGAAGATGCTCTATCCCCGCGACCCGTCGCTCGACCCGCAACTCGTCTGGAAGGGGAAAGACGAACAAGATCGGGAGC
>JBIOJM010000474.1:0-5991 GCA_044450785.1 Isosphaerales bacterium
CAAGGGCGTGCCGATCACCAGGTTCTGCGACGAGCGTCGGCTGTCGACACGCGAGCGGCTCGAGCTGGCCATCCCGGTCTGCCAGGCCGTCCAGCACGCCCACCAGAAGGGGGTCATCCACCGCGACCTCAAGCCGTCGAACATCCTGGTCGCCCTCTACGACGACAAGCCGGTCCCCAAGGTCATCGACTTTGGGGTGGCCAAGGCAACCGGCCAGCGGCTGACCGACCAGACGCTGTTCACCGAGTTCGGGTCGGTGGTCGGCACGCTGGAGTACATGAGCCCCGAGCAGGCCCAGCTCAACCAGCTCGACATCGACACCCGCAGCGACGTCTACAGCTTGGGTGTGCTCCTCTACGAGCTGTTGACGGGGTCGACCCCTCTGGATCGCAAGCGGCTCAAGGAGGCGGGGTTCCTCGAGGTGTTGCGGGTGATCCGCGAGGCGGAGTCACCGCGGCCCAGCATGCGGCTGAGCACGACGGAGGAGCTGCCGTCGATCGCCGCTTGCCGCGGCATCGAGCCGCGCAGACTGAGCGCGCTGATGCGGGGCGACCTTGACTGGATCGTCATGAAGGCGCTCGAGAAGGACCGCAACCGCCGCTACGAGACAGCCAACGAGCTGGCGCGGGACGTCGAGCACTACCTGCACGACGAGCCGGTTCTCGCCTGCCCGCCGTCGGCGCGGTATCGCTTCCGCAAGTTCGCGCGGCGGCACAAGGCGGGGCTACAGATAGCGGCGGCGGCTGCCCTGGTGTTGCTCTTGGCCGTCGGCGGCGTCACCTGGGCGCTCTTGGACCGGGCAATGCGTCGGACCGAGCTGTCCAAGCGCATGGCCGAGACGGAACAAACAGTGAACGCGGCGTTGATTCAGACGGACCAGTGGCGCAAGCAGGCTAGTGAGGCGCCGAGCGCGACGAGCCAGGAAGCGGACGCCATCCTGGCGCTGTGGCGACAGGCGGAAGCGTCGCTGGCCCAGGCGGAGACCGCCTTGAGGACCGGAACGGCCGACGACCGTCTGCGCGAGCGCGTGCTGGATGTGCGGCAACGGATCGAACAACAAGGCGAGCGGGCGCGGCGGACGGCAAAGCTGCTGCGCGACCTGGATGAGGCCCGTCTCAGCCGATCCAACTTGATCGAACAACAATACCATTACGACAATGACGGCCCAGCGCCGCAGTACGCCACGGCGTTCGCGGCCTACGACCTGGAAGTGAAACCCGGACACACGGAGGAATTGGCGCGGCGTATCCGCGCTGAGGATCCGGGCATCCGCGACGCCCTTATCCTGGCGCTCGACGATTGGAGCCAAAACCGCGGTATCAGGCCGGAGTTGCAGGCGATTGCTGGCGCGGTGGATGACGATCCGTGGCGGCAAAAGTATCGCGCCGCGGCGACCGCCAAGGACGCCGTGGCACTGCGGGCCTTGAGCCGCGATGCACGCCAGTTGGCGTTGCCGCCGTCCAGTCTGGTCCTGTTGGCGAGGAGCCTGCGGGACGCAGGCGAGCGTGACGAGTGCCTGGCTCTGCTGCGTTGGGGACGCGGCCGCCATCCCACGGATTTTTGGCTGCATTTTGAGTCAGGGTTATGCTTCCCGGACGGGGCGAGCAGAACCCCGGTGGAGGTCGAAGAAGCGATCGGCTGTTACCGTGCGGCGTTGGCGCTGCGCCCGACCACGGCCGGCGCCCACTACAACCTCGGCGGCCATCTGGCGCGCAAGAAGCAATGGGACAAAGCGATCGCCGAATACAGGAGGACCATCGAACTCGACCCCTACATCGCGGGGATCCACAACAACCTCGGCGTTGCTCTGGGCAACAAGAAGCAGTGGGACGAAGCCATCGCCGAATACAGGAAGGCCATCGAGCTCGATCCCAGGTACATGCAGGCCCACGACAACCTCGGCAACGTTCTACTCGCCAAGAGCCAGTTCGACGAAGCCATCGCCGAATACAAGAAGGCCATCGAGCTCGATCCCAAGTACAGCATGGCCCACAGCAACCTCGGCAACCTTCTACGGGCCAGGAACCGGTTCGACAAAGCCATCGCCGAATCCCGCAAGGCCATCGACCGCGATCCCAAGAACGCGCAGGCCCACAACAACCTCGGCGCCGCTCTGAGCAAGAAGAAGCAGTGGGAAGAGGCCATCACCGAATACCGCAAGGCCGTCGACCTCGATCCCAAGTGGGCGGTGGCTCACGACAACCTCGGCTACCCTCTGAGGAAAAAGAACCAGTTGGACGAGGGCATCGCCGAATACCGCAAGGCCGTCGACCTCGATCCCAAGTGGGCGGTGGCTCACAACAACCTCGGCCTCGCTCTGGCGCACGAGAAGCAGTTGGACGAGGGCATCGCCGAATACCGCAAGGCCGTCGACCTCGATCCCAAGTGGGCGCAGGCCCACTACAACCTCGGCCTCGCTCTGTCGAACAAGGACCAGTGGGACGAAGTCATCGCCGAATACCGCAAGGCCATCGAGCTAGACCCGAAAGACGCCATCTTGCACAACGGCATGGCCTGGGTGCTGGCCACCCATCCCAATCCTCAACTTCGTGACCCGGGCCGGGCGGTCAATTTGGCCAAGGAAGCCGTCGAGCTCGCGCCACGGGAAGGTCCCATGTGGAACACCCTGGGTGTGGCGCACTTCCGCGCCGGCGATTGGAAAGCGGCGCTCGCGGCGCTAGAGAAATCCATGGAGCTCCGCCGGGGTGGCGACAGCACAGACTGGTTCTTTTTGGCCATGGCCCACGAAAAGCTCGGCGACAAGGAAAAAGCTCGCCAATGGTACGATCGGGCAACGCGCTGGATAGACAAGAACCAGGCCACTAATGAGGAGCTCCGCCGTTTCGGGGCGGAGGCGGCCCAGGTGCTGGGAGTGGCCAAAAAGAAAGATTAGCCGAAACGCGGAGAAAGAAAAAAGCGGCCGGTGAGGCCCTCGCCGCCAAGCGGAAGTCTCAGGGGCCCGGCAAGCCCTGGCGCTCGGTCTGCGCGCCGGGGGAATGTAGGACGGATTGGCAATCCGTCCCACAACACTTGCATTCTATCGCGGACCGCATCGAAAAAGGAGCTTGACCATGTCCCTTTTGGCTTTCCTGGCCTCTTTCGCGCAGCCATGCCCGGCGCGGCCAACGTCGCAACTCGGTGTCGCGCCCCAAAACGGCACGCCTGTTCCTGGAGCATCTCGAAGATCGGGCGCTGCTGTCGAGCTACACCGCGGGCAGCGTCTCGGACCTCGCCGGCCCCTGGCGCTCAGCCTGCGCGCCGGGTAACCCGGCGGCAATCCGTGAACCCTGAATGGGATCGAGGCAGCCCGCTCCGGCACTGGGTCCGCGCGCCGGGCGAAGCTGGTTTTTTCACGCGGACCGGTTCTCTTCCAGAAAGGCTTGCATCATGTTGTCTGCATCCTGGTTTCGACGGTTGACAGCGGGCTCACCGATTCGGTCGCGGCGCCCTGGACCAAGACCCACCCTTTCGCGGCGCTCGGTCCTGCCGCGCTTGGAAGCGCTGGAAGTCCGGAGCCTGCTCAGCACCTTCACGGTGA
Organism: Isosphaerales bacterium; assembly: GCA_044450785.1. Taxonomy (GTDB): domain Bacteria; phylum Planctomycetota; class Planctomycetia; order Isosphaerales; family Isosphaeraceae; genus JBIOJM01. The sequence goes on from JBIOJM010000474.1 coordinate 3,539, forward strand.
CCAACCTGCTCGACAGCGGCACCGGCTCGCTGCGGGCGGCCATCTTGGACGCCAACGCCACCCCCGGCGCCGACCTGATCGGATTCGCCCACAATCTTCACGGTACCATCACACTGGCAAGCGGTGAGCCAGCCATCTCTGGCAGCCTGACGATCGACGGCCCCGGGGCGAACAAGCTGTCTGTCAGCGGCAACGACGCCAGCCGGATCTTCGACATCAGCGGCAGCGCCAGCGTGAGCATCGCCGGGCTGACCATCACCGAAGGGCTGGCGACCTCGGGGGGCGGCATCCTGCTCGAGGGCAGCGCTGCCCTCAGCATCAGCAATTGCACGCTGACCGACAACGAGGCCATCGGCAGTTTGACTGGCAGTTTGACTGTCCCTGATGGGTTCGGTGGCGGCATCGAGGACAACTCGTCAGGAGCGCTGACGGTCACCGACAGCACCTTCGACACCAACAAGGCCATCGCCCGCGGTCCCAACGCTCCCCCTCCCGCCGCTCACGGCTTCATCATCGCACTGGGCGGTGCCATCGACGTTTCTTTCTACAGTACCGGCCTGGCCACGATCAGTAACAGCACCTTTACCGGGAACCAGGCGCTCGGCGGCGTCGCCGGCGCTAGTGCGGGTGGCGGTGCGCTCAGCGATTCCAGCCTCGTGTTTGGCGCGACTGCGAACATGACCGTCACGGGCTGCACGCTCAGCGGCAACGCAGCCATCGGTGCAGCCGGCGGTGACGGCGTAATCAACTATGGCTCCGGGCAGGCCGGCGGGATCAACAATTTCGCGAGCTTGATCGTTCGCAATTCGACTCTCACCGGCAACCTGGCCCTGGGCTCGCCTCTGGCCCCAGGCGTCGTCCCATCACAGGGTGTCTTGAGCGGCAGCTCGGTCGCCGGCGGCGGCATCTTCTGCCTCACCAACAATATCCCCGCCACCATGATCGTTGTCGACAGTACGCTCGCCGGCAATCAGGCTGTCGGCGGCGCCGGGGCGGCCGGCAGCGCCGGCAGTGTCGGGGAAGGGGGCGGTATCTCCGTCGTCGCCGGCTCTTCGGCCCGAGTGACCGGCTGTACGCTCGCTGACAACGTCGCTCGCGGCGGGGCCGGCGGCAGCGGCGGGGTGGGCGCCCCCGGCGTGAGCGGTGGTGTCGACATCGGGTTTTTCGCGTCCGTGACCGTAAGCAACACCACCCTCATTAACAACCAGGCCATCGGCGGGGCAGGAGGCTCCGGGGCCAAGGGCGGCGACGGCGTGGGCGGCGGCATCAACGTCGGCACTGGCGTCATCGTCGGTTTTTCCCCGGACCCTTGTTCTCTGACTCTGACCGAAAGCACCTTCGTTGCCAATCTGGCCGTCGGTGGCGCCGGCGGGTCGGGCAGCAACGGGGGCGATGGGTCCGGCGGCGGCCTTTCGGTCTTGGTGGGTAGCTCCGCCGCGATCGATGCCACATGGATCGTTGCCGACGCCGCGCTGGGTGGGTGCGCTGGCACGGGCGGCGCCAGCGGCCAGGGCATCGGCGGCGGCCTCTACATCGACACAGGTGCCGTCGTGACGCTCAGCAAGTCGAGCAAGGTCCTTTTCAACTTTGCGTCGACCAGCGACGACGACATCTTCGGCGTCTACAAGACAAGTTGAGCATTGCGCTTCATGACGATTCGAGAAAACCGGTGTCACAAGAGAGCAAAAGGTGTCAGGAACGTTCCTGACACCTTTTTTGGCCGCGATCCCAACATCGATGGGACGCACATCCTTCAGAACCGCATGGATCCCGAATGATCCCACCGCGCGGGCGTTCGTGAAGGCGTGAGACGGGTCGTTCATCACCAGAGTGAGTTCAACACCACGGGAGTGAGAGAACCATGGGTCACAAGTCAGCGAGGGATCAGCGGAGGGGCGGGCGGGGAACGGTCGACGGCCGGAAACGGTGGCGGATGCGGCCGACGTTGCTGGCGCTGGAGGAACGCACGCTACTGTCCTTGTTCACCGTGACCAACACCGTCGACAGCGGCACCGGCTCGCTGCGCTATGAGATCGGCCTGGCGAATTCGCATGTTGGTTCCAACACGATCAACTTCAGCAGTATCGTGTTCAACACGCCGAAGACGATCACCCTGAGGGGCACCCAGCTCGAGCTGAGCAACACGAGTGGGACGGAGAGGATCACGGGCCCGGCGGCGCGCGTGACGGTCAGCGGCGGCGGGCTGAGCCGGGTGTTCCAGGTCGATGCGAGTGTCACGGCGTCAATCTCGGGACTGACGATCGCCCGCGGCAAAGCCGGCACCGGCGGCGGCGGTCTGTACGACGATGGGGGTACGACCACGCCGACCTTCTGCACCGTCAGCGGCAACTCCGCCGGCACAAACGGCGGCGGCCTGCTGGACCAGGGGGGCATGACCACGCTGACCAACTGCATCGTCAGCGGCAACTCCGCCTTCAACGGCGGCGGCGGCC
>JBIOJM010000475.1:0-5956 GCA_044450785.1 Isosphaerales bacterium
CGCGAGGACCTCAGGTCACAGAGACGCGGGCAGTCTACGTGGCTGCCCGCTCGGCTCGCGCCGGAGACGGAGAGCCTCCGTCCGAGAACGCGACCGGCGTGAGCGCGGCCGAACTCGAGAACACCGAGGCGATGTACCGCGCGATTCTGGCCAACCAGCCGATCGAGCAATGGCGGTTCGAGACCGTGAGAAGCCGCTACCTGGCCCTCTTGAAGCGCGCTGGAGACGACCCGGCCGCGGAGGAAGCGATCCGGGTGAAGCTGGCACGGGTCACGCGGCACGAACAAGCCGCGGAGGCGGCACGGACGATGCAGGCGATCCTTGCCGAGAGTCATCGCCGCGACCGAGAGGTGGCCCAGGTGAAGCGCAGAATCGCCGCGGCGGGCCGGTCCCGAGCCCACGCCTTTAACGCCGTGGGCTTCATGCAACCTTCCGCCCAGGGGGTCGACGGCCGGAAGCTATACGTCTTGATCGCGAACGACGGGTCGACGGTCGCCTACCTCGACATTCCCCCCGGACTCGACCCCGCTCCTCTGGTTGCCCGCCGCGTTGGCGTCCGCGGCGTTCCCCACTTTAATGAGGACCTCGGCACCCGCCTGATCAGTGTCCGCGACGTGGAGACGATTGAAGCAAGGCGGTGATGGTCCCTCGTCGCCGTACGCCGCCAGGTCCGCTAAATCGACGCACTCATTCCTTTTGCTTATCGCCCCTTTTTGATGCCTCCTTGGCCTTGACCTGGGGAGCGGCGGGCGACTTGCCCTCCAGAATTGCGTCGATCTCCTTGGCAAGTGTTTTGTTGAGCGGCAGGGCGGCTTCAGGGTCGAATCCGACGTGGACGGACCGCACGATTCCCTTTCCGTCCAAGATCACGAGGGTGGGGTATCCTTCGATCTCGAACGCCTCGCCGACCGACTTGCTCGGGTCGAGACCGATCAGCCCCGCGGAGCCGCCCGTCAACGTGATCTTCTTTTCGGTCAGGGTCTTCTCGACGAGCTTGCGGACAGCCGACAGTTCCCCGGGATTGTCATCCTGGCTCAACGCGACGACGACGACATCCTTCTTGGAGTTTGCGTAGGTTTCGATGAGCTTCTGGATCTCGGGCAATTCCATCATGCAGGGCCCGCACCAGGTCGCCCAGAAATCGATCACGACGACCTTGCCGGCCAGCTCGGCCTTGGTGATGGTCTTGGTCTTGCCCGGTCCGTCGAGCACCGTCAGGACGAAATTCGGGGCGGGTTTGCCTGATTTGTCCTTACCCGCTGGATCTTTTTCCTGGCCGACGAGCGAGTCGACCCTGGCGAAGTCCTTCGGAGCTTGGTAGGCGAACGACCGGTCCTTCGGGAGCTGGGTGGCGACCGCGCCGGAGGTCCAGCCGAACTGCTCGATCGCAACGGTTTGACCCTTGGGGAGACCCTGGGCCAACCGCTCGGGGTCGATCTTCATCTCGATGCTCGTAAGCAGCTTGGTGGCCGGATCCACGGTGAGGAGCATGCTCGGCCGCCCCTGCTCGAGGTCGATCAGGATCGACTGGTTCTCGGCCTTGGCGCCGGCGGGCGCGTTCGGATCAGGGGCCGCGGCAGGAGCGCGCTGCAGCGTGCCGCCGAGCTGGGCGACCGCGCCGGCCGGATCCGCGGCGGTCAGCAGATTCAGCAGGATGAACATCGGCGCGCCGCTGGGCCCGCCGAAGAGCACCGCTCCGATCTGTCCCTCGCGAAACGTCTCGACCCCGATCCTGGCGGGGGCGGGGACGCTCAAGTACCGCTTCAGAGGGTTCACAGTGGTCGTCAAGGTCATGCCGTCGCTGGTGATCCGGACCTGGCCTGCGTCGAAGTCCAGCTTGTTGGGACGCACGAACGTCAGCTTCAGCGGTAGCGCCTGCTTCTGGGTCTTGCCCTGAATCTTCATCGCGATGACGAACTGCCCCTGGTCCGAGTAAGCCGACAGGGCCTTGTAGGCCTTCGAGACCTCGTCGAAGAGAGCGCGGGCTTGCGGATCGTCGCGCCTGGCGACGGGCTGGGCGAGCTTCAGCTCTTGAGGTTGAGCATTCACCTGGGAGCCCGAACCGAGACCAAGCAAGAACGCCCACGTGAACGGCAGGCTTCCGAGGCGGACCGGGCCTTTCCACGTTTTCCAGTTCAAGAACATGAAGATTCCTCTGCAGCAGTGAGGGGAGCCGGACCGGCGACGGTGCCCCTGGCCCGCCCGCGTAGTCCGACCTGGACGAAAGAGATCATTCTATCTCCCTGCAGGGATGAGACGGAAGCAGGTGCCCCATCTTGTCGCGTTTGGCGTCGAGGTATCGCCGCCGCTCGGCCAGCTCCGGTGCGACGATCGGAACCTGGTCCACGACCTTCAGGTCGTAGCCGTAATAGACAAATGCGTCGGTCTTCTTCGGATTGTTCGTCAAGAGGCGGACTCGGGAGAGCCCAAGGTCCTTGAGGATCTGCAAGCCGATACCGTAGTCGCGCGTGTCGGCGCGGTATCCCAGCGCCGTGTTGGCTTGAACGGTATCGAGCCCGTTGTCCTGGAGGTTGTAGGCGCGGATCTTCTCGATCAAGCCGATGCCCCGGCCTTCCTGCGGCAGGTAGATCAAGGCCCCTGCTCCCTCCTCGCCGATCATCTCCAAGGCCATGTGGAGCTGGTCGCCGCAATCGCACCGCAGCGAGTCGAGCAGGTCGCCGGTGAAGCAGGACGAGTGCAGCCGAACCAGCGGAGCCTCGACCGACCGGAGCTCGCCCATGACGATGGCGACGGGCTCGTTGCCCGGCTCATGCTGCACGCGGTAGCCGATGATCCGGCCCCGGCCGTAACGGGTGGGCAGGTCCGCCTCGGCGACGCGGTGGACCAGCTTTTCGCGCAGGCGGCGGTACTTGATCAGGGCCTCGATCGAGACGATCGGCAGGCCGTGCTCGCGGGCGATCGCATGGAGCCGGTCGAGGCTGGCCACGCCCGTGCCATCGAGGATCTCGCACAGGATGCCCGCCGGCGCCAGGCCGGCCATCCGCGCCAGATCGACCGTCGCCTCGGTGTGGCCGGCGCGGCGGAGCACTCCCCCCTCCTTGGCCACCAGCGGGAAGAGATGGCCGGGACGGACCAGATCGTCCGGCTTGGTCGCCGGGTCGATGATCGCCCGCACGGTTCGCGCCCGTTCCTGGGCGCTGATACCGGTGCGACACGACACGTGATCGACCTGGATCGTGTACGGCGTCTGGTGCGGGGCCGTGTTGCGGTCGACCACCGCGGCCAGATGAAGCCGGGCCGCAACCTCGGGCAAGATCGGCATGCACACAAGTCCTCGCCCGTGCGTGATCATGAACTCGATCGTCTCGGGCGTGACCTTCTCGGCTGCGGCGACGAAGTCCCCTTCATTCTCCCGGTCTTCGTCGTCAACGACGATGATGATTCGCCCCTCTTTCAGGGCCTGGAGCGCGTCGTCAATTCTTGAGAATTCATCGTGCATGGACGGTTCCTGAGCTGGATTTGCCTCTGGCACGGGACGCAGTCTGAACGGCCCTCGCGCGCAATGTCGCGCCGTCCATCCCCTCGATTGTAACCAGATCCGCTGCCCAAGGCGCATCGTTCCCATGATGATCGGTCGGCCTCACGGCGTGGGACGCCGTTCGACCCACCCTGAAAATGCCCGCGCCGAGCCGGAAGACGATATCCAGAAGGCTTGTCGGATCTCTCTGGCCCCATATCGCGGCAGCGCTCGACTGGATCGACGGCTACGGCGACCTCGACGGCGACGGGTTCGTCGAGTACCAGCGGAAGACACCTCTGGGACTGCTCCACCAGGGCTGGAAGGACTCCGACGACGCCATCTGCCACGCCAACGGATCACAGGCCGAAGGCCCGATCGCGCTCTGCGAAGTTCAGGACAAGGAAAAGCTCTTCGAAAAAGAGGAATCTCCTGACTGGGCCGTCTTGCATAGCTATTATGAGCTACATCGAAAAAACGATTGTCTTACGAGCAATCTTGCATGAGCCAACAACCAGCCGCGTATCGCAATCTCTGGTCACTCACGGTGCTTTGCCTGCTCCGGGAGCGACCGATGCACCCCTACGAGATGCAGCGCCTGATGCGCGAACGAAAGAAGGACGGCTTCCTCGAACTGAAGCGCGGCTCGTTGTATCACGCGATCGGGCGGTTGCAGCGTGCTGGTCTCATCGAGCCGGTCGCGACGACGCGCGAGGGCCGGCGGCCCGAGCGGACGGTCTATCGACTGACCGGAGACGGAGGGGATGAGCTGCTGGCGTGGCTGCGCGAGCTGCTGGCGAAACCGGTGCATGAGCCTTCCCAGTTCTTTGCCGCGGTCAGCTTCTTGATTCATCTGCCGCCGACGGACGTCCTGAAGCAGCTCAGCGAGCGTGCCGGCCGGCTCGAGTCCGAGATCGCCGGCCTCGATGCCGTGCTGCGGGAGATGGTCCCACGGATCGGGCGGCTGGTCTTGCTCGAGTCCGAGTACGCGCGGGCGATGCGGCAGGCGGAGCTGGGATGGGTCCGGTCGCTGATCGACGAGCTGCGCGCGGGCGCGCTGGCATGGGACCCGGGGGTCCTGCTTCGCCTGGCCGCGTCGTCCGCCGCCGAGCACACAATGAGCCGAGGGCCAGTCTCCGATGGGAGAAGAGCCGATCAGTAAGAATCGGCCGAGATGACCTCACCGAACGCCCGGGTCGCGAGCGCCCGCCAAGAGACCGGGTTGATGGACGACTTGAGGAAATGGACCGAGCCGTCGGCGAACAGCATGTTCGCCCCGCCCGGATGCCGGCTCCAGTAGTCCTCGACGTGGGCCTCGGGGTTGTTGATCGTGCGCAGGCCGTCCTCCAGCCCACAAGGGCCCATGACCTGGGTCCAGCACTCCTCGGGCGATGGGTTGAACTGGTCGGTCCCGCCTTCGACCAGCGACGTCTTGCCGAGCCAGCCGTTGATCGAGCGGGCCACCCAGGTGACGTAGCTGAGGTTGTGGCTCCGCTCACCGACGATGATCGTGTTGCTCAAGCCGTCGGTGACCGCGGCGACGCGCGTCGAGCTGTTGCGGTAAAAAATCCCGGCGTGGGTGCCAAGTGGGCCCTTGCCGCTATTGTTCGGCGCGTCGAGGGCGTTGGACTGGGAACAGATCTCGCCGAGGCCGTACATCCCGACATAGTTGCCCCGCGAGAGGGTGTCGACGATGTGCGAGCCATTGTAGCTGCCAGGGTTTGCCGGGTCGGGCGGGTCCTCGAAGACCGGGACGACCGAGGGACCGTCGTCGGAAGGGCAAAGGTAGACGGTGAGCGCGGTCAGGCTGCAGGTGTCGTTTTGGCGGTAGGCCACCGACAGGTTGAAGTTGATGGAATTGTAGAGGGGCTGCTGCTCCAGGAAGGGCAGGATCATGCTTCCCCACGCCCAGCCCGTACCGAGGTCGACGCCGCTCCGGAGCTCCTGGTCCTGGTTGCAGGCGTCCGTCACGGAGAAGTTGATGGTGCTGACGTAGCCGGGCGGAAAGACGGCCATCGACTCCTCATAGTTGTGCAGTGCCAGGCCGATCTGTTTGAGGTTGTTGACGCATCCGGAGCGCCGGGCCGCCTCGCGGGCCGACTGCACGGCGGGGAGCAAGAGCGCGATCAAAACGGAGATGATCGCAATGACGACGAGCAGCTCGATGAGCGTGAAACCCTTGACCTCGGTCCTGGATCGATTCGCAAACATGGATCTCTCTCCAACAACGATGAATGAGAAATGAGGAATCGGAACTGACCAGCCCGGCCGGGGCTGGAAACGGCACATAACAGTTTTCGGGCAGCAAGCGCGGTCGAAAGACGGAAACCGTCACGCGCCACCGAAGCACGAAGGGGGGCCGGGCGGGGTATGGGCAACTCCCGAGGAACACGAGTTGGACGGCTCGGCCCTTGCAAAATCCGACCGAGAACGGTGTCCAAGCACACTGAGAATTGCCCCGTCCACCCCCCCTGGCCC
>JBIOJM010000476.1:0-5914 GCA_044450785.1 Isosphaerales bacterium
CCCTGACCCCCCCTTCGCAAGGGGGGGAAACACAGCGCAACGAAATCGGAATGAACGCGCAGCTTGGGCAAGGCCAACTGATCACCACCCCACCCGCGCACGGCCTCCGGCTCGAGCCGACTCGTCTCACGTCGCATTCCGAGGTCTCCAGGTGCCGATCGCTTCGCTTCGCCGAAAAAGCCGAAGCCAATTCATTCCCTCGGCGGGCACAACCGTTCGGCCGGACTCTGTCGTATCCAAATGATACGGGATCGGCAACGGGATTGTTGAATATTCTTTTACCATCTCGGTCAAGAGTGCATGGACTCATACGCTGGGTATGCATCGTAAGTCCCGCTGGGATAGGATAATCAGAGGAATTGTCCGGTCACAATGTCTGACCAGGTGGACGTCGGCGCCGCGTCTTTCGAATCGGGCCGGAGGTGGCGAGGTCTGGACGTGCAGGAGGGAGCGGCTTAATGTTGGAATGACATGAGACCGGGTAGCTCAGTTGGTAGAGCAACGGACTTCCCAGGCTGGAGAGCAGTCAAACGGAGCCTCGCGCGGGAAGAAGCGGAACCGCGATGAGTGGATGCCGCAGTATGCTGGAACGCCCTGAGAGCCGCTGGCACCACAACGTCGCCGGCAACGGCAAGCGTGATGGTTGAAAAGCGAGCGGATTGGGTAATCAGCAGGCAAGGGACCGGTCATTGACCGGCCCCGGCCCCAGAGACTAGACGCGGCACACCTGCGATGGTGAAGGGATAGTCCAGACCTTCAAGTCGAGTCCTCGGCGCGACGCGAGAGATCGAGTCGGATCGAGGACGCGATGGTCGGTGAAAGCCGATGAGGCAAGTTAATCCGTTGGTCGAGGGTTCGAGTCCCTCCCCGGTCATTTGCGGAAGAAACCGACTCAAGCCGAATTGAGGCGTCAAGAGCCTCATTTTCCAGGCTTGAACGCACCATGCATGATGGAGCATCCGAGTCAATTATCACGTCTTGAACCGACTCAAGCCGACTAGAACCGTCCCCAATTTGGAGCAAATAAGGAGCAAGAGGTTGCTTATGGGTTGAACGTCCGTCCCCATCGGTCCCCGTTGCGGCCAACGCCTCGGGCCTGTCACCCTCGGGCTTGAGACTGGAAAGCAACCCAGTAGCGTTCTCCAGGTCCACGACTCGAGGCATGGTATAGCGGCCGGTCATCTCCAGCTTGGAATGCCGCATCATCCGCTGAACGACTCGCGGAGACACCGCCACGGCGTCCGCCAGAGTCGCCAGCTCGCATCGCAGGCTGTGGAAGTCGAAGAACAGCCCCGCGGCGTCCTGGTAGGGGATGCCGGCGGCTTTCAGGTCCCTACGCACCATCGCGGCTCCCTTGTCGTGGGGCAACGGGAAAATCGGCTTCCCAGGGGGCAGCGGGGCCACGTAGGCGGCCAGATCGTCCACCAGGTCGATCGGGAGGGGAAGCGTTGCCAGGTTGCCGTTCTTCGCGTGGGCAGCGGCCACGGTCACACCGGGGGCCTTCCAGTCAAACGACTCGGGGAGGATGCTGGCGATCTCCGAGTAACGCAAACCCGAGGCGACGGCCAGGCGGTAGCAGAGTGCTCGGGTGGGGCCAGTCATGCTCTTGAACGGCTCGCCTCTTTGAGCGGCCTGAATGAAGCATCGCAGCTCATCGAGGCTGATCGTTCTCCGCTCATGCCGGGGGTCTTCTTTGGCGTTGAACCCCACCACTCCTCGAAGGGCATCCTCGCGGATTCGGTGGGTATCGTAGCACCACTTGACGAATTGCTTGACGGCGGCTCGATGATGGTTGCAGGTCGCCAACGATCGACCCTCACTTCGGAGTCTACCGAGGGCGTTCTGAACTCGCTCGGTCGTTAGATCAGAGAGGCACGACGATGCCACGCACTTGCGTAACCCAGCTTCGGCACGTGCCACCCCTTCCCTTGTCGCCGGCTTGGGTGCCTCGATGTCGCTCAGCTTGGCTCCCTTCATCAGGGCCACGACGCGGGCGGCGCGGGAGGCATGCAGCTTAACGCGCTGGCGGGTTGTTCCCTTGGATCGGAGCGATTCAACCCAGGCGTCAAGATGGGCATCGAGAGACAAAGCTTCGTGGTCGCGATAGGCAACGTCCTTGGGGTCAACGTACCCATCGCGGATCTTGCCGGCCATCGTCTTGGCGGCGGCGGCCATTTCCTCGGTTGCTCGCCGATCGGGGCAACCCTTCCGCATCACCCGCCGTCCATCGGCGTCCGTGAATCGGTAGTACCAAACTCCGCCACGCTTGATGAGTTTCTCCGCCATCGGTCAACGTCCTTTCGTCTTGCGGCGGGGCCTGATTTCCAGATCAAGCAACTCGCCGATCCGGTCCATAGTCTCCGATGAGATTCCTGATCGTCCGCTCATAAATCGGGACATCGTCCCTTGGCTCAACCCGATCGCTTTGCAGATGGCGTATCGGCTCATGCCCGAGGCGTCCACCGCGTCACGTATCTGATCGCTCAATCGCTTCCGTTTGGTCGCCATGCTCATCATCCTACGCGATGCTTCTCAGGAAAGCAAGTATGCTCTGTCTGCTTTGCGGCCGGTTCAATTCCATTCGACCGAGGCGATTTCTTCCAGGCGGGCCGGAGTGCTCGCCTTCTCTGAGCAGGTCCGACACGTCAGCATGATCCGACCACTCACCCAGCTTTCCACGGGGGCGGGCCAGGTGCGGCATAGGCAACAATGTGCTCCCTTTCGCACGAACCGATCGACCTTCCAGTCCATCGTCGCCTCGGGGGGCCTTGCTTTGCTTCTCAGGCGTCGTGGTCGCCAAGAGGGCCGATCCATCGGGCGTGGTGTCGGCGGTCGTTCTCGGGTCACTACGGGCGGCGGGGCCGGGTCGCCGATGGCGGCCACGAACAGCAGCATAAGCTGACCAGGGGCTGGTCGATGGCGGCGTCTCATGGGTGTAGCCTTGAAACAACGTCTGTCTTTTTTTTGTTCTCCCGTCCGTCACCGTTGGTCAAGGGCGTGCGTAATAAGGCTGAAAGCCAGAACCAGTTCGATCTCTCACTTCCTCCTCTTTTCGGAGAACACAACGTGTCTCTCGCCCTTCGATCGATCTCCCGATTCCTGGTCAGTGAAGACGGCCCGACCGCTGTTGAGTATGCCGTCATGCTGTCGTTGATTGTCATCGCTTGCGTTGCCGTTGTTACCTCGCTCGGTCAGAGTATTAGCGGCACATTCAGCTCGGTTAGCAGCACGCTTGGAGCCGGAAGTTGAGCGTGATGGAAGATGGCGTCTTCCTCAGATCTGCTGCCGCGATCGAATCGGCTTGTCGATGACGATGCCGGGGGTCGGGTCGCCTCGGGCCAGTCCCCATCGTTGGGCAGCAAGTTCCTCCCAGCTTCGGAGCGGCGGGCGTTCGATCCCCCCGAGGAGGTGAGTCCACCAGCGGCATAGGTTGACGCCGTCAACAGCGGCCTCGGTCCAATCCTTGTACGGGGCCGGGGGCCTGACTCGGATCGCACGGGCGGGCCACCCCGAGGCGGAGCGGTCGCCAGCTTCATCAGCATCATGGGCCAGATACCACGGGGCGGCGGCTAGCATCCTTCCGAGGGTCGCGGCCTCGGGCCGGGCTGATGCCGATCCCAGCGTCATGACGGCGGCGAGGTCCCCTCGGGGCGGCCCTGATGATCTACCCGAGGAGTATAACCACCGGTTCAGCTTCTGTTGTGATCGTGACGGCTGCAGAAAGAGGGTGACACCGCCGTCCGTGCGTTTTCTCGGCAGGAAGGTATACCTTGGTGCCGTGGTCATCTTGATCAGCGCCATGCGGCAAGGACCAACGCCGCGCCGAGTCCGCGAGCTTTCGAGGTTGTTCGGCGTTGACAAAGCGACCATTGCTCGATGGCAGGCGTTCTGGCGCGACCACGTTCCGCGGACACCTTTCTGGAAGGTCGCGCGCGGTCGTCTGGTGCCTCTTGTCGAGATTACAGCCTTGCCGCAATCGCTCCTGGAAGCGTTCTGCCGCACCGACGATCGCTGCCAGGGCTGGGTACGGCTCTTGCGATTTCTGTCGCCGCTTACGATCCCGGATGGCCCAATAATCGAGATCTTCTGATGAACGGTGATTACCCGCAGAAGATGCATCGCCCTTGCGCTTGACCGACGGGTGCATCGTCTCAGCAGGAGATTTCACACTGTCCAAGGCGACCGAAAGATCTTAGAAACGCCCCGATTGGGCCCGGACTGGGGCTCGCGCGAAGGACTCTGCTTGATCGGCTCGGACCGGCGTATTCGACCGTGCGCAGTAAACTAGAGCCCGAAAACTTGAGCGAGCGGGTTGGGTGGGAACGATCGGGAAATCGCTTGGTCCGCCCGTCGGGGGGCCCGGGGCCGAGAGGCTCAGTCGCCGCGGGCGAACGGCTCGACCGGGAAGGCCAGGTCCATCATCAGAAGCTGGAAGTCGGGCCGGTTGCGGAGCGGGTCGAGGGCCGACTCGGTCCGGAAAGCGTCGGGGTTGCGGTAGCCCGAGCCGACCGTCTTCTGCAACAGGGCCATCGCCTTGTCGGCCTCGGAGAAAGCCTCGCCGGCCGAGACGCCCGAGGCGTCGCGGCCGGCCAGGCCCGCCAGCGCGGCATGACAACAGGAGGTCGCGAACCAATCGTCGCCGGTTGGCGCCGGTAAACCGCCGAAGAGCCCCAGCGCCCGGCGGGCGTCGGCCGCGGCGCCGGCGAGGTCGCCCATGTCGAGCCGGGCCAGGCCGCGGCCCCGCACGTTACCGGCGAGCTGTCTGCGCCAATACGGGTGCTGGGGATGGTCTTGCACCAGCCGTTCCTTGATCGCGATCGACCGGTCGTAGCCGTCGCGGGCCAGGGCGCTAGAGCCCATGTGGCGAAGTTCGTCGGCCTTGACGCTGTGGACGAATGCCAACCAGTCGCGAGCTGATAGGAGCTTGGCGTCGCCGTCGGCCAGCTCCTGGAGGATGGCCACCGCCTTGCCGTAGGCCGCCAGCGCCCCGGTGGTGTCGCCTCTCACGGACAGCAGACTGCCGATGTAGTAGTGGCTCACCGCCAGACCTTCCCCGATCGCCGTCTCGCTGGGGTTGGCGTCGGCGAGCTTCTGATAGAGCGCCTGGGCCTTGCGGTGCTCGGCCTCCGCTTCCGATGGCTTGCCCATCTGCCGCAGCAAAGTGCCGACCCGGTGAATCGTGTCCGCCAGGCCCCGCCGGGACTCGGTCGTCGCCCCGCGGGCGGCGGCTAGCGCCTCCTGGTCCGCAAGCGCCAGGCGGTAGACCGACAGGGCTTCGTCGCTGCGGCCCGTGGCGTGGAGCAGCCAGCCGAGACGCGACCGGCAGTTAGCCAGGACAGCCCGCGCCGCAGCGGCGTCCGCCAGCGTCGGGGCCAGCTCGATCAGCAGGGTCTCGGCCTTGCGGTACGTCGCCTCCGCCTCCTTGGTCCGTCCGGTGCTCTCCAGCAGACCGGCCACGGCCGTCAGGCTCCGCCCCACGTCGGCCTTGAGCTCCGGATCAGCCTGCGATCCGGCCGCCGGCGCCTCGCGCGCAGCCAGGACCTGCCGGTGCGCCGACAGCGCGTCCTCCGGCCTGCCAACTTTGCCGGTGAGCTCGGCCACCTCGTAGTTGCCTTGCCACAACGCCCGCCGCGAGCCGAGTAGGGAAGGGGCGCCCGGCGGGCTCGATCGAGCTTCGGGTTTCCCCTTCCCCCTCTAAAACTCCGTACGGCGGGTTTTCCCCAGTACGGCTTCAAATGGACCGTCCGTGGCGACCTTCGACGACATCCCAGGGCTTACTGACCGTCGCGCAAAGAAGGTTAAACTTTTTCGGTAAGATGGCAGGATGCGACCACCTGACGTCTTGCCGGTTGACTGGCGCGAGTGGCGGAGGTTCCAGTCGTTGGAATTGAAGCGACAAGGCTGGTTTCAGCGC